>VXQO01000095.1 GCA_009838975.1 Gemmatimonadota bacterium | reverse complement strand
CCCGGCCCGCACGCACCCCAGCGCCTCGCGAAAGGCGGCCACCGAGATCCGCACCGCCTCGCGCAGGCGCGCGACCTCGGCCGCGTCCTTGCGCACCCGCATCCCGTCGAGCACCGCCCCCGGATCGACCACCACGTACGCGCCCGCACCCTTCCGTGCCCGCCGCACCCGCCCGGCGCGCAGCGCGTCCCGCACCACGTCGTCGCACACCGCCGACGCGCCCAGGCGGTAGTGGATCCGGTCGCCGTCGGCCAGCAGCGCCGGTCCCCGCTGCCGGAACTCGCCGATGGGAAACACCGCGTCCGCGCCGAACCGCTCCTTCACCTCCGCCGGGTCGAGGCGGGGGCCCATCCAGCGCTCCAGCTTCTCGTCGCGCTCGGGCACGAAGAGCACGAAGCGGTCCGTCGCGTCGTGGCTGCGCAGTACGGCGATGGCGCCCCCTTCCTCCCACCCCGTGAGATGGAACAGTTCCGAATCGGGGCGGTAGCGGTACTCCGAATCGCCGCTCTTGTACCTCACTTCTGAAGCGGGCAAGAGCATGGATCCGCCCGCCAGGCGCGTGAACGCGGTCTCACGGCGGTCTGCGAACGATATTGGCGGAAACGCGGTCACTGTGTACCGGATGGCAGCCGACGCCCCCTCAACGCCGCGCTTCCTCCGCCCCGGCGCGTGCCCCGGGCGGGTTCTGGATCAGGTAGTGCTCGAACCAGCTGCGCAGACGCTCCAGTCGGTCCACCAGCAGCCACGGCTCGCCGGTCCGCGAAAGCCCGTGCGACGAGCGGGGATAGCGCACCAGCTCGACCGGCACCTCGAGCTTCCTGAGCGACATGAACCACTGCTCTCCGTCGCCGATGGGGGTGCGGTAGTCCTGCTCGCTGTGGATGATCAGCGTCGGCGCGGTGACGTTCTCGACGTAGGAGATCGGGGAAAGGCGGCGGTAGAGGTCGCGCTGCTCCCACGGCGTCCCGTAGAACTCGTACTCGGTGAGGCCCTGGGCGTCCGACATGCCCCACCAGCTCTCCCAGTTGGTGATCGAGCGCGACGTGACGGCCGCGTGGAAGCGGTCCGTGGTCGCGGTGAGCCAGTTGGTCATGAACCCGCCGTAGCTGCCGCCGGAGACGCCGAGGCGCGCCGGGTCGATCTCGGGGTAGGCCTCGAGCGCCGCGTCGACGCCGGCCAGGTAGTCCTCGCGGTCGACGATGCCCCACTCGCCGCGGGTGGCGTACTGGAAGTCGTGCCCGTAACCCGACGAGCCGCGCGGATTGGGGTAGAGCACGAAGAAGCCGGCCGCCGACAGCACGTGGAAGGTGGGGAAGAAGGTGTTGCCGTAGGCCGAGTGCGGCCCCCCGTGGATCTTCAGCACCAGCGGATAGGAACCGCCCTCGCGGAAGCCGACCGGCCTGACCACCCACCCCTGGATCTCGGTGCCGTCCTCGACCGTCCAGGTGAGCTCCTCGGCAGGCATGAGCGTCACGCGCGACAGCCAGGCGTCGTTGAAGCGCGTCGCCTTCTGTTCGGTCGAGCCGTCCGCCGCGCCCACGTAGAGTTCCGGCGGCGTGACCGGGTCGGTGGCGGTAAACGCCATGAAGCGCCCGGAACCCGAGAACGAGAACGACAACAGGCGGCGCGCCCCGCGCGTCACCTGCTCGACCGGTGCTGCGGAGGCGCCGGCCGGCCCGGTTGCGGCTGCCCGGGCGCGGAAGAGGTGGCTGTCCCCCTCGATCCCCGCGGAAAAGAGGACTGCAGTGCCGTCGGCGGTCCACGTCGGAGCACCCGGGCTCAGGTCCCAGTCCGCGGTGAGGTTGCGCGGTTGCCCGCGGAAGTGGCCGTCCGACCCGATCTCGGCGACCATCAGGTCCGTCTGGGCGCCCCGCGCCGGCGAGGACAGGAAGGCCAGCGTGCCGCCGTCGGGAGAGACGGCCGGCGCGCTTTCGCTCCCCGGGTTGGAGGTGAGGCGGCGGACCGTGCCACCGCGCGCGTCCACGGCCCAGATGTCGCCCGAGTTCTCCGAGTCGAGCTCGTCGTCCTCGCGCTCGTCGCCGGTGAAGAAGATGACCCGGCCGTCCTCGGACCACACGGGCGCGCCCGCGTTGAAGGAAAGACGCGTGACCTGGCGCGGCGTTCCGCCCTCGGCGTCGACCACCATGATCTGCCGCTTCTCCTGCGTCAGGTAGTGCGGCTGGAACGACAGCCGGCCGTCGCGCTTGTAGCGGATCGAGGTGATCACGCGGCCGTCGAACCGGTCGGCGTCCAGCGTGCGGCTCACGGCGTCGGGCGCGATCCATCCCTCTCTCGGGTCGCGCGCTTCGGCCTCGTCGGCGGCGGCGTCCCCCGCGTCGGGCGCCCTCACGAACGCGATCTGCGACCCGTCCGGCGACCACACCGGCGGCCCGTCCACGCCCTCGATATGAAACGCCTCGCCCCCCGGGCCGTCCACGCGCAGGAACCACACCGGGTTCGGGTCGTCGTCCCTCGAAGACGAAAACGCCAGCAGCGACCCGTCCGGCGACCACCGCGGGCCGCTGGATTCCTCGTTGGGGCTGGTTACCGGGAACGGATCCCCGTCCGGCCGCCCGTTCGACAGCGGCTGCAGCCACACCTCCCGGTGACGCCGGTTCTCGTCCTCCACGACCGTGGTGACGGTGAACGCGACATAGGCCCCGCTGGGCGAAACGGCGACATCCCCCACCCCGACAAGTTCATAGTACAGATCCGGCGTGTAGCCCGTGCCCTGCGCGCTCAACCCTTGGGAGGGAATGAAGAGCGACGCCGCAGCCGCGGCAGCCATTGCAAAACGTGACGGTCGACTTGCCATTCCTGTGCTCCTGCAAGAAGTTGGGCACCCCGCGATGTCGGGCGGGCACGCCAAAGTAGACCCACCGGCGACGCGCCTCAAGTCGGCGGCTTGGCCCCTACCGGCGGCGCCGTGTTACCTTGCATTCCCGAGAACCACCAGCTGGAGGCGTGTAGTGCGGGGCTCCTGGGCACCGGGCGCGATCGGTCTTTCCCTGTTTCTGCTCCTCATCGGCGCTGGCGCCTCGGAGGCTGGCGGCCAGGTCGTGCGCGGCAGGCTCCTGGACATCGACGGGACGACCGCCATAGGCGGCGCAATGATGAGCCTCGTGGACGGCCGCGCACAGGAATTCGACCGGGGCCTCACCCGCGAGAGTGGCCTGTACCAGCTGGTCACGGAGCTGCCGGGCCGATACCGGGTCCGGGCCGATCGGATCGGCTACGCCACGACCTGGTCGGACTATTTCGAGGTCTCCGCCGGCGACACGATCGTTGTAGACGTCGTCGCCCGCGTGGAAGCCATTTCGCTGGCGGGAATCGAGGCCGAAGGAGAGCGCCGCTGCCGGGTGCGCCCCGAGGAGGGGCTTGCGGTGACGCGGCTCTGGGACGAGGCGAGGAAGGCTCTGGAAGCCGCGGCGTGGACCCAGGATCGGGGGTATTACCGGTACGAGATGATGGGGATTACCCGTGAGATGGACCGCGAGAACCGCCGGGTCATCTCCGAGGACCGGAGCTACGACGGAGGCTATCGCCGGGCCCCCTACATTTCGCTCCCCGCCGAAGAGCTCATGGAACAGGGCTTCGCCCGCCTGACCGCAATGGAGTCGGTCTACTGGGCGCCCGATGCCGCGGTGCTACTCTCCGACGAGTTCCTCGATACGCATTGCTTCCACGTCACGCGGAACGAAGCCCGGGCGCCGGGGCTGATCGGCCTCGCCTTCCAGCCCGTGCGCGGCCGCAATCTGCCGGAGATCTCGGGCACGCTGTGGATCGATCCGGCGACCGCTCAGCTGGAATGGCTGGACTTCAGCTACCGCAACCTCAATCTCCCCGAGGCGTTGATGGCCGGACCGATCGGCGGCACGGTCGAGTTCGCGGCACTGCCCAACGGCACCTGGATCGTCGACTCCTGGCGCATCAGGATGCCGCGCGCCCGCACCGCGACCAACCCGCTGACGGGACAGGCGCAGTCGCTGCTCGACGGCATCACCGTGCAGGGGGGCGATGTGCTGAGGGTGCACGGCAACGAGGGCACGGTGCTCGAGACGGACCTCGGCGGCCGCATCGCCGGCGCAGTCTTCGACAGCCTGCGAGCCGGGCTCCCCGGCGCACGCGTGTACATCGATGGGACCGACATCGAGGTCTCGACCGACCGGAATGGAAGGTTCGAGCTGGCCAACCTCGAACCCGGGGTGTATTCCGTGACGTTTTCGGCGCCGTACCTGGACCAGTACTCCTACGTGCCCGAGCCCTTCGAGGTGGAAGTCGTCGCGGAAGCCGAAAGCCCGGCGCAGATCAACTTCGCCGCGCCGACCATGACCAGGGTCGTCGACAATCTCTGCCGCGACGAGGAGCGGCCGGAGGACACCGCGAACCTGCCGGGCGGCGGTACGCTGCGTAACACCGGCATCCTGATCGGACAGGTCACCGACACCACCGGGGCGGCCGTCGCGGGCGTCATGGTGCGCGTTCTCTCCCGGGACTTCGACGTCGGCCAGGACGTGTCCCCGACCTCGGTGGTCACGCGGACGCTTCGTGCGGGGCGCAGCGGTGTCGCCGCCCAGACGAACTCGGCCGGCTTCTACCGGGCCTGCTGGGTCCCGGTCGACACCCGGTTGCGCGTTTCGGTCGTCAACCCCGGCGAGGAGCTGGATCCGGCCCGGCTACAGGTCGGCTACAATCTGACGGACCTGATCGAACTGCAGGAAGAGACGGTGATCATCCCGTCCGAGGTCCCCCTGCGGACGCTTGATCTGCGGGTCCGGCCCAGGTAGCGGCGTGTGGCAGAATCCCGTGTGACAATCGAGCGGCGGTGCATTCACGTCGGATCGCTACGCCCACCCGCACCTATTGTAATGTCGGCATTACATAATGTCATGTTTTCATTACTATTCCTCTTGAGCGTCAACGCCTCTGCGGCAACCGGTCAGGTCGTGCGGGGAAGGCTCCTGGACACGGACGGGGCGACCGCCATAGGCGGCGCCATGATCAGCCTCGTGGATGACCGCGATCGGCAACTCGACCGGAACCTCACCCGGCAGAGCGGTCTCTATCAGTTGATGGCCGCGGCGGAGGGGCGATACCGGGTCAGGGCCGACCGGATCGGATACGCCACCACGTATTCGGACTACTTCGAGATCGCCGTGGGCGACACGGTTCTGGTCGACCTCGTGGCGCGTGTCGAAGCGATTTCACTGGCGGGAATCGAGGCCGAGGGTGAGCGCCGCTGCCGGGTGCGCCCCGAGGAAGGGCTCGCGGTAACGCGGGTCTGGGACGAGGCCCGGAAGGCGCTGGAGGCGGCGGCGTGGACCCAGGAGAGAGGGTACTACCGCTACGAGATGATGGGCATCGAGCGGCAGATGGATCGCGAGAACCGCAGAGTCGTCTCGGAGGACCGCAGCTATGGCGGGGGCTATCGGCAGACCCCGTACGTTTCCCTTCCCGCCGAAGAGCTCATGCAGGAGGGGTTCGCCCGGCTGACCCCGGTGGAATCGGTCTACTGGGCGCCCGACGCGGCAGTGTTGTTGTCCGACGAGTTTCTCGACACGCATTGCTTTCGGGTCAGACGCGACGGCAATCGTGCACCGGGACTGATCGGCCTCGCCTTCCAGCCCGTCCCCGGGCGCAATCTCCCGGAGATCTCCGGCACCCTCTGGATCGATCCGGCGACGTCCGAACTCGAGAGGCTGGACTTCTTCTACGAGAACCTGAACCTGCCGGATGCGCTCCTGGCCGCTGCGGCCGGGGGCACCGTGGAGTTCCAGGCGCTGCCCAACGGCACCTGGATCGTCGACTCGTGGCGGATCAGGGTGCCCCGCGCGCGAGTGACCACCAACCCATTCACCCGGCGGGCCGAGTCGGTATTGGACGGCATCTCCGTTCACGGGGGTGACGTGCTGCGGGTGCACGGGAACGAGGGCACGGTGCTGCAGGCCGATCCCGGAGGCCGCATTGCCGGGGTCGTGTTCGACAGCCTGCGCGGCGGTCTTGCCGGAGCAAGGGTGTACATCGAGGGACTGGCGAGCGAGGCCGTCACTTCCACGGACGGAAGATTCGAGCTGGTCCACCTTCAGCCGGGTGTCTATTCCGTGAACTTCTCGCACCCCTACCTGGAACCGTACTCCTACATCCCCAAACCCTTCGAGGTAGAGGTGGTGGAAGGAGCGACGACGCCCGCGCAAATCAACTTCGTCGCACCGACCATCACCAGGATTGCCAACAGTCTGTGCCATGACGAAGAGCAGCCGGACGAGCGCACGATCACCGCTCACGGCGACAGTTTTGCGAACGACGGCATCCTGATGGGACAGGTGACCGACAGCACGGGCGCGGGGCTGCCGGGCGCAATGGTCCGCGTTCTGCTGCGCTCGTTCGACATCAGCCGGCTCACGGAGCCATCCTCGGCGGGCGCCGCCATCAGGGTCGCCTACGGCGGCGCCGTGTTCCCGACCGACCACAATGGGTACTACCGGGCGTGCTGGCTTCCGGTGGACATCGACTTGCGCATATCCGTGGTCGGCTTCGATGCGGACGTCGAACTGGACGCGTCAAGCGGAGAGCCGTTGTGGGACCTGGCAGAATTGCAGGGAGCGACGTTGGTCATCCCTTCCGAGGCACCCGTGCGGACGCTTGATCTGCGGGTCGAGTCCAACTGGCTATTGCCCTCTGTCTCCCCACAGACTGTACGTTGAGCCGTTGCCGGGTCCAACCCGTCCCCACAGCCTGAACCCCATCGACCACAGGATCGAGCGTTGAGCAGATCACCTCACTTCACGGCGGACCGTACATCCGCCCTTGCCGGGGCACCCTCGAGGGCCCGGACCGGAAAACCCCTTCGCGCGCTTGCCGTCCTCGCCTGCACCACGCCAATGGTCCTCGGTTCGGGGACGGCCCACGCGCAGACCGAGGCGGAAGACACCGTCGAGCTCGCACCGATCGTTGTCACGGTGCTGAGGTCGCCGGTCCGTCTCGACCGCCTTCCGTTCTCGGCTTCGGTGCTCGCGGGAAGCGTCCTGTCCGAGGGCAACACGGGACTCTTCATCGAAGAGGCCTTGCACAGTCTTCCCGGGGTGCGGGTTCAGAACCGCTACAACCCCGCGATGGGCGAGCGCATCTCGATACGCGGCTTCGGCGCCCGGGCGCAATTCGGCGTGCGCGGGATCAAGATCCTGGTGGACGGAATCCCTGCAACGCTGCCCGACGGGCAGACCACCCTCGACCACCTCGACATCGGTTCTCTGGGTCGGGTCGAGGCGCTGCGCGGTCCGGCCGCGGCCCTGTACGGCAACGGTGCGGGCGGCGTCATCCTCTTCGAGAGCGCCACGCCGTATGCCGGACCCTACAGCCAGCAGGCCTCGGTCGTGGCAGGCTCGGACGGCCTGCTGCGGTTGCAGGCCACCGGTTCGGGAACGGCCGACAACCTCGCTTTCCGGGCCAGCATCGCACAGCACCAGTTCGACGGCTATCGCAACAACCCCCTGGACATGGGAGACGATCCCTACAGCCGCGCCACGCGCACGACCGTGAACGCCGGGGTCGCCTCGTCGGTGGGCGGCGGGCTCCTCAGGGTACAGCTGAGCGGCCTCGACCTGGACGCCCTCAACGCCGGCTCGCTGCCCGCGGCGCTCTTCGACGAGGGCAGCAACGAGGCATGGGGCTTCAACGTCCGCAGGGGCACCCGGAAGTATGTTCGGCAGGGTCAGGCCGGGGTCAGCTGGCAGGGACCGATGGGCGGCCTGGAAGGCACCTTTTCCGCCTACGGAGTCAGACGCGAACTCGACAACCCGATTCCGAGCGCGGTCATCGACCTGGACAGGAACGGCGGCGGCGTGCGGGCTGCCCTGGCACGTGAATGGGAAACCGCGTCGGGCGTTGGCCGAGTCGATTTCGGGATGGAGGGCGAAGTGATGAGCGACGCCCGCCTGAACTTCAGGAATGACGGCGGCGAGTCGGGCGCACTCACGCTCGATCAGCAGGAACGCGTCCGCGCCGCTGCCCTCTTCGGCCAGTTCCGCCTTCCCGTCGCGGGCCGCCTCGACGCGGTGGGCGCGGTGCGCTTCGATCACTTCAACTTCCGCGCCGACGACAACTTCACCGCTGCCGACAACCCCGACGACTCCGGCACCCGCGGCATGAGCGGGCTGAGCCCCTCGCTCGGCTTCCACCTCGATCTGGGCAGACACGGGCTGTTCGCCTCGGTCGCGCGCTCCTTCGAGACCCCCACCACCACCGAACTCGCCAACCAGCCCAACCGCGCGGGCGGGTTCAACCCCGACCTGGAACCGCAGCGGGGCTGGACCGTCGAGGGCGGGTTGCGCGGCGACCTGGGCGGCGGGGTCGCCTACGATCTGGCCGCGTTTTCGTCGAACCTCACCAACCAGCTGGTGCCCTTCGAGGTCCCCAGCGCACCGTCGCGCCGTTTCTACCGCAACGTCGGCCGTTCGCGGCTGCGCGGCTTCGAAGCCTCGGCCCGGACCGCGCTGTCGTCGTCTCTCAGCGTCCGGCTCACCTACGGCTACGTCGATGCGCGTTTCACCGAGTTCTCCGTCGGCGGCGACGACTTCGCCGACAACCGCATCCCCGGAATCGCACCCCATCGGCTGGAGGCCGGCTTGCGGGCCCACCGCGGCCCCTGGTTCGGCGAACTCCGTCTCGAGGCACGGGACGATGTGCCGGCCAACGACGCCAACGATGCGATCGCCGACAGCTTCACCCTGGTCGACCTCCGCTTCGGCGCCTCGGAGATCGCCGCCGGAACCCTGCGGCTCTCGCCGTTCGTCGGCATTACCAATCTCACGAATGTGCGCTACGCCACGTCGGTCGTCGTGAACGCTTTCGGCGGACGGTACTTCGAGCCCGGCCCCGACCGCGGCGGTTATCTCGGCCTGTCGCTCGCGGTGGACCGCCGCTGACTAAGGCTGGTCCGGGGCCGCACAACCTTGCGGATCGCGCACCAGCCAGACGCTGTTCGCGACCGGCCGCTCTCCCTCGGCGTCGGAGGGACGGTTGACGATCCGGGCTCCAAGCGACATCACCGACGAGCCGCCGCCATCCAGGTTCAGCGCCTCGTCCGCGCCCAGCCAGAGGAAGAGGTTCGCCAGCTCGGGAAGCGTCATGCCGACCGAGTGTGGAGGCTGGCGCCCATCCACGACGACCAGCCACAGCAGTCCCGCTTCCGTATCGAGTCCGACCGCGGTCCGGGGATGCCTCGCGGCGGCGAAGGAGGGGCGATCGGTAACGGCAAGGTCGGCCACCACGCTGCCGCCATCAAGTAGTTCGGGATCGCCTCCGACGACGTGTATCCCGCCGCTCCCGCCCCCGGGCCCGACCGTATCCGGTCCGAACGCCATCCGATCGCCCGCCTGGACGGGAACGCCGATCCACGGCACCCGCTCCGCGTCCCAGGCCAGAGCGGGGCGCGTCGAGAGGTGGGTGGTCGATTCGGTGACCTCGGACCCGAGAGGGGCACCGTTGTCCAGGCGGAAGAAGTCACCGTTGACGCCCACCAGGGCCTCGAGCGGCGCGGCGGGCCTCATCCCGGTGACCGCGGACCGGGTGCGGGTCGCGCCGTCCGGGCCGGTGGCCGGGACCACCACGAGGTCGAGATCGCAGCGCGACAACTCGGCCGATACCAGATGCATCGCCCAGGGGCCCCGGGCCGACCACACGAAGCGATACACGGCCCCTTCGGTGAGAACGCGCTCACGCAGGGAGTCGGGGGCCAGTTGCGACAGGGCGGCGGACGGGAGCGGCTCGGCGTCGGCGGTCGCCCCGGGCGACACCTCGCAAGCCGTCACGAGTGCCGCGAACAGAGGCCCGGCGACGACGCACCTGGAGTACCGCCCCTTCCCCTTCATCGCGAACCCCCCGTCGGCAGACGAAGCATCAATAGCCGTGGAGCACCAAAATGACACGCAGCGCTCCGTGGTCAAGCCGCACCTGCCGCCACGCTCTGGAATCGAACGCCCGCAACCCGTATACTCCGCGACATGCCCCTGCGAACGCTGTGCCTCGCCCTCGTGATCGCGGTACTGGCGGGGAGCGCTCGCGCGTCCGCCCAATACCGCTTTGGCGTATCGCTCGGCGGCGCCGGGTTCGCGGCTATCGTCGCCGAGTACCGATGGTCCCACCAGGGACTCGAGATCCAGGCGGGCACATGGCGTTTTCGCGACCTGAGCCTGGCGCTGACGGGCAAGCAGTACGTGGGCTCATACGCGGTGGAACCCTATGGGGGGCTGGGTCTCTGGGGGATCGTGGCCGGTAGCGAGACCGGGACCGGATTCGGCATCATCGCCCGTTTTCCCATCGGACTCGACTGGAACATCGCATCCGGCCATGCGGTCGGCGCGGCGCTCCATTTCAACCGTGCGCTCCTGGTGAAGCGTCCCGACCCCGAAGACCGGCGCCCCCCGCGGGGAGCGTTCATTCCGCTTCCCGAGATCAGCTACCGCTGGGATCCCGGCTATTGATCGGACCGGCCAGCCGGCTCCATCCCCACGTACTTCAGCCCGCTGCCCGTGTTGAAGAGGACCACCTCGTCGTTGGCGCCGATCAGGCCCATCTCCATGAGCCGGGGCACGGCGGCCGCCGTCGCTCCCCCCTCGGGCGCCGCGAAGATCCCCGTATCGGCTCCCATGATCCCCACCCACTCCTTCATCTCGGCGTCGGGCACCGCCACCGCGCCGCCCTCCGACTCGCGGATCGCGCGCAGGATCAGGAAGTCGCCCACGGCTCCCGGCACGCGCAGGCCCGCGGCGTAGGTGACCGCATCCTCCCACGTCCCCGCCTCTTCGCGGCCCTCCTCCCACGCCCTGACCATCGGCGCGCATCCGGTGGACTGCACGCTGAACATCCGCGGCCTCCCGGACCCGATCCATCCGAGTTCCTCCATCTCGCCGAAGGCCTTCCACATCCCGATCAGCCCGGTGCCGCCTCCCGTCGGGTAGACGATCGCGTCGGGGAGCCGGCCGCCCAGCTGCTCGAAGAGCTCGTAGCCCATGGTCTTCTTCCCCTCCACCCGGTACGGCTCCTTCAGGGTGGAGAGGTCCCACCAGCCGTCCTCGTCGCAGCGCTGACGCACGACGCGGCCACAGTCGCTGATCAGACCGTCCAGGAGCGCCAGGTCGGCACCCAGGGCCCGGATCTCGGCCAGGATGGGCAGCGGCGTGTCCTCCGGCACCACGACATGCACGGGCAGGCCCGCCGCGGCTCCGTAGGCCGCGCTCGATCCGGCCGCATTCCCGGCGGACGGGATCGCGAGTTCACGTGCTCCGAGTTCGAAGGCGCGGGACACCGCCATGCACAGTCCCCGGTCCTTGAAGGAACCCGTGGGGTTCTGGCCCTCGTCCTTGACCCACAGTCTCCGCACTCCGAATCGGCGGGCAAGGCGGGGCGAGTCGACGAGCGGGGTGAAACCCTCGCCCAGCGTGACCCGGAAGGCCCGGTCACGCACCGGCAGGACCTCCTCGTACCGCCACAGGATGGGAGCGCGACCGACCAGGGCCCCGGGGGTGAACCGGTCCCGCAGCGCCCCCAGGTCGTACCGGGCGAACAGCGGCTTGCCGGCGGGCGAAAGACCGATCAGCTGTTCCGAATCGAAGATCTCGTCCGTCGCCGTGCACTGCAGGAAGGCGGCTCCGGGCAATGGGGACGTGTCAGATGGCATCGAGGGGTTTCTCGTAGTCGGAGGACCGGGTTGAATGGTTCGCCTTGGCGCGGGCAACCATTCTCTGATTACCGTACATCAGAAGTCACGACCGCAAGAAAGGTAATGCGCCACGACTCGTGCGGGGGGCAGCGTGGAGTCATCCGTGGAAAAGACATGGAGGATCCCGCATTGAACCGACCGCCGAGCGCCACAACCGGATCCCGAGACATGGAAGCGCAACTCATTCGCCGGGCGTGTGACGGAGACGGCAGGGCCGTCCGCGCCCTCTACGACCGATACGCGCCAAGGGTGTTCGCCGTGGTGCGGCGCATAGCCGGGGACGACGATCTCGCGCAGGACTATGCGCAGGAAGCCTGGATACGGGCGATTCGGGCGCTGCCCACCTTTCGGGGCGACGCCCGTTTTTCGACCTGGCTGCACCGGATCGCCGTCAATTCGGCGCTGCAATCGATCAGAAAAGCCAAGACCCGGCGCATGCGGGAAGTATCGGTACCCGACGAGATCGCCGTGGCACCGCGCATGGGCGACGCCCTCCTGAAGCGCAAGCTGGAAGAGTCGCTGGACCTGCTCCCGGAAGGGATGCGCAAGGTCCTGATCCTCCACGACGTGGAAGGATACACACACGAAGAGATCGGGACCGCCCTCGGGGTGACCGCGGGCACCTCGAAGTCACAGTTGTTCAAGGCGCGAGCGAAGATGCGCCGCATGCTGCGCGGATTCGAACCCAGTCCGAAGGAAGTCGAAGCATGGAGCGTTTGAAACTTGAAGATCTGGCGCGGTTGGTCGACGAGCAGCCGACCCCGCAGGAGCAGGCGGTGCTGGACGGTGATCCCGTACTGCGCCGCGAACTGGAGGCACTGAAGGCCCAGGCCCGGTCGCTGCGCAACCTCCCGGCGATACTGCCGCCACCCGGTGGATGGCACGAACTGGAACAGGAACTTGTCACGACCGGCCTGATCAGGGGACACGTCCCCGGCGCGGGCATCTGGCGAAAGTGGATGCAGATCGCCGCGGCGTTCGTCCTCTTCATCGGCGGCACGGCGTTCGGCTGGTATACCGCGGCGGCGCCGGGTCTCGACGGGAACGCGCCGCAACAGGCTTCGGCGAGTCCGGACGCCTCCGCGCTTGCCACGCCCGTATCGCTCGACGACGCCCGCCGGGCGGTCGAAGAGGCGGAACGGGAGTGGAGGCGAGCCTACCGTCGACACCAGGAACTCTTCCATGCGGTCAACGGGCAACAGCAGCGCCGGGATCCGGCCGCTCGGCTGGCGGGACTCGAGGCCCTGGTCGCAGCGGGCGAGGTAGCCGTGCAGGAGTCGCCCGACGACGAGTTCTTCAACGTCCTCTACGTGAACGCGCTGATGGAGCGGCAGCAGACGCTCAGCCAGATCAGCCTGGACGCCTGGCACTGATGACCACGCTTCGCTCGCTGGCTTTGCTCGGCGCCCTTGGCGCCGCACTACCGGGGCCGGGCCACGCCCAGGAATCCCTCGCACCGGAGCAGAACCGGGCCTGGATCGGCGTCCGCGCGGCGGCGTCCACGCTTCCCGGCGACCAGGCCTTTGCCCTGCTCGTCGCCGACATCTACGTCACCGGGCCTGCTCACCGGAGCGGCGTATTGCCCGGGGACCTGATCGTCGCCGCCAACGGCACCCCCCTCACCAGCTACGACGACTGGCTGAACGCCGTCTCCGAACTGGAACCCGGCCAGCCCTTCATGGTGGGGCTGATGAGGGGCAGGACCACGGCGGACGTGACCATCATCGCCGACCAGCGGCCCGGAGCACCGTTCGATGTGGCCCGCTTCGACACCATCCGGGCACGCTTCGCCAAGACCGTGGACTCAATCCTGCAACTGGTGGTCGAGGGCAGTCCCAACGACTCCGTGGTCATCAGCTTCATGAGCACCAGTGAAAGGTTGCGTGCGGCCGAGGCACGAATCGAGACCAGGTGGCGGAGCTCCGTCACGGTCAGACGCGCGGACGCCGAACTCCGGCGTGAGACGGAAGAAATGCGCAGAGTGGGCGAGCAGGAATTCACTCCTCCCGTCGCCGGGGGCGGCGGCGATCTGCGTGCCGCGATCGAGGTGGTGGACACGAGCACGGCGCCCGCGCTGACCCCCTTTACCCTGGGCCACCCGATGGTGCTCGGCGGAATCCAGGTGCGCGGTCTCACGGCGGAGCTGGCCCGTTTCGTGGGCGTGGCCTCGGGGATGCTGGTCACGGACGTGCTGCACATGAGTCCGGCCGCCCGAGCCGGCTTCCAGGGGGGAGACGTCATTCTGGCCGTTGCCGGACAGCCGGTTGGGTCACTGACCGAACTGCGGACGGCGTTGGCGCTGGCTGTTCTGCCCACCGTGATCACCGTGGTGCGCCGCGGCGAGGAGCTGGACCTGACCTACCCTCCGGGATAGGCCCGACCCGGGCCCGCTGCGCTATTCGTAGCGCAGCGCGTCGATCGGATCCAGTATCGAGGCCCGCCTGGCCGGCCAGATCCCGAAGAACAGCCCGATCGCCGCAGAGAATCCCAGCGCGACGGCCACGGCTTCGGCGGCCACGGCAGTACTCGATCCATAGAGTCGCGTAATCAGTTCGGCGGCGCCGAAACCGCCCGCGACGCCGAGAATGCCGCCCAGCACGCACAGGACCAGCGCCTCGACGAGGAACTGGAAGAGGATCGTCTTGCGGGTCGCTCCCAGCGCCTTGCGCACGCCGATCTCACGGGTCCGCTCGGTCACGCTGACCAGCATGATGTTCATGATGCCGATCCCGCCCACGAGAAGGCTCACCCCCGCGATGCCGGCGAGCAGCAGCGAGAAGGTCTGCGTGGTCTCGTTGAACGTCTCCAGGATGTCGGAGGACTGCTGGATGCTGAAGTCGGCTTCTTCCGTGGGGAGGATGCGGTGCTCACGTCGAATCACGCGGTCGATCTCGGCCCACGCTGGATCGAGTTCATCGGGCGAGGGGGCGGCCACGTAGATCGACCGCAACCGGTCCCTGCCCCCCATGACCCGGTACATCGCGGTCGACAGGGGGATGAAGATCTGATCGTCGGGCTGCATCCACATCGCCCCGCCCTTCTCCCTCAGCACGCCGATCACTTCGAAGGGGATCCCCCGGATCTGGATCGTGCGGCCCACGAGCAGTCCGCCGGGAGTTTCGAGGTCATCCGGCACATTGGAACCGAGGACGGCCACGCGCCGGCGTCCCTGGACCTCTCCCTCGTCGAAGAAGCGCCCGTGTTCGAGTTCGTGATTGTAGAGCGAGAAGAAGGAAGGCCAGGTGCCGACAATCGAGTTCGAGGAGTTGGAGCGCGCGTAGGTCACCTGGTACCGGCTCTCGATCTCGGGCGCGATCTCGTACACGTGACCGATCTGGTCGCGAAGCGCGAGGGCATCGTCTTCCTCGAGGCGCCGGCTTCCGCTGGCCACGCCGCGAAAGAACCCCTGGCCCGGGCGAACCGTGAGGATGTTGGTCCCCATGTTCTCGATCTGTTCCTGCACCTGGCGCTGCGCCCCTTCCCCCAGCGCCACCATGGTGATCACGGCCGCGGTGCCGATGACGATGCCCAGCGTGGTGAGCCCGGAGCGCAGCGCGTTGGCTCGGATCGACGCCATCGCCACCATCACGATTTCCCTCAGGATGAACATGCGCTCTTCTCCGCTAGAAGGGCCGGAACCGTCCCCGCATCCGCTCCATCTGCTCCTGTTGTCGCGCCTGGAGCTGGGCCGCACCGATCAGCGCAAGCTGTTCCCCCTCTTCCAGCCCGGCGAGGATCTCGGCGTAGTCCCAGTCGCTCACGCCCATCACAACCGGACGTGGTTCGATGTTCCCCATCTCGTCGACGACGAACGCCACCGCGGGTCGGAAAGCGGGGTCTCCGCTGGAACCCCCCATCGCCGCCATCATCCCGCCCCCGAATCCGCGCCCCGCACCGCCACGACCACCCGGCTGTCCACCCGGGAGCCGGCCCTGTCCAGCCTGACCGGCTTCGGCCTGGTCATCCCCGTTGGCCCCGGGCGTCGCCTCTTCGGACGTCCCGGCTGGCCGCTGGCCACCGCCTCGCTGCGCGCGCATCGCCGAAAACAGCGCCCGCGCCGAATCCGGGCTGATGTCTCCCGACTCCATCGCGGCCCGTATGTCGGCCATCTGGTTCCCGCCCGCACCCGCGCCGCCCGGCATGGCCCCGTTCGCCATCCCGCCGGCCCCCGCCATTCTGCTTCCCGCCGAAACTCCCGCTTTGGTTGCGGCCTCGGCCATCAGATCGCCCCACGCGCTTCTGTCGACCGAAACCGATTGCGGGTCCAATCCCAGCACCTCGGCCGCGGGCGCGAGTTCCTGGGGCTGGACGACCGCGTTGTTGGGCACCGTCAGGGTGGCCAGCCGCTCGTCCACCAGCACCTCGACCTCGGCGTTCATGCCGGGCTTGAGCAGTCCGGCCCGATTGTCCAGCAGCACGATCACCGGGAACATGGTCACGTTCTGCTCGACCACGGCCTGCGGCTCGATCTTCTCGATCGCGCCCTGGAAGGTCCGGTCGGGAAAGGCCTCCACCGTCACCGTGGCCGCCATTCCGGCGCCCAGCTGGCCCACGTCCGTTTCGTCCACGAGCGTGCGCACGCGCATGTCGTCGAGATTCGCCATGATGAAGAGGGGGGTGCCGCCGGACACGTTCTGGGACGCCGACTGGATGACCTGGCCGAACTCGACCTGCTTCTCGAGGATGGTCCCGGCCAGGGGCGCGCGAATCGTCACGTCCTCGAGCCTCAGCGTCGCCAGTTCGAGGTTGGTCTCGGCACGCACATGCGCAGCCTGCGCGTTGGCGAACTCCAGCTGCCGCGCCTCGTACTCCTGCGCGGTGATCACTTCGGAGTCCAGGAGCTCCCTGGAGCGGCGTTCCTGGGCGCGCGCGATCTCGATCCTGGCGCGTGCCACGTCGAGGTCGGCCGTGGCCTGGTCGAACGCGTTCTGAACGTCACGCGGATCCACGCGAGCCAGCAACGTCCCCGGCTCGACTTCGTCGCCCGAATCGACGAACAGGTCCAGGATCTCGCCCGATGCCTTGGACTTGACTTCCACTCTCAGGACGGGCTCCAGCTCTCCGGTTGCCTCCGCCGTGATGCGAAGATCGCGGATCTCGGCCGGTGCCGTCTGAACGGCGATGTCCCCGGTCGGCTCCTCCTGCACCTCGCAGCCCACAAGCCCCGCGAGGAGCGCGGCAGCGCCCAGCGCCATCACCGTTCTGCCAGGGTCGACACTCTTCATCAGTTGACCTTTCCTTCGTTTTCAAAGTCGCGCTCGACCAGCCCGTCGTTCAGATGGATCTGCCGGGAAGCCCAGGCGGCGATGTCGGATTCGTGCGTGACCAGCACGATGGTCTGTCCCGCCTGGTTCAACGTGGCCAGCATCTCCACGATCTCCATGGTGGTGCGCGAATCGAGGTTCCCGGTGGGCTCGTCCGCGAGCAGAAGCGCCGGGTCGTTCACCAGGGCCCGTGCGATCGCTACCCGCTGGCGCTGACCACCGGAGAGTTCGGGCGGCCTGTGGTCCATGCGATCCGCCAGGCCGACGAGAGTCAGCTTCTCCTCGGCACGCTTCCGCCTCTCCCTGGAGGACACACCCGCATAGATGAGCGGAAGCTCGACATTGTGGAGCGCGGTCGCGCGCGGGAGCAGGTTGAAGGTCTGAAACACGAACCCGATATCGCGGTTGCGAACGCGCGCGAGCTGGTCGTCGGAAAGCTCGGACACCTTGCGTCCGTTCAGCCAGTAGTCACCACGCGTTGGCGTGTCCAGGCAGCCGATCAGGTTCATGAACGTGGACTTGCCGCTCCCGGACGGTCCCATGATCGCGACGAACTCGCCGCGCTTGACCTCGAGGTCGACGCCCCGTACCGCGCGAACGGTCTCCGCGCCGAGGATGTAGTACTTCCGCAGGTCCTCCGTGTGGATGACCACGCCGTTCGTTTCGGAATTGCTGCCGTTCTGCCCCCTCCGCCCTCTGTTCCTCATCAGAGTTCCCTCCCCACAATGGATTCCAGTTGTGCCTTCGCTACCATGTAGTCGTACCGGGCCGAGACCAGATTGGCTTCAGCCTGGTCGAGGGCGACCTGACTGGTGATCACGTCCAGGATCGTCGCCATCTGCACCGCGTAGCGCTCCCGGATGAGCCGCAGGTCCTCCTCGGCCACGAAAAGCGCCTCCGCAGCGATGCCGATCGCCTGTTGCTGCGTTTCGAGGGTTCTGAGCGCTGCGTCCACGTCCTGCCTGACGCCCCGGCGCGCGTCCTCCTCCGTGAGGCGGGCAACCCTGCGGCTCTCGGAAGCCTGCGAGATGTTCTGCTCGCGCTGGAAGCCGTCGAAGAGCTGGTAGCTCCCCGAGATCCGGAAGTTCCAGCTGCGATTGCCGCCGGCGAACGACCGGTCCTGGTTGGCCCAGGTATACCCGGACGACACCGACAGATTGGGCAGGTACGAACTCCTGGCGCTGCTCACGCTCGCATTGGCCACGGCGGAGGAAGCCGTGGCCGCGCGCACGGCGGGGGAAATCGATTCCGCCAGGGCGATGATCTCCTGCTCGCTCAGGGCCAGGGGGGCGGGCTCCAGGTTCTCCGGCAGCACGGGGAGCACGGGACCGTCCGCGCCGACCTGCCGCCCCAGAGCGAATCGGGCCGCCCGCAGCTGGTTCTCGGCCTGTAGCAGACTCTGGCGCGCGTTGGCCAGCTCCAGCCGGGTCCGCAGACTGTCGGACCGCGTCCCCGTTCCCACCTGAACCTGCGTGCGGGTGATCTCCAGGCTCTCCTCGGCCCGGGCCACGCTGGCTTCCGCCACCTGGACCAGTTCATCCTGCCTGAGTGCGTTCAGGAAGAGCGTGCTGGTCTGAAGCAGAACCGCGAAGCGCTGGTTTCCCAGTCGGGCTTCGGCCTCGATAAGAGCCGACTCCGTCCGGTTCAACTCGTGGAACTTGCGGCCGCCCTGAAAGATCTGGTAGTTGGCGTTCAGCGACGCGTTGTACGAATCGCTGCTGCCGGTCACCAGGCGCTGCGTGTTGGGATCGAAGCGGTTCTGGCTCTGCACCGAAGCACCTGAACCAAGGCTCACGTTGGGCAGGAACGATCCCCAGGCGCGTTGCCGCGTCCCGCCCGCGTTGTTGAGCGTTGCCTGGCTCTGCGCCAGCTGGGGGCTGTACACCTGAGAGAGACGCAAGGCCTCCTGCAGAGTCATCGTCGGTGCGGGTTCCTGGGCGGCCAGCGGGGTCATGGGCGCCGCAAGGCACGCCACCACCAGTCCCACCGGAATCCAACGCTCGCGGCAATATCCCATTTCAATTCCCCTCCCCGCCCTGCGGGCGATCGTCCCGCCGCCGCTCGCGGCGCTCGTCGCCTCGTCCGTCCCTGTTCCGTGGGTACCGCACCGCCAGAAGTGAATCGTACTGGGCGATCTGCTGCGGATTCAGAATCGCCTTGATCGAATCCTGCGCCTCCACGACAAGCGCCCTCTGTCTCCGGTCGTACTCCTCGCGGGCCTCCTCGATCGATGCCCATCTGCTCCTGAGGTGTCCGATGATCTCGTCCACGGCGGCGCGCTGTTCGGGCTCCATCGCGACTTCGTAGATCACCGGGCCGCGACCGCGGCCGGCACTCGCCTCTTCGGCCGGCTCTTCCGCGTCCGGCTCGGCCACCGTCTCCGCCGTCTCTTCGACCGGGAGGACATCGGGGACGACATCGGGCGCCCGGCGCGCGTCCCAGGCGAGTCCGAACATGAAGCCGACGGCGAGCGTCAGCCCGAGCAGCAGCAGAGAGATCAGTCGCGCCCGGTTTTGCTGTGCCGCCATCAGGGATTGCCGCCTTCCACGAGCGTCATGAAGGCTCCCGCGCTCGCCGTCCGGTCGCTGTTCAGCAGAGCTTCGAAGGAGCGCTCGTCCGCCTCGACGCCCAGGATGTCCTGCAACACCAGCTGAGGCTCGGGTTGCGCGTCACGCCGCGCCTCTGCCGTGACCAGCACGGCCGCGATCGCCGCGGCAGCCACACCCACGGGGATCAGGCTCCGAGACCACCCGCTCAGCACCGCCGCCACGGACTCGCGTGCCGCCGTCCGCCGGCGCGCCAGTTCGAAGGCCACGCGCTCCATGATCGCGGCGCGGCGGCTGCGCCAGTAGCCGGGGCGGTCGTAGCCCGGGTCCAGGACCTCCAGGCCGTTCACTCGATTGTCGTCTTGCATGCTCAACTCGACAGGCTCACGCATGTCCCCTCCATTCGGACAACTCCGCGCGAAGTGCTTTCCTTGCAAAGTGGAGGTGCGACCGGACGGTCCCGGACGGGATCCCCAGGCGCGCCGCAATCTCGTCGTGCTTCCACCCCTCCAGGTCGTGGAGGAGCACGATTTCCCGCTGAATCTCCGGCAAGGTCTTCAATGCCTCCTTCAGTCGGCTCCGCAGAGCCGATATGTCTGCCATTCTGTCGGGACCCGGATCGGCAGTCCGCGCGCTGACGGGGATCTGTTCCCCGCCGCGCAGGCTCTCGCGCCGGATCAGGTTGCGCGAACGGTTTCTGACGATGGCCAGGAGCCACCCGGCGAACCGGGCGGGGTTCCTGCAATCGTCCAGCCGCTGCAACGCAACCAGAAACGACTCCTGAGCCGCATCTTCCGCGTCCTGGTGCTTCCCGGTCACCGACAGGGCCACGGCGTATGCCGCCCGCTGATAACGGCGGACAAGCTCGCCGAATGAGTCCCCGTCGCCGGTACGCGCCAGGAGTACGAGTTCTGCGTCCGTGCGCTCCCTCATTCCTTGAGACTAGACACCTGTCGCGGCTTCCCCGTTGAGGTCGACCGGCTCTTCGCTGCAACTGGACAGCCTGCCGGCCATCGGCGTTAGCCCGCTCACCGTCGAAGGCGCCCGGTGCTACCGCCTGCGACCGCGGCGGTTGCGACGATAGCCGCGGGAGCGTCCCCCCGGCGTGGGACCGCGTTGTCCGGGCCCCGGAGAATCCGATTCCGGCTCGGGCGCGTGAATCATCTCCCTGACGAGCGACACCAGGTCGTCCTCGTCCACATCTTCAAGGGATCGGGCCAGGACGTAGCGCGTGGTGCCGGGACTGTCGCCGTCGTGACGGGCCTCGACGCCGACACTGAGAATCCGGGCGCCCGATCCGCGTCCGTAGCCGACCCTGCCCGATCCCTTCTGCCGCACCAACCAGACCCGATCGTCCACGGTGACCTCGCGGGTCGGAATCGGAACCTCGACGACCCCGGCCACCTCGCGGACCGAAAGCGGCGGAGCACCGGCTCGCGCGGCTGGTGGTTTCGTCGGGCGCGGCGGCCGCGCGGCCGAAGCCTCACGCGGAGGGCGCTTCCCGGGGTCTTTGCGGTCCACTGCGGCGCCGCTAACCCAGCGCCAGCGGCACCGCATCGTCTCCGAAGAACATGCGGATGTACTTGGCCTGAATCGGCGTAACCCGCCGCACGGCCCAGACCAGCTGCACGTGATTTGGTTCGATCGGACGCGTGGCCAGGCGCAGGCCGGCCTCGTGTGGAAGACGGTTGCCCTTGCGGTGATTGCAGGGGGAGCAGGCCGTGACGACGTTTTCCCACGAGTTCCCGCCGCCCCGCGAGATGGGAAGGACGTGGTCGCGGGTCAGGAACTCCCGGTTGCGAAGGTCCCTCTTGTGGCGGCCGCAATACTGACACGAGTAGCCGTCCCGGGCGAACAGAAACGTGTTCGTCACCTGCCGCCGAAACCGCCTCGGGACATGCACGAACCGCACCAGGCGGATCACCAGCGGACAGGGGTGCTCGGACCGCACTGTACGGAAGGCGCGCTGGGCATCGTGCTCGAGGATCTCGGCCTTCCGGTCCAGCACAAGGCGGATCGCCCTCCGGGAGGGGACGATCATCAGCGGCTCGTAGGACGCGTTCAGGGCCAGGCAACTCACAGCGCCAACTCCGGTGGATCCGTCGGGGCTCCAGGCGACATCACATGTTTGCAGGAAGACCAGGATGAGGATAACGCATCCGGCTTCCGGGGTGAATGCGCGACCCCCGCAGCCGCAACTCCCTGCCTGCGCGACAAGCTACATGAGGTGCAGGGGGTCGCGGTCGAGCGAGACGCGCAGATCGGCGCCGGGCGGGCGGAATTCGTCGGCCACGGCGGCCAGGATCCGGCCCACGGCCGCGGCGCTTCCCCGCAACAGAACGTGCCAGCGATAGCGTCCCTGCAGCTTCTCAATGGGGGCTGGAGCCGGGCCCAGCACCTCGGGGCCGCCGATGCGCGTTCGGGGCTTGAGCCAGGCGTGCAGCGTCTCGGCGGCGGTCATGGCGTCGGCCTGGACGGGACTGCTGAGCAGGATTCTGGCCATTCGCACGCGGGGCGGATAGGCCGGGTCGGCGCGGGAAGCGAGTTCGCGGTCGACGAAGCCGTGATAGTCGTGGGCGACTGCCGCACGCACGACATGGTGGTCGGGCACATGGGTCTGAACGACGACCTCGCCGGGAAGTCGGCCTCGCCCTGCCCTTCCAGCAACCTGGGACAATAGCTGAAAGGTGCGCTCACTGCTGCGAAAGTCGGGCAGATGCAGTCCCACGTCCGCGTTGATGACGCCCACCAGCGTGACGCGGGGGAAGTCGAGTCCCTTGGCGATCATCTGGGTGCCCAGAAGGATGTCGACTTCGCCGGCGCGGACGCGCTCGAGGATGTCGTGGTGCGACCACTTGCCGCCCGTCGTGTCCACGTCCATGCGAGCCACGCGTACACCGGGCAGGCACTCGATCAGGATGCGTTCCACCTGCTCGGTTCCGAGTCCGCGATAGGAGAGATCGGTCGAGCCGCAACGCGCGCATCGCCGGGGCCGGGGTTCCAGGTGGCCGCAGTGGTGGCAGATCATCTTGCGGCGGGCCCGGTGGAGCGTCATGGACACGGAGCAGTGGACGCATTCGAGCACATCCCCGCAGCTTCGGCACTGCGCGAAAGTGGCGTATCCCCGGCGGTTGAGGAGGAGGATCGTCTGTTCCCGGCGCTCCAGGCGCTGTCGGAGGAGGCGTAACAGGTGCGGCGAGATGACGTGTTCGGGAGGCGTGGGTGGGGGTGTCTCGGTT
>VXQO01000036.1 GCA_009838975.1 Gemmatimonadota bacterium | reverse complement strand
TCGTCTCGACCAGCGCGTTGTCGTTGGGGTGGCGGGGCCGGGACTTGGTGAAGACGCCGATGTGGAGCTGGTTGAGCAGCGCGGCCACGCGGCCGTTGACGTATTCGCTGCCGTTGTCCGCGTGGAAGGCGTGGATGGCGAAGGGGAAGGCGGACAGCAGGGCTTCGAGGCGCGGGACGAGGGAGTGGTGGGTGATGCGCGGCACGGCTCCAAGGTGTTGGAACTGCGTGACTTCGTCGACCACGTTGATGAGGTAGATGCCCTTGCGCCTCTCGCGGTCGCCGAGGTGGACGGTGTCGACGCGGAGATGGCCGGGCTTGCCGTCGGGCCGCGGCTTGCGGCGGTACCCCGATGGGGACCGGGGTGGGCCGGGTCTTGCGGAAGGTGAGGCGGCCGGTCCGGTACGCACGGGTCTTGCGGAGGTTGTAGATGTGGCCGTTGGAGATCGAGGCGAGGCGCGCGAAGCGTTCGTCGCCGTAGACCTCGTGCATGCGTTGCAGGACCACCTTGGTGGCGGGTCCGGAGGGCTGGCCGAAGGCTTCGTCGACCTCGGCGAGCAGGGCGGCGTCGTGGGGCGTGTAGCGGCGCTGGAAGGCATTGGCCGGGGGCTTGCGGCGGTGATCGCGGATGCTCCCGGTCCGGCGGTGCTGTCGGACGAGGCGGGTGACCTGGGCGCGGGAGAAGCCCGTCACCTTCTCGATGAACCGCTTCACCAGTCCCTTGTCGGGTCGCCCGAGGCCGTGGTACTCGAAGCGGACCAGCGTGCGGCGCACGAAGGCGTAGGCCGAGGTGCGGTCGGCGAGCTCGAAGTCCGCCGGTTCATTGCCGTCCAGGAAGGCCCGGACCTGTTCGAGGGTGCGAAGTCGTTCGGTGCGAAGTGTCACGATCATCCTCCAATCATCTCTTCGCCCCGGCCCTCGGGCTCACTTCCCGCTGGAAACCGGCCCCGCGTTCGGGCTCACTTCCCGCTGGACAAGACTTTCCATTGACGATCCTGCAATCGACGACTACAATATCCGTTTCCTGTCTCATGGACCGCGTCACCTGCATTCCTCCGGTCCCCGGAGCCGCCCCGAGCCTCGAGCCAACGCCAATGTTCATCGCATTCACGAGGAACAACCTCGAAAAGCAAGCGCACACGCTCGGCGAGGCGGCTGGCAAGCACGGTGTCGTCCACGATCACCCTGAGACAAGCCGACCCCTGGGCCACAATCTGTCTGCGCGGCAACGCACGGCCCAGCCGCCCGACGAGGTTGAGTTGCGAACCGGCTTCGTCGGAACTGTCTATAGTCGGATCGGGAGGTGCGAGTTCGCTGAGGGTGCCGGAAGGCATCCCCAGTCGGCGTGCAGCTTTCCCGGCGTGGATGGAGGCGGAATCGCCCGCTACCTGGGTTAGGCCACCGCTCGCGGAGCGAGCACCGAGGTGCTGCCGGAAGTAGGCGACGGTCGAGCGAGGTAAGCGACAGTCGAGCCGGTTCCTGACCCGGGTCACATCCCCGAGGCCACGCGCGTGGCCGCTCCACGCCCCCATCCTCCGGGGCAACCACGCTCAAGGGTATCGAATACCATGATTATCGTAGCCAGGAAGGACATAGCCGCGGACGGGCTCGACCACATACGGGAACGGGTGGAAGCGCTCGGGCTACGCACGCAAATCTCAATCGGGGAGACCAGCGCGATCATCGGCTGTTTCGGCGACGACGCGCTGCTCGGTCACGTGCCCCTGCTCTCGATTCCGGGAGTCGATTCCATCCGCCAAGTCATAAGCCCCTACAAGCTCGCGGCGCGGGACTTCGCCGCCGACCGGACCACCGGCGTGCAGGTCGGCAGCCGCAAGTTCGGCGGCAAGGCCTGCCTGGTGGCTGCGGGCCCGTGCTCGGTCGAGAACGAGGAAATGATGAAAGCGACAGGGCATGCCGTGGGGATGCAGGGCGCCGCTCTGCTGCGCGGGGGCGCCTTCAAGCCCCGGACATCTCCGTATTCCTTCGATGGCCTGAAGGATGAGGGATTGCGCATCCTGGCGCGGGTGCGAGACGAAACGGGGCTGCCGGTCGTCACGGAGGTCCTCGACCCGAGGCACGCGGAACTCGTCGCCGGCCACGCGGACATGCTGCAGATCGGAGCGCGGAACATGCAGAACTTCTCTCTGCTCCGCGAAGTCGGCCAGCTTCATCGCCCCGTGCTGCTCAAACGGGGTCTGTCTGCGACGCTGAAAGAACTGCTCCTCGCCGCCGAGTACGTGATGAGCCGCGGCAACATGCAGGTCGTCCTGTGCGAGCGGGGCATCCGCACTTTCGGGGACGAGATGCGCAACACCTTCGACCTCGCGGCGATCCCTTGGCTCAAGGCGGAGACGCACCTGCCGGTCATCGCGGATCCCTCGCACGCGGCGGGGCGCCGTGATCTGGTGGCTCCGCTCAGCTATGCGGCGGTGGCCGCCGGCGCCGACGGTCTCATCGTCGAGGTGCATCCCGATCCCGGGACGGCACTCTCGGACGGGGATCAGTCACTCGACTTCGAGGGGTTCTCGAGGCTGATGCGCGACCTGAAGGTGTTCGCGGAGGCGGCGGGCCGGACCGTGTAGGGGTGACTACCGTGTGCGCGGGTAGGACCCCAGCACCTTGAACATGGTCGCCCGAGCCCGGATCCCCTCCAGCGCGGCACTGACGATCGCGTCCTCGCGGTGGCCTTCGACATCGATGAGAAAGATGTAGCGACCCAGACTCCGCCGGTCGGGGCGGGACTCGATCTTCGTCATATTGATGTCGCGGGCGGCCAGTTCCCCGAGAGCTCCGTGCAGAATGCCCGCCGCGTCTTCGCTGAAATCGAAGCAGATCGAGGTCTTGTCGTCACCGCTCCGGGGCGCGTCTTGTGGTGCAAGCATCACGAAGCGCGTCTTGTTGCTGCGCACATCCTCGATGTTCCGGTCCGCCACGGCCGCGTCGAAAAGCTCCGCCGCCCGCGCGCTCGATATGGCGGCAGCGGGACGGTCGCTGTTCTGCATGTCCGTAACGGCGGCGGCCGTGCTCAGCGACGCGACAGGCTCGGCCCCGGGAAGGTTGCGGGCTACGTAGGTGCGGCACTGGGCCAGCGCCTGCGGGTGGGAGTAGACGACGGCGACGTCGCGCGGCCTGACGCCCGGCTGAGTCAGCAGGCAATGATGGATCCGGAGGACGATTTCCTTCCGGATCCTCAGCTCCGTCTGGTGAATCAGGATGTCGGTACTCTGGGTGACCGCGCCCTCGAGGCTGTTCTCGATCGGGATGACGGCTGCATCGACGGCCCCGTCTTCCGCCGCGCGCACTGCCGCGGGGATGCTTCCGAAGGGTAGGAGGGCAGCTCCTTCAGCTTCGAGGGCGGCCTGTTCGCTGAAGGTCCCCAAGGGACCCAAGTATGCGAGATTCATGCGAATGCGATCTCCGAGGTGCGGTTGGATGCTGGTTGAGGAGTCGGCTGGCTTGCTTGTCTCAATCTTTTCCAATACGGAGATGAGCCTGAACCGGGGGAAGGTGCGAGAGGTGAGGCCGGAGCCCGGAGCAGATGGCATGTGATGGAGTTTGATTATCTCCTTGAACGGGGGAGAGAGGCAACCGGCGAGCCGGGGCAAGAACTTGCGCACTCCCGTGGGCAAGTGGGTCACCAAGCAAAGGCTGGGGCAGGTTGAAGCTCATCGACGCCGAGATCGGGCGGCGGATCGAGGAGGAGAAGACCTTGGAGCGCCGGGCCGAGATCTTCACTTCCATCCCCGGCATCTCGGACATCACCGCCGCGGGACTGATCGTCCACTTGCCGGAGCTGGGTATGCTCACCCGGTGGCGAGCCGCCAGCCTCGCCGGACTCGCCCCGGTCACCCGGGAGTCCGGAAACTGGAAGGGACGGAGCTTCATCCAGGGCGGCAGGCACCGGGTCCGCAGGCTGCTCTTCATGCCCGCGCTGGTTGCGGCCCAGCACAATCCCGACCTCAAGAAAGGAGCAAGCCGAGGCGAACCTGGAGACTGCGACGGCATCAGAGCCGCGGAAGTACGAGGCGCTCCTCGCCAACGGGAAGCCGCGCAAGGTCGCCCTGACGGTCGTGATGCGGAAGCTCCTGGTCCTCGCCAACGCCCTGGTGCAGCAGGACCGCACTTGGACGGCGCAGCCGCCGCGCGAGTACTCCTGCCCGGCCTTCCCGACGCCCAGCCCGGCGGGGAGCGTTCACGGATGATCGAACCGGGCAAGAACGAGCGCCGAAGCGGAAGCGTCGCAAAGGGGCGCTGCGAGGCAGGCGGCGTACTGCCTCCACGACGCCTCGGAGCCGGACGACCGCCGTCCGAGGACATCGGAGCGGGTCGGGTGGGCCGACACCCGGAACCTAGCGACGTTCCGGCCGGAGCGGGCCGCGCGGCTGATGGCCGCGACCGCGAGGGCGGCCCCCGATCTCAAGCGGCTGGCGGGCGGGTCGCAAGGAGGCCGGAAGCTGGAGAAGCCGGTGCTGCACTACTCGCTCAGCTGGGCTCGGGATGAGACGCCCGGCAAGGAGGAGATGAGCCGGGCGGTGGACGAGAGCTTGGAGGCGCTGGGGCTGGAGGGCCACGAGGCGCTGATCGTCGCGCACGAGGACACCACACACCCGCATGTCCACGTGATCGCGAACCGGGTCGATCCGGAGACGGGGAAGGCGGCGAAGCTGTCGGGCAGCAAGCTCCGGCTGTCGCGCTGGGCCGAGGGCTACAAGCGGGAACAGGGCCGGATCCGGTGCGAGAGGCGGGTCGAGAACAACGAGCGGAGGCGGGCGGGCCAGGAGGTAGTTCGCAATCCGTCGGACCGGCCCCGACACTGGGCGCGCGTCCGGCGCGAGGGGATGCAGCCCGGGCGGGCGCGGCGGGCCAGAAAGCCGCGCCGCGAGGATCGGGTCGACATGGCGGCATGGCGGCATGGCGAGGCGGACGCTTGGGAGACGGTCGCGGACGGGCGCGAGTACAGCCTCTGGCACCTTGAGACTCGGGCACGTAAGGAATGGGCCGAACTGCACAAGGGGCAGGAGGAGATGCGGCAGAGGCTCGACCGGGAGAGCCGCACCGTGCTCGGGCGGCTCCGGATCTGGCGGCTCGATCGCTCGCTCAGGGAACTGGCCGGGGCGATCCGGGGCCGGGAGGACCTAGTCGAGGGCTGGCGCGCGGATCTCGACCGGTATCACAGGGACGAGCGGGCCGAGTTGGGCAAGGCACACGGTGAGCGAACCTTGGAGATCGAGCGCGGTTGGCGCAAGTACTATCGAAGCAGGCTGGTGGAGGCGGAGCGGCGCGCATGGTCGGTGCGCGAGACCAAGAGGGAGAGGGAGCGCGAACAGGCACGGGAGCGGTAGCACGCCCGGACCGTCACCCGCATCGTTGTACCGCCACCGCCCCGCCCCCGAGGTCCCGAGCGCGGCGGGGGAGGGTTCGAGCGGTAGGCTCTATCTAGCAAGACCGTCCGAAGCCACGCCCAACGACCCGGAAACTCGGGCGGTCATCTTGCGTGCTTCGCTTGCCGGACGATACTTGGAGAAGCGCCATTCGCGCCGGGAATCCTACGCTTCCGAGCGCCGTTTGAGATCTTGCATCCCCGCGCGAACCCGCCGAGCACGGGCTTCGACTCGTGCCCCACCCTCCGCCGTAGCAGACGACACGACACCCGGAAAGGACTGGAAGCGTGGACACAGAACCCGGCCAGCGAAACCACAACCTCCGGCGATTGTGGCTGCCGCCACGAGCTCCGGACGAAGTCATCGGGCACAGGACCGTCGGGTTCATCGAATTGTTCTACGACCTCGTGTACGTAGTACTCATCGCTCGAACCGCGCACGACCTCGCCGGACACCTAAGCTGGATCGCGGTCGGCGAATTCGCCTTGGTGTTCAGCCTGATCTGGATCGCGTGGCTCAACGGCACGGCCTACCACGACTCGCACGGCCGAGAGGACATTCGGAGCCGGACGACCATCTTTGTTCAGATGCTTCTCGTGGCCCTTCTGGCCGTTTACGCGGGCGACGGAGCTGACGGACGGAGCGGATTCTCGATCCTCTACGGTGTGTTCCTGGGCCTCTTGGCTTGGCTCTGGCGCAGCGTCCCCATCTCGGGGGATACGCGCTACCGAAGGGCACTGCGTCCCTACCTCGGGAGCCTTCTGTTGGCGGCGGCGGCGATGGTCGGATCGGCTTTTGCGCCGACCGCCCTGCAACTGCCGATCTGGGTGGGCGTCGTGCTGCTGTGGGTCTGTACGGGTCTGTACGTGACGCGGGCGACCGCGGAGTGGTACGACCGGCCAGCAGTCTCGGAGTCGCTCGTCGAGCGCTTTGGTCTGTTCACCATCATCGTCCTGGGGGAAGTCGTGGTGGGCGTCGTCCACGGCGTGTCCGCTTCCGCGCGCGACATCCACGCGGTTGTCATCGGACTCCTGTCCCTCGGGATCGGGTTCGGATTGTGGTGGGTCTATTTCGATCTCGTAGGTCGGCAAAGGCCCAAGACGGGCCGAAACGGCCTACCCGTGTGGATGGTCCTGCATCTCCCGCTGACGATGGCGATCGCTACGGCTGGCGCCACGCTGACAGGCGTGATCGAGCACGCGGAGGACCTCCGTGCGCCTGCAATGGCCACTTGGGTGCTTGCCGGTTCGGTCGGCATCGCGCTGGCAACGATCGCGGCCATGGTGCGCACCTTGGAGGCTTGGGTCCGGCACCGCGCGGTCTACCTGCCCGCCGCGATCGCGATGAGCGTTTTCGCGGTCGGTTCGGCGGGTCTCGGTTTGCTGAGCCCCTCGCCTGCGGTACTCGTGTTGACCCTGCTGACGTTTCTCTCGCTCGTGTGGTGTGTCTACCTCCTTCGCTGGCTCGCGCTTCGCCGTGGGTCCGCGGCGAAGCGTCGCCCCGGCGCGCATGAAATCTCTGGGCGGGATGCCGGAGACTGAGGGGGGTGTCCGGCGCCGGCGTTGACTCACTGGGGTGCAGAGGCCTCGCTTCGCGGCCGCGCTGGAACCCGGTCTTGTGGAGCGTTGCCGAACAGCACGACGGCCAAGCGGCCGAACAAGAGAGCGACCCGCAAAGTGAACCGGACACGCGGGACTCGCCGTCATCACCGGCATCCGGCGGTCATCGAAAGGACTTCGCCGCAGTCCTTCTCGATTCGTGGTCGCGCGGGGAGCATGCCACCTTCCGGCCAGTAGGTGCCTGCTGGGCGGAGCACACGGAACCGAACGTGCCCGTGTCCCGCGACCTCATCTTCCCAACTCCCGTTACGTTGTCTCGTCGGAGCGTTGGGCAGGACGCGGGTCGAGGCGCGCACCGTGCGCCGCACCATGGACTCGGGTTTCCGAAAAATGGGGAGAGTCGTTTGTCGAGCTTGCATGCAGCCCACGGAGCAGGTTTCCCCGGCAGGCACGGGCCTTGTCGGGGGCGGTCGGTCCCGGCCGAAGAACTCCGGTCGAGGCCGTCCCCCGCGATATTCGCGGGGGGACCGTCGTGCTCGCGAACGGCATGAAGCGGGGCGCGGGGTCGCTCAGCCGCGAGGCGATGGACGCATGACCGCGCTCGATCACACCATGAGGTGGATCCACGGCGAGATGGTCGAAGGCGGCGTGGCGATCGCTTTCGGTCTGCTCCTCGTCCTTTGCGGCGGGCTGCTCTGGAAGTTCGGCGAATCGTCGGCGGCCCGTGCGATGGTGGTGCCGCTGCTGTTGGTGGGCGGGGCGATAGCGGTCCTATGCACGGTGATGGAGGTGAACAACGTGCTTCGCGTCGAAGCGTTCCGTCAGGCCCACGCCCTTGATTCATCGGCGTTCGCCGAGCAGGAGATCGAGCGGGTTCAGGGCTTCATGGGTTGGTATCCGTACACGTTCGCCGGCGGGGCGCTGCTGGTGGTTGGGGGGCTTGCGGTGTTCCTCATGCGTGGGGCGCCGACGGCGAAGGCGGTCGGCCTCGCCATGATCGTTCTCGGCGCCACCGCGCTGCACTTCGACTTCTTCTCAAAAGCGCGTGCGACACGGTACTTGGAGGAGCTGACCGTCCTGGTTCGCGGCGAGGCGCGCGCGGACGCGGCGGAAGCCATGGATGGGCTGGGTGCCGATCAGCATTGACTACCAGTCGCTGCCCGCCCGCCTCGTGGCTTGGAACTGACGCACCATCCAGAAAGGTGCACGCGCGCCGCGATGGGCGCGCCCCGCCCGCAAAGACTTAGGGCTCTCCGGGAGCAGGCTGGAGCCGAACCGCTTAGTCGCGTCACCGCTCAAGCCTCACCGCGTCCCGGATGCCGCGCGATATCGAGACGCCGATGGCGCCGGTTCTCCTGAGCGTGTCGGGAAGATCGCCTTCCCAGCCGCGCAGGATGGCGCGCACCGATTCCGTCGCCGGGTCGGTGACGAGGGTGATCGGACGGTCCGCGTCAGCACTAACGCTCACCGTCCCCTCGGGTCCCGTCAGCGTGATCCGGTCCAGCGAATCCATCCAGCCGGACTCGATCGGAACCATGAACAGGAAGTACTTGTCGCCGAACTTGTCCACGCCCGGCTCGAAGGCCAGAGAGAACTCCGTCTCGCCCGAGTCGGCGACGCCCTCGATTCGGTACTGGCCGGTCTGTTCCGGCAGCCGTGCCGAAGAGGAGACCCGGAAGGCGGGCTCGATTCTGAGTTGGCCGTTCAGGACGCCGCCCCACAGCACCAGCATCTCGGAATCCTCCAACTCGGCGGCGGCGAATGCCCGCGCCCGGTCCCCCTCGACCCTCTCCCGATACTCGATCACCTTCTCGAAGTAGTAGTCGCTGAGCCAGCCCCGCTCGTAGCAGTACCCCATGATGTCGCGGCGTCGCTCGGCGGACACCACGCTCCCGTCGCGGAAGTCGTATCCCCACGCGCCGAGGCTGCCGTTCGGATACGGGAAATCCGGATCGGTGCCGAGCGCGCCGCCGCACGGAGCGTGGAGAAGGTCGAGGTTGTGTCCCACCTCGTGGGCGAGCTCCGTGTCCCACGCCTTGCCGATGCTGGCCCACGCCGCCAACCGGGCTCTGCCGCGCACGTAGCCGTTCACGCTTGCAGCCGCGGCGTAGTAGTATCCCGTTCCGTTCTCGATCGCCCTCAGCGCCTCCATTTCGAGGACGAGGCCCCACTGGCCGTCGTCGCTGGTGAGGTCGAGCGACGTGTAGTACGGTTCGCGGCTCCGCGCCGTGAACTCCGAGAACGGGAAGGAATACCGGAACAGGCCCACCTCGGGGCTGTCGTCGTCGATGTTGTCGGTCCACTCGAAGATCGACGAATCGGGCTCCGCCGCCTCCAGCACGGGCACCACCGTCAGTTCCATCGGCGGCACTTCGATCACGTTCGGCGCCGCCGTTCCCGAGGCGGGGAAGCGGACCTGACTCCCGGCAGCCAGCGGCACGGTTCCGTCCGGGTCCGCCTCGACCGTCATTTCCAGCCCGGGCCGGATATGCTCGCCGGGGATGACCGCGTTGTACGAGTTGCGGAGTTCCGACTCATCGGCGCGGGTCGCCAGCAGGTCGCCGTCGCGCTCCATCACGGCCCGATGCACCTCCCGGCCGCCATGCGTGAAGGTCGCCACGACCTTGGGTTCGTAGAACGCGAACGGCACATCGCTGGTGAGGAACACGCGCAGCAGGGCATCGCGACCGGCGATCAGCGGGACATCACCGGCGGGCCGCTGGATGGCTTGCGTGAGGTAGACCACGGGGAGCGACAGCCCGACTCGATCCACGTTCCCGCAGGTGGCGCCGGACACGACATCGATGCGCCCGAGCCAGTCCTGAAACGTCTTTCCGGGAGAGGCGCACATGCGCGTGGCTTCGTATTCCAAGGCCTTCAGCCGGGTCAGGTCCGTGAGCCGGAAGGGCAGCGGACCCTGCATTTCCTCGTTGCCGCTGAATCTGATGGAAGTGAGATCCGCCATGGAGGCGACCACGACCGGGAACTCTCCGGCAAGCCCGTTGCCGCCGAGGTCCAGCGTCTCAAGCGCCGTGAGGTTGCCGATCTCCGGCGGGACGGGTCCCGTCAGGCCGTTGTCCTCCAGCGTAAGCCCACGCACACGCCCACCTCGCGAGAAGATACCGTGCCAGTCGGCGACGGTCGCGCCCGTATTCCAGCCGTCGCGCCGGATCCACGAATCGCCACCCGTCGCGGCGAAGAACTCCGAGAGTGCCAGACCCTCGACGTGCGCGGCGTCGCAGCCCTCCACTTCGTGTTCCAGCCCGCGCAGCCAACTCTGAAATTCGGGGTCGATCTGGGGGCAAAGTCCGGTCCCTTCGGCGTAAAGAGTCCCCAGCGCTACGATGTTCAGCATGCTGCGAGGAAGGAGTCCCGAGAGGTCCGGATTACTCTCCAACCACAGGTGCTCCAGGTTCTCCAACTCGCCGATCTCGGCCGGAAGGGGCCCGGACAGGTTGTTCTCGGAGAGCCCCAGCCAGACCAGGGAACGGAGGGCCGTCAACTCCGGGGGTATTCGGCCGCTGAGGAGGTTGGTGCTCAGCTGGAGATCCGTCAGCGCCGAGAGATTCCCGAGTTCCGGCGGTATCTGGCCGGTAAACGCATTGTCGGAGAGCGACAGACGATCGAGCTTCGTCAAGCTGCCGAGTGTGGGTGGTATCTCTCCGCTCAGCTCGTTCTCGAACAAGCTGAGGAATTCGAGATTGGACAGATTGCCCAGTTCGCGCGGAATGGGACCCGTAAGGCGGTTGATCGAAAGGGTCAGGTCCTCGAGTGCGGCAAGATTCCCCCACTCGGTTGGAATCGGACCCTCGATCTTGTTGTTCTGAAGTCCGATATCCTTCAGGAAACGAAGCTTCCCCAGCTCGGCGGGAAGCGGTCCCGACACCTGATTCCGCGTGAGCAAAATGTCCTCAAGGGAAGTCATTTCGCCGAGTTCCGCCGGCAGCGGTCCTTGGATCGCGTTGTCGCTTAGCCACAGGTCCCTCAGCTTCTTCAGCTTGCCGAGTTCCTTCGGCAGCGGGCCGCTCAACCGGTTCTCGAACAGTGCCAGCCGCTCCAAGGCCGCCATGTTGCCCAGCTCGGGCGGGATCGGTCCGGAAAGCTGGTTGTTCGACAGGTACAGCGTGTCGACGTTGACCAGATTGCCGATTTCCCGTGGAATCGATCCCGTCAGTCCGTTGGAGGACAGCGACAGGTCGCGCAGGTTCGTCAGCTGCCCCAACTCCGGCGGAATTTCGCCGGTCAGTTCGTTGCCGTACAGACTGAGCCGCTCGATGTGGGCAAGGTCACCCAGCGCGGAGGGCAGGGAGCCGGTGAGGTTGTTAAGCGGTAGAAAGATCTCCGTCACGTACCCGTCGTCGTTGGTCTTGACGCCGTACCATGTGCTGATGCTGCCGTCGCTCAGCCAGTTGCGGTTTCGGTCCCAGTCGTTGCCGCCCGTGGCCTCGTACAGCGCGACGAGCACGTCCCGGTCCGCGGTAACCGGAACGCACGGAACCCGCTCGTCCGCGTCCCCAATTCGCGCGAGCCACGCGTTGAGCGAAGGCGGCACGCACAGCCAAGTTACGCCGAAATAGAAGTGTTCCAGCGCGAGTCGAGAGAACGTTTCGGGGATGGGTCCGGAAAGGTTGGTATAGGACAGATCAAGGTAGCGGAGTTCCGCCAGGTCGCCGAGTTCGGCCGGCAGCGGGCCGGAGAAGTCGTTGCCGCTAAGATGCAGGTCGTGCAGGCGCGTCAACCATCCCACCTCGGGAGGAACCGGCCCGTGGAGCGAGTTGTCGTTCAGATCGAGACTGAGGAGCTGGTCAAGCTGTCCGATGGCCGCCGGAATGCGGCCCTCCAGATTCCGGTCCCTCAGACGCAGGTAGTCGACCCGTCCGTTCCCGTCGGTGTCGACTCCGGCCCAGTCCGACAGCGGCGCGTCGCTGAGCCAATTCGTGCGGTCGTTCCAGTTGTCGCCGTTCCAAGCCCGGTATAGAAACTCCAATACTTGCCGATCCCCCGAGAAGTCCCCCGAAACCTCCACGTCTACGGACGCGGTGAGCGAGTCGTGTGTCGCCGTTACTCGGGTCACGCCATATCCCGCGGCGGTAACCAGTCCGGCATGGTCGACTGTGGCGACGGACGAATCCGCCGTCGACCATGTCACGACCGCCTCATTGATCGGGTGTCCGCTGGCGTCCGTAACTGTCGCCGTCAGACGTTCCGTGTCTCCGAGCGCCGCGAACCGAAGCGCCGCAGGAGAAACCGTGATCGAGTTGGCCCGCAACTCGACGACGATGGCCGTTTCGGCTTCGGCGTCGCCCGCGGTTGCGGTGACCGTGGTGCTCCCGACGGACACGGCCGTCACGAGGCCGTCCGCCGCAACCGTCGCCACGCCCGGATCGGCGCTCGCCCAAGCCACCTCGGCACCTTCAATCACGTTGCCGTTCGCGTCGCTCACCGTCGCCAGAAGCGTCGCCGTGTCGCCCGGCGCGGCCAAGTTCAACGAGTCCGGAGCGATCCCGGTTACGGCGGGAAGCTGTTGAACCCGCACCGTCGCGGTTCCCGACGCCGTACCCGCGAGCGCCGTGATCGTCGCCCCGCCGTTGCCCGTCGAGGTGACCAGCCCCGCGCCGCTCACCGTAGCCACGTCCGCCGCGCTCGACGACCATGTGACGGTTACCCCCGCCATCGCTTTGCCGTTCTGGTCCAGCACCTGCGCCGCCAACTGCGCCGTCTCGCCCAGGGACGACAGCGAGGCCAGCGACGGCGTCACCGTCACCGTTGTCGGAACGGGCACCACGGCAGGAAGACGCGCACCCGGATCCGTCGGGGCGTCAGCGCAAGACAGAAACCACGGGGCCACGACCAACACCGACCCGAGTATGCGCCTCCGGCTCGGCTCGGCTCGGCTCGGCTCGGCTCGGCTCGGCTCGGCTCGGCTCGGCTCGGCGAAATGTCGGTCATCATAATGCACTGTCAACCCCTGTGGATCTCGACATCCCCTGCGGATCTCGACGATTGCGCGAGCAGCGCACGGACCAATCTTGCGGGAACCAAAAAGGGCGGCAACTGTCTCCCACTAAATCACGGGGTAAAGCAGCCATGGTCGCTAGAGGAGAAGAGGGCGAGCCGAAACGGAGTCCTGCTTGGGTGGCCCGGAAACGCTCCGGGGCATCGCCACGCTGTCACCGGAGGGCCAGGGAACTGCCGCGCGCGTCCCTCTCGCCAGCGGCTATGGTGGCGGCGCGCTCGTTTCACGCCGGGGCCGACAGGGCGACCAGATCCGCCTACTGTTTGGGCATGGGGGCCATTCCCAGCACCGTGCCTGCCGGTTGGACCGGGGCTTACGGCTGCGGCGGTGGGATTGGATTCCTTTCTCCTTGGCCGATCCACCGGGTCCCGTTAGCGTTTCACCGAGCGGTCGGCGCGCCCGCGTCGGTCGCATGTACAGCGGCGGCGAAAGGACGGACACATGGAGCGCGACCCGGCGCAACGGACCCTTTTCATCACCGGCACCAACTCGGGCTTTGGCAAGGCCACGGTCGAACTGTTCGCCGAAAAGGGCTGGAGGGTCGCCGCGACCGTGCGGGACAGGCGGGCGCACGAGAACCTGTTCTCCCACCTCGCGGGCGTCAGGCTGTACGAACTCGATGTCGACGACTTCGAGCGGGTCGAGCGGGTCGCCGCCGAAGCCGTGAAGGACTTCGGTCGCATCGATGTGGTCGTCAACAACGCCGGCTATTGCCTGATGGGGCCGACCGAGACGAGCACCATGGGGCAGATCCGAAGACAGTTCCGGACCAACACGCTCGGCGTGTTCGCCGTGACCAAGGCGTTCCTGCCCCACATGCGCGAGGCGGGTGGCGGAACCATCATCAACATCGCGTCGGCGAGCGCGATGTTCAACTATCCCTTCGTCGCCGCCTACGGCGCGAGCAAGTGGGCCGTCCGCGGCATGACCGAGGGCCTGGCGGCCGAACTCGCGCCCTTCGACATCGTCGTCAAGGGCATCTACCCCGGCTTCCACGCGACCGGCATCTTCACCAAGCTCGACCAGGGCACCGCCGCCGAGACGCCCGCGCACCGCGCCTACAAACCCTACTACGCCAATATGCTCTCGGCCCAGAAAGCCCTGCCGAACGCAGGAAGCCCGGCCAGGATCGCCCAAGCGATCCATCGCGCGGCCACCAGTCCGAAGGGCAGGCCGCACATCGTGTCCGGGCTGGACGCGAAGCTGCTGCTGCTCGTCAAGCGGCTGCTGCCGCAGCGAGCCTTTCAGCGCCTCCAGACCCGCGCGATCCTTGCGCCCGCCTCGAAGGCGCAGACCGCGTTCATGCGGCTGACCTTCGGCAGGAACCAGCGACCGCTCCGCATGGACCTGCCCGACGACTTGCCTTGACGCCGCCACGCCGCCGGGCAACCCCCATGGCGACATTCGGCTCCTTCGTTGCGTGGTGACGCCTCGGGAGGTAAACGGACGATGGGTTGGAGTTGCATGTGGAAGACCCCGTAGATCGGCGGATCCGCGAGCGTTCGGCGTCCCCTCGCGGCTTGTGGTCGCCACACGCTTGAAAGGACCTTGGCACGCTGCTCCGGGAAGGCATCGGGGCGCGCGGGAGTCCCGCCATTCCGGTTCGTTTTTCCCGCTCTCGCGCCACGGTCCAGCAGGATCCAGTCCAACCGCAGGAAACGCAGATCGTGCAGCCCTGTAAACAGTTAGCCGATTTCCTGTCGGGATTCAGTCCTCTGCCCATCCGCCGGACGGGCGCTGGCTCGCCTTCGCGCGGCGCATCCCCGACGGGACGATCTCGCACAAGGGGCTCAGGTTTGGTCCCCGCACCGCGCTCTGGCTGCGCGACCTCGAGACCGGCGCCGAGCGCGTGCTGATGGACCCGATCGAGGTGGACATGGCCGAGGGCATGAAGGTCTCGCGCGACCTGCCCGGCTACGCGTGGTCGCGCGACAGCCGCTCGATCGTGATCCCGGCGGGCGGGAAGATCCGCCGGGTCGATGTCGAGAGCGGCGACGTGTCCACCATCGTGTTCACGGCGCGGGTGCACCGCGTCATCTCCGAGATGGCGGGACGGCCCCAGGAGCCGCTCGGCACGACCTTCACGGTGAAGTTCCCGCGCTGGACGGCCTCGTCACCCGACGGGAGCCGTCTCGCCTTCCAGGCCGTGGGCCGCATCTGGACGATGGAACTGCCGGACGGCACGCCCACCCGCCTCACCGACGACTCCTTCGACCACTCCGAGATCGCCCCCGCCTGGTCACCCGACGGCCGCGACATCGCGTTCACCGGCTGGGAGCCGAACGGACGCGGCCACATCTGGCGCGTGGCGGCGACCGGTGGCACGCCCCGGCAACTCACCACGCGCGAGGGCGAGTACATGAACACGGTGTGGAGCCCCGACGGCGGCGAGATCGTCGCCACCCGGGGCGCCGGCGCGACCAGTCGCGGACGCACCGTCGCCAGCAACGAGTACTTCGAGTTCGTGGCGGTCCCCGCGGACGGCGGCGACACCCGCACGATCACCAAGGTGGCGCGACCCTACACCGGCGGCCGCCCGATGATGCCCCGCCGTCCCCCGCCCCAGGCGTGGTTCGGCCCCGACGGGCGGCTCTTCTACGCCGAGGCGCTCGGCCCCATGGGCGACGACCCCGCGGGCACCGACATCGCCTCCATTCGCATGGACGGCACCGACCGGCGCGTGCACTTCACGCTGCCCGACGCCGACGAGGCCGCCGTGTCCCCCGACGGCGCGTGGCTCGCCTTCCAGGAGGGCGACAACGTCTACCGCATGCCGTTCCCGTACGGCGGCACGGGGTCCAACACGGTGCGGATCGCCAAGCGCGACGGTCAGCTCCCAATAACGCAGCTCAGCCGGGAGGGCGGCATCCACCCGCGCTGGCGCGACGCGACCACGCTCGAGTTCGTGAGCGGGCCGCGCTACTACGCGCACGACGTCACCACGGGTGACACGCAGGAAGTGCCGATCCGGCTGGAACTCCCCCGCCACATCGCGTCCGGCACGGTAGCCTTCACAGGCGCCCGGATCATCACGGTCGAGAACGACGTCGTCCTTGAAAGCGGAACAGTCGTCGCCACGGACGGCAGGCTGACCTGCATCGGCGAGTGCGACACGAGCGGTGCGGTCCAGGTGTTCGACGCGACCGGCAAGACGATCATCCCGGGACTGATCGACATGCACGCCCACCACCACCGCGACCACCTGGGCATCATCCCGCTGCGCAACTGGGAGTCGGCGATCTATCTCGCGTACGGGGTAACGACGACGCTCGACAACTCGCAGTGGTCGGCCAACGTCTTCCCGGCCGCCGAGCTGGTCGAGTCCGGCAGGATGATCGGCCCGCGCGTCTACAGCACCGGCGATCCGGTGTATTCGGGCGACGGCGCCCGCCAGAACGAGATCTCCAGCTACGAACTGGCGGACCAGAACGTGGCGCGGCTCATGTCGTGGGGCGCGGTGTCGATCAAGGAATACCTGCAGCCGACGCGGCAACAGCGGCAGTGGGTCACCGAGGCGGCGCGCGTGCGCGGACTGCGGGTCACCTCGGAGGGCGGCGACATCGAGTTCAACATGGGCATGATCATGGACGGGCATACCGGCTGGGAGCACCCGCTGAGCTACATGCCGCTCTACAGCGATGTGGCGAAGTTCTTCGGACAGGCGGATGCCGTGTACTCGCCGACGTTCATGGTGGGGGGTCCGGGGCCCTGGAACGAGGAGTACTTCTACCAGGAGTACGAGATATGGAAGGACCCCAAGATGCGGCGCTGGCTGCCCTGGCGGATGCTGGTCCCGGTGACGCGGCGGCGGATGCTGCGCCCCGAGACGGACTACTCGTACCCGCTGATCGCCCGCGGCATGGTCGACATCATCGACGAGGGCGGCTGGGGCGCGATCGGGGCCCACGGCCAGCTGCACGGCCTCGGCCCCCACTACGAGGTCTGGATGGTCGCGGCGGGTTCGGACGAGCACACCGCGATCGAGGTCGGCACGATTCATGGCGCGCACTTCCTGGGGCTGGCGCACGAACTCGGGTCGCTGGCGGTGGGTAAGATCGCCGACTTTGTCGTCCTCAACTCCAACCCGCTCGAAGACATACGCGCTACCGCCGACATCGAATACGTGATCAAGGACGGCATCGTCTACAACGGGGACACCCTGGACGAGCTATGGCCGAACGACCGGCGCTACGGTGAACCCTACTGGATGGATGGGGACGCGTTGCTCAGTGACGACCGGCCGACGGACTACTGGGACCGGATTCGGAGGGATGGGGGCAGTTGACAGAGCATGGGCGTTTGCCCATTATCTGTGTGCAATATTGCACCGGAGGACAGCATAACCACACAGACGCTCGCGGAACAGCTCGGCGGAACGGAAGCCCTGGGGCGTGAGATTCGATCCGACTTCGACCTCGACGAAGCAATCCGAAGCGGGCTGCCCGTCGAGGCGGTCGAATGCGTGGTGAACTCGGGTGTATTTCACGCACCCGAGTTGCACGCACTGGTCATTCCCCGGCGTACACTGGCCCACAGGAAGAGTTTGCACGGGCGCCTGAGTGCCGACCAGTCGGACCGTTTGATCCGCGTCGTGCGCGTTGCCGGGCAGGCCGAAGAGGCCATTGGAGATGTCGACAAGGCGAAACGCTGGCTGCGCAAGCCCAACCGTGCGCTCCGGGGCAGGCGACCGCTGGATCTTCTCGCGAGCGACGTTGGCGCCCGCCTGGTCGAGCAGGCCCTGGGGCGCATTGAGCACGGTCTCGGCGCATAGCGCGGATACGGCTGTCCCAGGACCCTGAATCCCTCTTGGAACTCTGGCGAATCGCCCGGCAAGGCCACGTCGCACTTGACGGCGAGGGTGCCCGCCTGTACGGCGCCCGTTGGAACTCGCGAGGAACCGCCGTGGTCTATGCCGCCTCTCACCTGTCGTTGGCCGCGCTGGAATACCTGGTGCACATCGATGCGGATGATGCACCGGACGACCTGGTCGCGGTGCGCCTGAGCGTCTCGGACGAAGCAACCGAGCAGGCCTACGCACCCGCATCGCTGCCCGCGGGCTGGCAAGGCACGCCGTCGCCGCCGGAATGCCAGGCAATCGGGGACCAGTGGGCCAGGAACAGGCGGCATCTGCTTCTCCGTATTCCGTCGGTGCTGGTCCCGGAAGAGAGCATCGTGCTGGTCAATCCGACGCATCGGGATGCGTCGCTTGTCCGGTTTGCAGGATCCCGTCACTTCTCCCTTGATCCGCGTCTATTGGGCTGACCCATGGGCCAGGAGGCGGGTCTGCAGTGCCGACTAGCCGCCGCAATTGCCGGTCGCCACCGCGCCTTACTACCTTGGGTTCCAGGCTCCCCAACCTGGAGTGTCCCATGGCGCACTCGCGTCACCGATTCATGGTCAGCGTCGCTGTGGCCGTTGCTTTGTCCGGTGGCATTCGAATTTCTGCCAGCGCCCAGGTGGTTCGGGGCCACCTGGTGGACGCAGCCGACGATTCCGGCATCGCTGGAGCCATGATGAGCCTGGTGGACCGGAACGGCGCCTGGTTGGCACGTGTCCTGTCGGGCGACGGCGGGCTCTTCGAACTGAGCACGCCGAGGCCCGGCAACTACCGGCTTCGGGCGGACCGCATTGGCTACGAGACGAGCTTCTCCGACTTTTTCGACCTCGCCTCCGGCGACACGCTCTCGTTGCGGATGGTTACCGCGGTGGCGGCGGTTTCGCTCGAGGGCATCCTGGCGGAGGGAGACCGCCGGTGCAGACTGAGGCCGGAAGAGGGCCTCGCTGTGACTCGTGTCTGGGACGAAGCCCGCAAGGCCCTGTCCGCCGCCCAATGGACGCTGGAGCGGGGCTACTACCGCTACGAGATGATGGGAATCAAGCGGCGGCTGGACCGCGATGGGCGCCATGTCGTCTCCGAAGACCGCAGCTACCAGGGGGGCTATCACCGGGCCCCATTCGTGTCTATCCCGGCAGAGGACCTGGCCGAGAAGGGATTCGCACAACTCTCTCCCAGCGAGTCGGTATACTGGGCTCCCGACGCGGATGTCCTGCTGTCCGACCATTTCCTCGATACGCACTGTTTCCGCCTCGGTGCGGCCGACGAAGACCGGCCCGGAATGATCGGCCTCGAGTTCGAGCCCGTGCCGGGACGCAACCTGCCCGAGATCGCCGGCACCCTGTGGGTGCATCCCGAAACCGCGCATCTGGAACGTCTGGACTACCGCTACCGCAACCTGAACCTGCCCGACGCCCTGGTGGGTGCGGACCCCGGTGGCACGGTGCAGTTCCAGGGTCTGCCCAACGGAACCTGGATCGTCGATTCCTGGCGGATTCGCATGCCCGTGGCCGCGACCGGAATGACCCAATTGCAGGGACGCATTGTGACGACCCTGGAAGGGATTGTGATCATGGGTGGCGACGTGCTGAGGGTTCATGGAACCGACGGGACCGTGTCAGAGGCCAATCTAAGGGGGCGCATTGCCGGGAAGGTCTTCGACAGCCTGGGAGTGGCTTTGCCGGGCGCACGCGTGTTCGTTGAGGGCACGGGGATCGAAATAGCCACTCGTCGGGACGGGGGGTTCGAACTGGCCGACTTCGACCCCGGGGTGTACTCGGTAAACTTCGCCTACCCCTACATGGAGCGGTATTCCTATCGCCCGGAGCCTTTCAAGGTGGAGATAACGGAAGGGCACGATACTCCGGTCCAGATCAACTTCGCCGCACCGAGGATCAGCCGTATTCTGGACAATCTATGCCGCGATGTGGAGCAGCCAGGACAAGGAGCGATTCTGCCCGGAGGCGACGAGCTTCTTCATCAAGGCATCCTGGTTGGTCAGGTGTTCGATCCGGACGGCGACCCGTTGCCTGGGGCCAGGGTACGCATTGTCGCAATCGAGTATGAACTCTCGTCCGCGGCGAGCCAGCACGTTCGGACCACGCGGTTGGGGTCGGCGTGGGCCGGTGTCACCTTCACGACCAACGCCAGGGGGTACTACCTGGCGTGCTGGATTCCCGTCGACACCTACCTCCAAGTCGCGGTGCTGGAGCCCGACCAGGAACCCGATCCCAACACTCTGCAAGTGGCCTACACCGTGTCCGAATTGATTGCCTCGCGTGAGGAGAGGGTGATCATCCAAGCTGGCGCGCCCTACCGCACTCTGGACTTGCGCGTTGAACCGAAATGACGCACGCAAGCGGCCGAGACACGTCGAGAGGCATCGCGGACAGGACGATCAGGGCGGGAATCGGAACGTGGTGCTGTCCACGGCGAGCCAGCAGGCCCTGGACCTCAATGGCGCGCTGGAAGATCGCCTCGTTGAGTTCGACGTTGCGGTAGGCGAGTGCCCGTCGGCAACGGGCGCGGGCGTGGTCGGTCGCATTCCGTGTCGAGTACAACACTTCGAGGTCGATGACGGCGCAAGTGGCGGCCTCTTCGACATCACCGCCGGATCGCGCAGATCGAATCCATCCATCTCGATGAGTGCCCGGATCTCCTGGCGCCTCGCCTCGGACCGCTCCACTTCGCGCAGTGTACTGTCGATCGTCTCCCCTATGGATGAGGTCCCGAGCAGGATCCGCACCCGGGCGATCAGTTCGTCGTCGATTACGACGCTGGTCTTTCTCACGAGACTGCTCCGTTTTGCCGTCGTGGTATATCTCTGTAGCATTGTAGCTTATATCCACTTGTGGCATGCTGGTGTATCCTGGCAAGACAGGTCTGGAACGGCCACCCGCCGTGGCTAGATTTAGAGCCCTGCCGTCGCACACAACCAGAGGCGCAGAATCATGAAGACCGCAACGGCCGGGCCGCACCGAGCCGCAACCGGAACCGATATCGAGCGGCCGCCCTTCAAGGTGGCCGACCTTTCGCTGGCCGAATGGGGCCGCAACGAGATCCGCCTGGCCGAGCACGAGATGCCCGGGCTGATGGCGATCCGCCGCGAATACCGGGAACGCCAACCCCTCGCGGGCGCCCGGATCATGGGCTCGCTGCACATGACCGTCCAGACCGCCGTACTGATCGAGACCCTGATCGACCTCGGCGCCTCGGTGCGCTGGGCGTCGTGCAACATCTTCTCCACGCAGGACCACGCCGCGGCGGCAGTCGTGGTGGGCCCGGACGGGAGCCCGGACCATCCGCGCGGGCCCGCCGTCTTCGCGTGGAAGGGCGAGACGCTCGAGGAGTACTGGTGGTGCACCGAGCAGGCCCTCACCTGGCCGGCGGGCTTCGGCCCCACGATGATCCTCGACGACGGCGGCGACGCCACCCTGCTCGTCCACAAGGGCGTCGAGTTCGAGCGCCTGGGCCGCGTGCCCGACTTCGACCCGGCCGCGGACAGCGAAGAGTACGGCGTGATCCTGGAGTTGCTGCGCGCGCACCAGCGCATCGACGGCCAGCGCTGGCAGCGGATCGCGGCCGACATTCGGGGCGTCTCCGAAGAGACCACGACCGGCGTCCACCGCCTCTACGAGATGGGCGAAAAGGGCACCCTGCTCTTCCCCGCGATCAACGTCAACGACTCAGTCACCAAGTCCAAGTTCGACAACATCTACGGATGCCGGCACTCGGTGATCGACGGGCTGAACCGGGCGACGGACGTCATGCTGTCAGCGAAGATGGCCGTGGTCATGGGCTTTGGCGAGGTCGGCAAGGGGTGCGCGCAGGCGCTGCGGGGACAGGGCGCGCGCGTCGTCATCACCGAGATCGACCCGATCTGCGCGCTGCAGGCAGCCATGGAGGGCTTCCAGGTGTCGCGCCTCGAAGACGTGGTGGAAACCGCCGACATCTTCATCACCGCGACCGGCAACCGGGACGTGGTGACGATCGACGACATGCGGCGCATGAAGGACAAGGCCATCGTCGGCAACATTGGCCACTTCGACAACGAGATCGACATGGCAGGGCTCGAGTCGTCGGAAGCCGTTCGCAAGACGATCAAGCCCCAGTTCGACGAATGGACCTTCCCGAACGGCCGGAGCATCCTGGTGCTCGCCGAGGGCCGGCTGATGAACCTGGGATGCGCGACCGGTCATCCGAGCTTCGTGATGTCGGCCAGCTTCTCCAACCAGGTCCTCGCCCAGATCGAGCTGCACCGGCGCGCGGAGGAATACGAACTGGGCGTGCACATGCTGCCCAAGTCGCTCGACGAGAAGGTGGCGCGGCTGCACCTGGATCACCTGGGCGCGCGGCTCACCGAGCTGACGCCGGGGCAGGCGGACTACATCAACGTGCCGGTCGAAGGTCCGTACAAGCCGGAGCACTACCGGTACTGAGGTGCGGAAGCGCCCGGGGGCGCGACGGAGCCGGAAGCGGCGCCAGCGTGATCCGGGGCGCCCGGTTCGCCTTGCTGGCATCGGCGGCGCTAACCCTGGCCTGCCAGGAACCGCCGCAACCGCTTCTGGGCGAATGGGTGTCGGTGGGGTCCGCCCGCCCCGCCATGACGTACATCTTCGAGGGTGACGGGCGCTCCACCTGGATACTGGACCTCCCCCAGGGCCCGGACACTGTCGTGATCGACTACCGGGTGGACTACGCCAGGACCCCGATCCATCTCAATGTCGGCCCCTGGTCCACCGGACCCGTCGCCGGACAGACACTCTTCGGCATCGTGGAACTGCTCGGTCCGGACCGCTTCCGGGTCGACTTCGAACCGGGAGATCCCGACACGGGAGCCATGGAGCGTCCGGGAGAGTTCTCGAGTCAGACGGTGACGTTCGTCAGGATGCGCAACTGACCGATTGGACGCGCGAAGGGGGGGGGGGGGGGGGGGGCGGGGCCCCCCCCCCCCCCCCCCCCCCCCCCCCCCCCCCCCCCCCCCCC
>VXQO01000144.1 GCA_009838975.1 Gemmatimonadota bacterium | reverse complement strand
GCGGTAGTTGCCGCCACCGGAGGTGGTGGTGGAGTTGCCGTTGCTAAGGTTGACGAATACACCGTCGACCCCCGTGCCCTCGATTGCCACCTGGCCGACGATCGAGCCGACCGGTGGCGGAGGAGTTGCCTCCTCACACGCGAGGACCCCAAGCAAGGCGACTGCCCCGAGTAGTTTGAGTCTGATTATGTCCGGGTTCATCCTTTTCTGAGGGATGTAACTGGAGATGCCCGGACATGGACCGGATTCCCATGACCGAGCCGGTAAAGCAAATGCTCCGGCTAGGAACAGCAGATGCTTGCCACGCTCCCCGAGTGGAGCGGTCATGGGAGGCAGGAGAGGGTCTCCCGCGAATCCGGGGTGGGCTAGTGCAATATGCGTGCCACCCGCATGGAGGGGGCTGTGTGCACTTTTTCGAGCTGGCGCCGTCCAGAAACCCGTGCACCGGTCCAGAAATCTGTGCGGCCGGTCCAGAAATCTGGACTCCGTGTTCAGGTCCCTCCGCCCCCAGGTTCCCTTTGCGATTCCGACGGCCGCATGAACAGACCTAGCCTGAAGCCGTGGTCAGAAGGGGTTGTAGTGTTCCCGAGGGAAGAGGGGTAACTAGTCCGAAAAGCTCCTGTTCCGAGCCACCAGCCTTCCGTTCGGCACCCTTGCCCGATTGGCGATGCGGGCGTTGACTCCGATGCGGGCCTGCGCTCCCACGACGGCTTCGGCGGCAACCTGGACCCTCTTGCCGATCTCCGCGCCAACCCCGATAACGGTGCGACTCCCGATCGTCACCCTCGTGCCGACGATCGCGTCATGGTCGACAATCGCGCCGCGACCGATATGCGTCCGCTGGCCGATCCTCGCCCCGTCGGCGATGTGGGCATGCGAGTCGATCACGCTGTGGCGTCCCACGACGACGCCGCGGCCGATCGTGACCTGACTGCCGATCGTGACGTGGTCCTCGATTACGGTTTCGGTGTGGATATCGGATTGGTGCCCGAGTGTGGACTGCTCACCCAGTACCGAGTAGGCGCGCAGGATACCATTTCGGTGTACCACGGCGTCTGGGGCGATTTTCGCTCCCTGCCCCACTGAAGCCCGATATCCGACCAGGGCCCCTGGCCCAACGGAGGACTTCGCGCCGATGTGGGCCGACGGATGAACCGTGGCAGTCCGATCGATCCTGTTCCGCACGCTCCGGCGCTTCTCCGTTGACCGGGTATCCGACTCCAGGCGCCCGTTCCGGGCGGCGACGCATTGAATATGACCATCTAGCCACGCTATGCAAACTCTGCGCGACGAGAATACGATAGCAGGTCATACTTGCGTGCGATTATGGTGTGAACCGGGCATGTAGTAGCCGACCCCGCGCTCGTTGAGGATGTAGACCGGATCGGCCGCGTCGTCGCCCAGCTTGCGGCGCAGCCGCTTGACGACGGCACGGACGAGTTTGGGGTCGACCGAGCCCTTATGCCGTCCGCCCCACGCCTGCCGCAGCAGTGACTCGTGAGTGAGCACCCGTCCCGCGTTCATCGAAAGCACCCGCAGCAGCTCATACTCGGTGGGTGTCAGCCGCACCGTCCCGCCAGCCAGGGCAACCCGGCGCAGGTCGTAGCGGATGGTGAGTTCACCGAACACGAACGGCTCCGACCCCGTGCTCCGGCGCAGGGCGGCCCGTACGCGCGCCGCGATTTCCGCCTGGGAGAACGGCTTCACGATGTAGTCGGCCGCGCCCGCATCCAATGCCCGGACGACCGTCTCGTCCCTGCCGTAGGCGGAGATGAAGATGACCGGGAGATCGGTCAACTCGGGAATCTCCTCCATCAGCGCGATACCGTCGGTGCCGGGGAGGAGCAGGTCCAGCACAACCAGGGCGGGCTTGAGCGTTCTCAGCAGGCCGGCCACCTCGTCCGGATCGCCTGTTACCACCGGCATGTAGCCTGCCTCACCGAGCGCGTCGCGGACGTACCGCAGCATCTGTGGGTCGTCGTCCACCACCAGAACTCGCGCCCGCTCCATCCGCTCACGGGCCACGGGACGCGCGGCCTGTGTCGGACCGGCACCTTCGGCCACCGGCACGGTGAAGGTGAAGCGCGTGCCCTGTCCCGCCCCCGCGCTATCCGCCCATATGCGCCCGCCGTGCGCCTCGACCAGCCCCTTGCAGATACTCAGACCCAGGCCCGCCCCCGAAAGTCCGCGCCTTCGGTCGCCGCCCGCCGGCGGGGTGTACTTGCGGAACAGGTGCGGCAGTCGGTCGGGCGGCACCCCACGGCCCCTGTCGGCCACGGAGATCGCCACATGCACGCCATCCCGCGTCGCTTCGATCCGGATGGGCGACGATTCGGGCGAATGTCTCGCTGCGTTGGACAGAAGGTTGGTAAGCACCTGGACGATCCGGGCGCGGTCGGCCATGACACGAGGCAGGTCCTCGGGAAGGTCGATGCTCACCACGCGCTCGGCGGCGCCGCTGACGAACGCGCTCCGCGCCCGGTCGACGAGGGAGGCGACCGTGGCCGGTTCCGCCGACACCGACAGCGTGCCCGTCACGATGCGCCCGTGGTCCAGCAGATCGGCGATGAGGCCGCGCATGCGGTCGGCCTGCTCGTCGATGACCCGAAAGAACTGCACCATCTCCGCCCGGTCCACGGCCGTCGAGGCGCCCAGTACGGTGGCTGTCGAGCCCTTGATGGCGATCAGTGGTGATCGCAGCTCGTGGCTTACGATGCCCAGGAACTCGGCGCGCATCCGCTCGAGTTCTTCGAGCGGGGAGAGATCCTGCAGCGTGACCACGACCCGCTCGACCGCGCCGCTATTGGACAGGATCGGTGTGGCGTTGACGAGGGTGGTCATGCTGCGGCCGTCGGGGACCGAGAGAGTCATCTCCTCGGCCCGCACCGTTTCGGCGCTGCTCAGCAGCTGCGCCATCGGGAAGTCCGAGAGTGCGACCTCTTCCCCGTCGGCGCGGCGGCAGGTGATCATTCCCAGCAGGTCATCGGCGGATTGGCCGGGCATGCCCAGCCCCTCGATGATCCGCCGCGTCTCCCGATTGAAGGACAGGAGCTCGCCCGTCCCACCGTCGAAGACGACCACGCCGACCGGCGAGGTCTCGAACAGCGTCTCCAGATCGGCCCGCGCTCGCCGCTCATCGCGGTGCGTGCGTGCGTGGGCGATCGCGGTGGCCGCCTGCGCCGCGAAGAGCATCAGCACCTCCTCGTCGTCGCTCGTGAATTCGAGGCCGTCGCGCTTCCCGCCCAGAAAGAAGTTGCCGACCAGGACGCCGCGATGGAGCATCGGCGCGGCTTGCACCGCCCTGGTCAGCATCACGTCCGTCGAGAACCCGAGCGCTTGGACGTACGCCGGCAGGTCCGGGACCCGAAGCGGCCCGGCCAGGTCGCGGAAGTGCGCAAACAGCCGCGGTCCGTCGGGCCAGGTGATCAGCCGCTCCGTCTCGGCGGGTGCCAAGCCAGACATGACGAAGTCCTCGGCGCGTGAGGCACTGTCGACCGTGACGATGACACCGTAGCGCGCGCCGGTAAGGGCACGGGCGCTGTCGACGACTTCCTGCAGCACCGTTTCCAGGTCAAGGCTGCTGCTGACGCGCAGAACGGCGTCGCTCAGCCTCGTGACGCGCTCCCTGAGCTCCCCGATCTGTCGCCGCAACTCGGCTGACGTCTCTTTCACCGGACCGCTTCCTCCCCCTCAGGCCGTGTGGACTCTATAGTATCGGGATAGTGCCCCGTGTGGCAGACCAAACCCCAATCGCGGAGCGATCAATGAGGGCCTCGGTTCGAATCCTGTTCGTCTGTTTGCTGGCCGCGTCGACCAGGGCCGCGGCCCAGTCCTATCCCTCCGACGACCCGGTGATCCGGGCGATCTGGGAAGAGGGCATCGCGCGGTCGCAGGTTCAGCAGCTCGGCCAGGTCATGATGGACTCGATCGGGCCGCGCCTGACCGGTTCGCCGGCGATGTCCGGCGCCAACGACTGGGCACTGGCGAAGTACGCCGAGTGGGGCATCGAGGCGTACAAGGAGCAGTACGGCACATGGCGGGGCTGGGAACGGGGGATTACCCACATTGATCTGATCGCACCGCGCGTGCGTTCACTCGAGGGCATGGCCGCGGCGTGGAGTCCGGCCACGGACGGACCCGTCGAGGCGGAGGTGGTGATCCTGCCGCACGCGGACAGCCCGGGAGCCTTCCAGGCATCGCTGTCGGAGGTGCGCGGCAAGTTCGTGCTCATTTCGCGCCCGGAGACGAGTTGCCGCGCGCCGGACAACCTGGAGCAGTTCGCGCGGCCCGAGACGACAGCCCGCATGACGGCGGAGCGGGAGCGCGCAATCGCGGAGTGGAGCGAACGCGTGGGAAACACGGGGTTCGATCAGCGCTCGCTGCCGGAGGTGCTGAGCGTAGCCGAACCCGCCGCGGTCATCCGCTCGCAATGGTCCGAGGGATGGGGCGTAACCAAGATCTTCGGCACCCGCGCGCAGCGGGCACCGGTCCTGGACCTGAGCTGCGAGGCGTACGGGCTCCTGTATCGGCTGGCCGAGAACGATCAGGGACCCGTGCTGCGGGTCGACGTCCAGGCCCGCTTCCTCGGCGAGGTGCCGGTCTTCAACGCCTTCGCCGTGATCCCCGGCAGCGCCGAGCCGGAGGAGTACGTGATCCTCGGAGGCCACTACGACTCCTGGGACGGAGCCGACGGCGCGCTGGACAACGGAACCGGCGCGGTGGCAATCATGGAGGCCATGCGCATCCTGAAGAGCGCGGTCCCGAATCCGCGCCGCACCATCATCGGCGCGCTGTGGAACGGCGAGGAGCAGGGCCTGAACGGGTCGCGCGCCTTCGTCGAGGACAACCCCGAGATCCTCGAGCGCACCCACACCGTGTTCAACGTCGATCACGGGAACGGACCGGTCACGTTCGTCCCCATGCAGGGCTTCGCCGGGGCCGCGGGGCGTTTCGGCGAGTGGCTGGCCGAGATCCCGAGCGAACTGGCGGACCTGGTCACGCTCGAGATTCCGGGAATGCCCGAGTCCGGCGGAACGGACCACGCTTCCTTCCTGTGCGCGGGCGTGCCGGCGTTCAGCTTCCACGTGGGTGCCGGCCGCAGCGAGATGAACATCGCCGACAACCGCTGGGACACGAGCATCTACACCTGGCACACGAACCGCGACACCTTCGACAAGATCGTGTTCGAGGACCTGCGTGACGACGCGGTGATGACCGCGATGTTCGTCTACCTGGCGTCCAGGGATCCAGAGCCGATGCCGCGGACGCGGCGGACGATGCCGGAGGGGATGGAGTGGCCGGAGTGCCGTCCGCCGGCGAGGAGTTCGGGGGAGAGCGCTCGATAGCTTGATTGCAATCGGCCTGGCGAATCTGCTTGCAGAGTGTTTTCGATCACGATAGGCTCATGCGCATGGGATGGGATATCGCGGAATGATCGCTATGAATGACAGATCGTAACGCGAGGGAAGCGATTCTGATGCGCAACGAACGGGCAGCGCGAGGAGAGACGAGCAGTGCTCTCGAGCAGGCCCCCGGAAGGTGGTCGGGCAAGAATGCACGGTTGGTACATCCGCCGGACACGGAGCGCCGGGGGATCGCGGCGGCCGGGGGCAGGCTTCGCGATCCCGGCCATGGCTGTCGGCGGGATCGTCACGCTCGTGCTGTCCTGCGGCGAGGGCGCCGTCGAGCCGGCTCCGCCTCCCGCTCCGGTGGCCACCACGGTCACGGTCAACCCGAGTTCGGCCGCACTGTCCGCGCTCGGCGACACGATCCGGTTCTCCGCCGAGGTACGCGACCAGAACGGGCAGGTGATGGCGGAGGCAGCGGTCGCGTGGGCGAGCAGCGACGCCACGGTCGCGCCGGTGGACGCCTCCGGGCTGGTGACGGCGGCGGCGAATGGGATGGCCACGATCGCGGCGAATTCGGGTTCGGCCTCCGGCAGCGCGGCGGTGACGGTCACGTTCGAGAACCCCGATAGCGCGGCGCTGGTTGCACTCTACGAGGCGACCACCATCGGCCTTCGTTCCTGGGAAATCGACACCAACTGGCTGAGCGACCAGCCGCTGGGAACGTGGTACGGGGTTACCACCGATGAAGCGGGACGGGTCATCGAGTTGGACCTTGCCAACAATAACCTACATAGAACGATTCCCGCCGAGCTCGGCAATCTGGAGAAGCTCAGGAGGCTGGACCTCAGCGACAACGGGATCGAGGGCATTCTACCGGCGGAGATCGGCAACTTGCGGAATCTGCAGGAGCTGCATCTCCAGGGGAACGTCCAACTGGGCTATTCTGCCAGCTATTCCATCTTTCATGGTTGGACCAGGACGTGGTACCCGATACCGATGGAGCTCGGGCAACTCGACGAGCTCGAATGGCTCAACCTGAGCGGTACAGACTTCCATGGACCGATTCCGCAGGAACTCGGAGGTGTTCGGAATCTGACCTGGTTGCATCTAGCCGATATGAACTACCTGGACGGTCCGATCCCCCCCGAACTCGGACAGCTCTCCAGCTTGAGACACCTGGACCTCAGCGGCAGCGGACTTGAAGGTTTGGTTCCGCCCGAACTCGGACAGCTCTCCAACCTGAGACACCTGGACCTTGGCGACAGCAGACTTGAAGGTTCGGTCCCGCCCGAATTCGGGCAGCTCTCCAACTTGAGGCATTTGGACCTCAGCGAAAGCCGACTGGACGGTGTGCTCCCACAGGAGCTCATCAACGTGCCGCTGGAGCTGTTCCATTGGCATGGCACACAGCTTTGCTCCCCCGAGAACGGTGCATTCGTAGAGTGGCTCGCCGGTATCACCGATCATGAGGGAATGACCTGCGGACAGCTCTCGGATCGTCAGGCGCTCGCGTCATTCTATTCATCCACCCGAGGGGCTGCCCACTGGGACACGAACACCAACTGGCTGAGCGACGAAGCGTTGGGTGCCTGGTTCGGAGTTACGACGGACGATGAGGGCCGGGTCATGGAGCTGAGTCTTCCCGGCAACAACGTGTGGGGTCCGATCCCACAGGAGTTCGTTCATCTGCACAGGCTCAAGGTGCTAAACCTGAACGACAACCGCGTGAACGGCACGTTGCCGGCGGAGATCGCGGATCTGCGCGATCTGGAAGAACTGAGTCTCGGCGAAAACACGTTCCTCGGATCGGATACCTTGATTCCGGCGGCCCTCGGCAAGCTCGACAAGCTCGAGCTGCTGGATCTGAGCGACACCGGCTTCCGAGAAGAGATCCCCCCCGAACTCGGGCAGCTCTCCAACTTGAGACACCTGGACCTCAGCAGTAGCGGACTTGAAGGCTCAGTTCCGCCCGAGTTCGGGCGGCTCTTCAACTTGAGACACTTGGACCTCAGCGACAGCGGACTGGAGGGCGTGCTCCCGCAGGAACTCATCAACGTACCGCTGGAGCTGTTCCATTGGAATGGCACACGGCTGTGCTCCCCCGAGAACGGTGCATTCGCAGAGTGGCTCGCCGGTATCACCGACCATGAGGGATTGACCTGCGGACAGTTCTCGGATCGGATGGCGCTCGTGGCATTCTACGAAGGCACCAGTGGCGATTCCTGGTGGGATATCGACACCCACTGGCTCAGCGACCGGCCACTGGGCACCTGGTACGGCGTTACGACGGACGACGACGGGCGGGTCGTCGAACTCAGCCTTCCCGGCAACAGCGTATGGGGTTCGATCCCCCCGGAGTTGGTCCGCTTGCAGAAGCTCAAGGTGCTGAACCTCAACGACAACCGCGTGAACGGCGAGTTGCCGGCGGAGATCGGGGACCTGCGCGATCTGGAAGAACTGAATCTCGGTGAGAACATGTTCCTGGGATCGGGCACCTCGATTCCGGCGGCCCTCGGCAAGCTCGACAAGCTCAAGCTGCTGGACCTGAGCGGCACCCGCTTCGAAGAAGAGATCCCGCTGGAGCTCGGCAATCTCCGGAGCCTGACCCGGCTGGATTTCTCGGACATGAGGTGGCTGGACGGTTCGATTCCGCCCGATTTCGGCCAGCTATCCAACCTGAGAGAGCTGGACGTCAGCGATAACGGTATGGATGGCGTGCTCCCGCAGGAACTCATCAACGTGCCGCTGGAGCTGTTCCACTGGCACGGCACACGGCTGTGCTCCCCCGACAACCAGGAATTCCAAGCATGGCTTCGCCGAATCGCTGATCACCGGGGCAGGTCGACATGCGGGGCGACAAGTGCCGCAGTCACTCAGCCAATGAAGTAGACCCGGAGCGGATTCGGTTTGCGCCGGGGGGCGCGCCCCATCGCCGGCTAGCTGCTTAGTGGAGCCCCGCGCCGTTCGCAAAGACGCCATTCGGGGCGCCCGAATTCGCGGTGACGATCTCGGGGAACCCGTCTCCGTTCAGGTCGCCCACCGCTACTCCGTATGTGGCGCAGTCCGAGCACCCGAAGCGCAGTTCGTCGAACGCGGGAGCGCTGCTGTTGCGGTTGAAGTAGACAGCGTTCTGCGTGCCTGCGTTGGCGATGACGATGTCCAGGTCACCGTCGAGATCCACGTCGGCGAGCCGGACCGCATAGCTCTGGTCGTCGTCGGAGCCGAACGGCATGCTGCGCCCGAACCCTCCCGCGCCGTCGCCGAAGTACACCGCGTTCGCCTCGCCGATATTGGCCGCCACGATGTCCGGGCGGCCGTCGCCGTCCACGTCTCCCACCGCCACGCCGCGCGTCTCATCGCTGCCGGTTCCGTACCCGCTCACCCGCTCGAAGCCGCCCGCGTCGTTCCAGTGGATGGTGTTCGCCCCGCCGTCGCGGTTGGCGAGGACCAGGTCGAGATCCCCGTCGCCGTCCAGGTCCGCGGCGACGACGTCGATCGTCGAGTCGTCCGCCGCCCCGAACGGTGTCCCGGCGCTGAAGCCCCCCGCCCCGTCCCCCTGGAAGATGAAGTTCTGGCGCCCGCGGTTGACCGCCAGGATGTCGGTGTGTCCGTCGCCGTCGAGATCCGCCAGCGTCAGGCTCCGCGTCGAACTGGGGCTGCCGAAGGTGGCGCCGCGCTGAAAGCGGCCGCTGCCGTCGTTGAGGAAGACGAGGTTGCGGGTACGGTCGTTCCCGACCGCGACGTCAAGGTCTCCGTCGCCATCGAAGTCGGCGAGGGGGACGGCGTACGTCCCGGCCTCCTCCTCGCCGAGCCGCCGGGCAAGAGTGAAGGCGGCACTGCCATCGTTCAGGTAGACCCGGTTCTGCCCGGGCCAGTGGCGGCCGTTGGCGACGACGACGTCCAGGGCCCCGTCGCCGTTGACGTCACCCAGACTCACCGATGCGGTCAGTTCGCTGCCTGCGCCGAGTGATCGGAGGGGTCGGAGGCTTCGCTGATTCTGGCCGGACGCCGGACATATGTAAACTGCGGTTGTCAGAATGTAAAGTACGGTTGACAACGCGAAGCGGGCCGGCTCGCCGCTGGCGCGCCGCAAAGGCGAATCAGGCCGTCGCAACGTCGCGTTCCCGGACTCGTTCGTCAGCGTAGCCCATTTCGGGCTCGGTCGGTTCGATTGTCATGGCTGTATGTTACGGGAGCTTCGCGCAGGCCCGCTACTGCGGGGCGTCGAGCCTGTTCAGTCCTTGGTCGCCCATCCCCTACACCAGGCAATCGCGTCTGCGGAGGGCGCTGATGGCTTGATGACGGCCAACCCGAGATTGATTGCCGGGTATCCTATCGATTCTCTATGGTGTCAAGGGGAAGTCCTGTGGTGCCGCGTCGCCTGGTGTTCGGATACGAGGAACCCGCCGAGAAAGAGAAGGCCCATGAGTAGGCAACTGCGAACTGACACATGGAACGACATGGTCCACACTGATCGCCTGCAACGCTATTACGGGGAACTGGCCGGCAAGCTGGCCAGCCGTGAAAAGGCAATGACCGTAGCGACGACCGTGTTCGCCACGCTGAGCGTCGTGTTGGCCGCCGGTCGTGCACCTGCGGAACTGAGCCTTTTGGCCGCTGCGCTGACCGTGGGGGCCAGCAGTCTGCCGTTGGTTTACCGCCTTAGCGGTGTAGTCACCTCGGCGACGTACTGCCAGAAACGCCTGGACGACCTCCTGGTTGGATGGCGTGCGTTGTGGCAGGAGATCGATGAGTTGCCGACACGCGAGGCAAGGGAACGGTGGGCGAAACTGGCTGAAGAAAAGAATGGGATCACCGCCCTCATGTCTTCGCGCAGGGTGGATGAGAAACTGCGCGATTCGACCGAGAAGCAGGCGTACAGGTATTGGGAGGAACAGAGGAAGAATGAGATCGCGAGGCAGTCCGAAACCCGAGCCGCCCTCCCCGCCATCTAGAACCGTCCCTGAGAGGGAAATCCACCGTCGCGGGGGCGGTGGCTGGCCTCCGGCAAAGGAGTCACCCCCTCCACCACCTCCACCACCGCCGCGACCCGGCGAGGCGCCCAAACGATGAACGGACACTCCCCGCGCGCAGCCACGCACGCACTCGCGGTGATGTCCGCCGAGACCTTTGCGGAGGCGACCCCCGCTCAGCCCTCCTCGACCGGTTCGCCCGTATAGAACGCGGTGGTGCGTCTGGCAGCCGCGCGGGCGGTTTGCGGGTCCGTGCCGCTCGTGATGGCCGTCTCGCCCCACGCCTCGCTGCTGCCCACGATCAGCGCCCTGCCGTCCGGCGTGGTGTGGAACGTGGATGCGTCCGGCCTGGGCTCGTCGGGATGGTCGATGTGGAGCGCGAGTCCCAGGAGGCCCATCTCCCAGCCGACTCCCGTCGCACCCGGGCCGTACTCGTCCCACTGCTCGGACAGGTGAGCGGTGTGCGCCAGAGTGAGGCGAGCGCGGCCGTCTTCGTCGGTCGACACCCGCACCTCCACCCAGCTGACGTGTGGGCCGAACTCCCATGTGGCCGCCAAGCGCGACAACCGCTCGCATGCGGTGATCGTGCCCCCTGCGTTGCCCTCGAACTGAAACCGGCCGCCGAGTTCCAGTTCGCCGCTGATCGGGAGGAACCAGCGCGGAATGCGATCGGCGCTGGTCAGGGCATCCCACAGGTCGCCGAGCGTCGTCGCGTAGCTGCGGGAGAGGATGACGGCGCTCGCGGGCTGTCCTTCGTGGTCGAGAAACGACACGGAACGTGCGGTGGCGGCGAGGTGGTTGTTGACATCGAGGCGCATGAATCTCAAGCCCTGTGTTGCAGGCGGAAATGGGGAGCGGACCTGGTGGCCCGGGGACAGCCGGTCACTTGAATACCCGCTCGAATTCGTCGCGCTGTGAGGCCGTGCCGACGAAGAGTACGCGTTCGCCGCGGCTGAGCTCGCGCTCCGGACGGGGGTGGGGGTCGACCACGCCATTCCCTTCGATGGCGACTACGGCGAGGCCCGTGCGCGCCAGGATTCCGCTGTCCAGGAGCGGCGTTCCTTCCAGCGAGCGGGGTACTTCGGCGGTGAACATGTCGAGACCTTCGCCCAGGATCATCGGCTCGGTTCCCCTGACCGCCGCCAGAACCGACTGGATCTTGATCTGGGAATCGCTGACGGCGAAGTCGGCGCCGGCCCGGTGGATGGCCTCGACGTTGGAGGGGTGCGTGATCCGGCTGACGATTATCGCGTCGGGGTTGAGCTTCCGGCAGTAGACGGCGAGGAAGATGTTGGTCGCGTCGTCGTTGGTGGTCAGCACGAGGGAAGCCGCGGTCCTGATTCCTGCCTGCTCGATGACCCGGTCGTCCGTCGCGTCCCCGATCACCACGTCCGTCGTGACCTCGGCGATGCTCTCACGGAGCTGCGGATCGCGCTCCACGATCCGGACCGATGCCCCCCGTTTGTCGAGCGCCCGCGCGACCTGGCACCCCACCGGGCCCCCGCCGATCACCACCACGCGTCCGGCGCCCGAAACGCTGCCAGATACCCGCTGAGGGCCCGGCCAGTTCCAGCACGGCCTCGGCCGCGGGACTTACGGCAGTGGCCACGATCGGCACCCGCTCCGACACCTCGCGCGCCGTCAGCACGATGTTGGTGTTGATCACATCCGTCGAATTCGCCAGCAGAAGGCTCGCCCGTTCGAAGGCGCAGTTCTCGTAGGTGGTCCGCGCCCCCAGCTCCCCGCGCACCACCGGCACCTTGTCCGCATGCATCGAGGCGGCCCGCACGGGGTCGGACTCGATCACCACGCTCCCGATTCCGGCGTGCGCGAGCTGGTCGATGAGTTCGTCGGGCTCGGCGTCGTAGTTGCTGATGATCACGTGCCCGTCGAGGTGATGGGGCACGCGTGTGCTGACCCGGGTCTTGAGTTGTGCTTCCAGCCAGGGAGCGTAGAAAAACCGGATGAACGCGAAGGGCAGGACGATGAGCAGGAGGATCACGCCGGTGATCAGCACCACCATGCTGAGGACGTGGCCGAGATCCGACTGGAAGACGATATCTCCGTATCCCAGCGTGGTCATCGTCGTGAGCGTCCAGTAGATGCCCGTAAACCAGTCGTGCCGCTGGCCTTCGTGGCTCATCAGCACATGGAAGGTGACCGAAAAGAGAGCGACGACGAGGGCGAGGAGGATTCCGAAGCGCAGGAGCGTCAGGGGCTTGAGTTCGGAATGGTCCTGATAGCTCCTGAGAAGGTTGGTGATCGCCCCGATGGAGCCCTTCATCGTGTTGTTACGCTTTGTCTCCGACCGGAAGCAGCTGGTCCGCCGTCCCCTGCTTGATGTACAGATCCCGCTTCGGATACGGGATCTCGATTCCGGCCCTGGCGAACCTGACCATCGCCTTCTCGGTGATCTCGTCGGCGATCCGGCGGCGGTTCCGCGCCTCCTGGATCCATACGCGGAGCTGCAGGTTGACCTCCGACGGTCCGAACCCCCGCACGATGACGATCGGTGCCGGGTCGAGCTTTACGCCGTTCACCTCGTGGGCGACCTCCTTGAGCAGGACCTTGGCCCGCTCGATGTCCGCCTCGTACGCGCACGAAAAGGGAATGCGCAGCCGGATGTCTTCGCCCGACATCGTGTAGTTGATGATGTCGCGCCGCATGATCTCGTTGTTCGGCACCACGACCACGAGGTTGTCGGGATTGCGGATCTTCGTGGCCCGCAGGCCGATCTCGATCACGTCGCCCCAGGTGCCGGTCTCGCGGGGCGCGTTCCAGAGCTCGATCCTGTCCCCCACCTGGAAGGGGCGGTCCATGATCAGCAACACGCCGGCGATCAGGTTCGAGAGGGTGTCCTTTGCGGCGAGCGACAGCGCCAGCCCGGCCACGCCGGCGCCGGCGAGCAACGGCGCGATCTCGAGTCCCAAGTGGGTCATGGCGAGAAGGATGCCGATCGCGATCACGATGAAGCGCACGAACCGGTTGATCATCGGCAGCGCAGTCTCGTCGAGCGCCGTCTCCGAGGTGCGGGAGATCACCCTCGTCTCGAAGGTTCGCATGACGTGCCCGACGAAGCGGCTCAACGGGAAGAAGACGACGCCGATCCAGATGCCCCACACCCAGTCGCGCGGCTGTGTCGCGTACGCCACCCAGGCGCCCTCCGCGTTCTCCGAGCCGAGGACGGGTACCCAGAGACCGATGACCTGCCACAACGCCCACGCCACTACCGTCAGGCGGAACGCGTGACGGATGGTTCGCACCAGCTCGTCGTCCAGGTCGGTCTCCGTCCTGGAGGCGAGTTTCCGTTGAATGCGCTTCAGAATCCGCCCGCCCACCAGGTAGGCGAACCCGGCGATCACGAGGGTACCCAGGGTGGGCAGCCAGCGGGTCGCCACATATCCCACCCCGGCGTTCCACAAGGCCACAACATCGGCCCAGCTGAAGTCGATGCCAAAGATGTCCAAGGTCTATCGTCTCCGGATCACGGGCAGCACGACTTTGGACGGATGCGCCGGACCGTGGTGAATCGTCTGCGTGGCCACGACCGCCTCGTCCGAGGTGGCGAGACCCGCGTTGTCGCGTCCCGAGTTGAGGTTGCGCAGGTAGAAAGGATAATAGCTGCTCGAGATTTCGACGCGGATCCGGTGGCCGGGGCCGAAGACGTTCCCGGTCACGCGCCAGAACTCCATGTGGTAGCGGTGGACCTGCCCGGGCGCGATCTCGCTCAGGCGGTCGGGGTTGAAGCGGCCCTCGTTGTCGGGGTCACGGTGGCGCGCGCGCATGACCGCCTCGGCCAGCAGCATCGCCGTGCCGTCGGGACCCACGTCGACGAGGCGCACCATCCAGTCGGTGTCGCGAGCGGAGGTCGACGCGTACAGCACCGCCTCGATCGGCCCCGTGACCTCCATCGCTTCCCGGAAGACGGGCGTCTGGTAGACGAGGACGTCGTCGCGCAGGGCGGGCTCGCCGGCTTCGACGGCGCCGGGGATGTGGCCGTGGTCGCCGTAGGGGGACGGGGTGGGGTCGTTCGGGTCATAGACGTATGTGTCGGTCCCGTCCGCCGCGGGCATGTCCCGTTCGAGCATGCCGTCGCCCCGGCTGGAGTTGGCGCTGCCGCCCGACGTGAGGTACAGGTCGGTCCACTCGGTGCCCGGCAGCGGCCAGTCGTCGGCCGTGTACCAGCGGTTCGGCCCCATGACGAAGACGTACACCGGCGGGTCGTTCTCGACGCCGTTGTCGATGCCCTTCAGGAAGTGGTCGTACCAGCGGGTGATGTAGCCGTCGAGGTCGATCCGCGCCTCCGGCCCGTAGTCGATGCCGCCGACCACGCGGTCGTTCAGCCCGTGGAACCAGGGCCCGATGATCAGCCGAGGGCGCCGGGCCTCGGGTGTGGCGCCATGCGCCTTCATGCCGAGGTAGTTGATGGGCGATCCGGGGAAGTCGGCGTCGAACCATCCGGTCATGTTGAGCGCCGGCACGGTCATGCGCGACCAGCTATCCGGCGACTGGTACTCCATTCCGTCCCAGTACGGGTCGGAGGCCACGTACCCGTTGATCCAGGACTTCCACCAGCCGCCGTCCTTCATCCCCCGGGCTTCGTCGAGGGTCAGGTAGGGGGTGTGCAGGAGGTCTTCCCAGCGTGAGTTCGTGAACCCTCCGTACGGCCCCTCCTCCTTCAGCTGTCCCGTACGACCCGACATCCACGCGGCCCAGTCCACGAAGGGACCGAGCATGATCCCCTGCTGGTAGGGGATGTTGTGGAAGGGATCGGGCGGCGCGACCTCGGGTGCGATCGCCTTGAGCGAGGGCGGGGCCTGGCTGGCGGTCCACCACTGGGTCCAGCCCAGGTAGGAGCCGCCGATCATGCCGACATTCCCGTTCGACCATGGTTGCGCCCCGATCCACTCCACGAGGTCGTACCCGTCGGTCTTGTGCTCGACGATGAACGGGTCCCATTCGCCGCCGGAGTCGTAGCGCCCGCGCGAATCCGCAAGCACCACCGCGTAGCCGCGGCGCGCGAACCAGCGGGCCCGGTCGCGAGGGCCGGTGTTGTCGTAGGGCGTGATCGTGAGGATCGCCGGGAAAGGGCCGTCCCCGTCGGGGAAGTAGATGTCGGCCGACAGGCGGACCCCGTCGCGCATGGGTACCAGGTGGCCCCGCTCCTCGATCACGTCGTGGATGGCGGGCGAATAGCTGCCCGGGTCGGGTGCCTGGGCGGAGGCGAGGACGGGTGCGGCCGCCAGGACCAGCGGCAGCAGGGACTTCGGAAGCATGGTGGGGACGGGGACGGACATGGGGACGAACCTCCTGCTGGACCGGCAGACTGCTTATGACTTCAAGCTGCCGACCGCACCCGAGCGCAGCAACTCGGCGATTTCGCCCTCGCCGAACCCGTACTCCCCAAGCACCTGCTCCGTGTGCTCGCCCATACGCGGCGCGCCGCGCTCCACCGCGGCCGGCGCCGCCGAGAACTTGACCGGCATGCCCAGCGTCGCCGCGGTCCCGTCGCCTTCCGGCACCTGGACGACCATCTCGCGCGCGACCGTCTGGGGGTGGCGCAGCATTTCCAGAATGCTCGACACCGGCCCGGCCGGGACGTTGGCCGCCTCGAGCAGCCGCAGCCATTCGTCGGTGGTGGCCGTCCGCAGGCGCTGCGCCAGGACCTCGCGGAGCGCGTCCAGGTTGGCCATCCGGTCTGCGTTGCTCACGAACCGGGGATCGCCGGCCAGCGCCTCGAGCCCCAGCACCTTCACCAGCCGCAGCCAGTTGACCTGATTCCACCCGCCGACCGTGATCCAGCCGTCCGCCGTTGGCAGCGCCTCGTAGGGCGCCGCCAGCGGATGCGCGGACCCCAGCGGACCGGGCGACTCCCCGGTCGCTAGCGCCACCGCCGACTGCCAGAACGTCTGCACGATCCCCGCCTCGTAGAGTGACGTGTCCACCCGCTGCCCCTCGCCCGTTCGCTCGCGCGCGTACAGCGCTGTCACGACTCCCATCGCGCCCAGAATCCCGGCCGTGATGTCGGTGAGCGGCGGCCCGCACTTGACCGGTGGCCGTCCCTCGCCCTCGCCGGTCACGCTCATCATGCCGGTCATGCCCTGCGCGATGAGGTCGAAGCCCCGATGGCCCGCGAGTGGCCCGGTTCTCCCGTAGCCCGTGATCTGACAGTAGATGAGGCCGGCGTTCCCGGCCCGGAGCGATTCGTACCCGAGCCCCAGCTCATCCATGACGCCCGCGCGGAAATTCTCGATCACGACATCGCAACCCGCGAGCATGCGCCTGGCCACGTCCCTGCCCGGCTTCGATTTCAGGTCGATCACCATGCCGCGCTTGTTGCGATTCATCATGACGAAGGCCGCGGCGGACTCGCCCATCCGCGGGGGCGCGAAGGCGCGCGTCGGGTCGCCCGTCCCCGGCGGCTCGACCTTGACCACGTCGGCGCCCATGTCGGCCAGCATGCGCCCGCACACCGGCCCCGCCATGACGTGCGCGAGCTCGACCACGCGGACCCCCGCCAGCGGCTGCGGCACCTGCACTACTCCCCCGAGAAGCGGGGCTTGCGCTTCTCCATGAAGGCCGCCGTGCCCTCCCGGTAGTCGCGGGTCCGGAACGCCTCGTAGGCCTCGGCGCGCTCCTCGTCGGTGAGCGGGCGCGGGTCCGCCGCACGGCGCACGAACTTCTTGTGCCAGCGGTTCACGAGCGGCGCGCCGGCGGAAATGTTGCGCGCGATCGCGGCGCCCGCCGCCACGACCTCTTCGTCCGGGACCACGCGGTTGACGAGCCCCACCTCGCGCGCGCGGTCCGCGCCGACCAGCTCGCCCGTGAGCAGGATCTCGAGCACCGCCCCCGCCCCGGCCACCGCGAGCAGCGGTCCCATCTCCTCATACGCCATGGTCAGGCCGAGCCGGTTGATCGGTGCGCCGAAACGGCTCGACTCGCCGCACACCGCGATGTCGCAGCACGCGGTGATGATCATGCCGCCGCCCACGCAGAGCCCCTCGACGACGGCCACGGTGGGGTGTGGGCAGTCGTACACGCCCCTCAGGCCGCGCTCCACGGCGACGGCGTACCGCGTGACCTGGTCGGGCGTGCTGCGCTGCGCCTCGAAAGCGCCGATGTCGGAGCCGGCCGAGAACGCCCTGCCCCCCGCCCCGCGCAGGACAACGCAGCGCGCTGTGTCGTCGCCGGCCAGATCCTCGAAGAGGGCGCCGAGGGCGTCCCATCCGGCCATGTCGAGCACGTTGAGCCTGGCAGGATGGTCCAGCGTGACGGTGACGACGGCGCCCTCGCGGGCCGTGGCGATTCTGGGATTCACGCGCGAGGCCTCCGTGCTCATCGGTAGAACAGGTCCACAAGTACCATGGAGATCGAGGGGACGTACGTCACGGCCAGCAGCACGACGGCGAGCACCCCGATGAACCCCAGGTTCGCCTTCGTCACCGCCCAGATGTCGGCCCTGGCCACCGAGCACGCCGTCACGAGCACCGAGGCGACCGGCGGCGTCTGCTGCCCGATCCCGAGGTTGAGGGTGACGATGAGGCCGAAGTGGACCGGGTCGATGCCCATGGCGACGACGAGCGGCATGACGATCGGCACGACCAGGATGATCGCGGCGGCCGAGTGGAGGAAGAGGCCGATCACGAGCAGGAAGACGTTGAGCAGCGCGAGGATCGCGAGCTTCGAGTCGGTGAAGCCGATGATCGCGCCGGCGATCCGCTGCGGCACCCGCGCCTCGGTGAGGAAGTCGCCGAGGAGCGCCGACGCCGCGACCAGCAGCATCACCACGGCGGTCTGGCGCCCGCACACCACCATCGCCCGCCTGAGGCGCGCCATGTTCAGTTCGCGGTAAACGAGTCCGCCGATCACGAGCGCGGCCACGACCGCGATCCCCGCGCCCTCGGTCGCGGTGACCCAGCCGCTGAAAATCCCGCCCAGGATGATGACGGGAAGCAGCAGCGACCATCCGGCGTCGCGGAAGGTCTCGGCCACGCGCTTCAGGCGGAAGACCTCTTCCACGGGGAGATTGGCGCGGCGCGCCCACAGGTAGGCGACGAACATCATGAGGAGGCCGCCGATCACCCCCGGGATGATCCCCGCCACGAAGAGTTCCACGACCGAGGCCCCCGACATGACGCCGTAGAGGATCATGGGGATGGAGGGCGGGATGATCACGGCCAGCGTGGCCGACGACGACGTAACGGCCGCCGCGAAGTTGCGCGAGTACCCGCGCTTCCTCATCGCCGGGATGAGGATCGACCCCATCGCCGCGACGTCGGCCACGGCGCTCCCGGAGATCTCGGCAAAGAACATCGAGGCCGAGATGCTCACCATCGACAGGCCGCCGCGGATGAACCCGAAGAGCGCCGACGCGAACGCCACCAGGCGCCGCGAGATGCCCGACGAGTTCATGATCGTGCCGGCCAGGATGAAGAGCGGGATCGCGATGAGGGGGAACTTGGTGGCGCCCGAGAACATGACGAGACCGACGTTGGGGATCGCCTCGACGCCTCCGGACGCCACGATGGCGACCACGGTCATGAGCGCGAGCGCCACGGCGATGGGGACGTTTACCAGTATGAGGAGGAGGAGCAGACCGACCAGCCAGATGCTCAATGGTCGCCGCTCCCCGCCTCTCCCCGCAGCGCGTCGGGCATGCTCAGCAATTGCGCAATCACGAATAGGACTGCCCCGATGGGGATCACCGACTGGGCCATCGCGCTGGGCACGCTCGGCAGGCTTACCAGGGGGACGCCGCCCAGGGCGGCCTGGACCTGGAGGCCCGCCCACGCCAGCACGACGAAGAAACCGATCACCGCGGCCTCGCCGATCAGGACCGCGACGGTGCGGGCGCCACCCTGCAGCCGCTCAACCAGAACGGGCACGCCGATATGCGCCCGACGCAGGGCCACCAGCGCGGCCCCGTAGTAGGTCAGCCATGCCAGGAGGATCGCGGCGACCTCGTCATACCAGACAAGCGCCGCCCCCGCCTTCCGGAACACGACGCCCACGACGACCACCGCCGCCAGCGCGCCCACAATCGTCGCGACAACGGTTGCGAGGACCTTCTCGAAGAGGGCGCGGATCTTCGCCACGACCTGCTATTGTTGCGCCAACCGCAACACCCGGTCGATCAGTTCACGGCCACCTTCCACACTCGCGCTGAACTCTTCATACACCGTCTCGCTGGCCCTTTCGAAGGCCACCTTGTCCGCCCAGTTCACGGAGATGTCGGTGGCGGCCAGCTCCACCAGCAGCTCGCGGTCCAGTCGGCGCGCGGTCGCGTACACGAACGCCTGGGCCGCGCGGGCCTCCTCCTCGACGACGGTGCGCACCTCTTCGGGGACGCCGGGCCAGTGCCGGGAGGAGACCGTGACGTATGCGGGCGTGTAGACGTGCTCGGTAAGCGACAGGTACTGCTGCACCTCGTTCAGCTTCGCGGCGTGGATCTGCGCGAGCGGATTCTCCTGCCCGTCCACGACTCCGGTCCGCAGGGCGAGGAGGACCTCGGAGAACGCCATCGGAACGGGGTTCGCGCCGAAGTTCTGAAAGAGCCGGACGCGCCAGGTGCCGCGCGGCGTCCTCAGCTTGATCCCGGCCAGGTCGTCGGGGGAACGGATCGGCCGCAGGTTGTTGGTGACGTGCCGGAATCCGTTCTCCCAGACGGCAAGGAAGTGATAGCCCTGGGATTCGGCGAGGGGGGCGAGTTCGGGCCACACGACCTCCGATTCGATCCGGTTCATGTGCTCCCGGTCGCGCACCAGGTAGGGCATCTCGAAGAGGCCGAACTCCGGAATGCGCGAGGACATGATCGACGACGGCAGCGCCAGATCCACGGTGCCGAGCCGGAGCTTCTGCAGGAGGATGTCGTCGCCCCCCAGCTGGCTGGACCCGTAGACGACCACCTCGGCGACTCCATCGAGGCGTTCGTTGACCCTCCTGGCGAACTCCTCCGCGGAGAGTGCGAAGAGCGATCCCGGCGCCCCGACATGCCCGAAGGAGAGTTCGAGCGGCCCCTCGTCCCGTCCGTCCGACCCCGACTGTGCGCAGCCGGCGGCAAGGAGTGCGAACGCGGAAACGAATCCTGTTCGCAGCAGCCGTCGCAGCCTGACCGCTCTCGCTTTACGCGGCAGGACGCACCCGCCCGTATTCCGAGCTGTGGACGGCCGTTCCCGCATTGTGCCTCCTGGTATCGTGGTGTCCTTTTCGGGTTCGCCGTGGGTTCCTTCAACATAGTCCACCGGGCGCGCAATGTCTGCTATCCGGGCTGGTGACGGCGGACTTTGTCCGCTACGCGCGCATTCGGAAACAACTACCATTGGGAAGCACCAGCACCCATGAGGAAGGCCCGCCATGAACGACCGCGTCATCGATGCCCAATCGCAGCCGCCAGCGCCGTCGCAGCGAGGGGCGGGCGGCCGCTCCGGCGCCCGGCAACCCTCGCTCCAGCCCGTCAACCTTCTGGCGAAGTGTGAACTCTTCGACGAGCAGTGGCAGCCGCGCATCGTGGCCGAGGTCAACGACTACCAGTTCAAGATCGCCCGCGTCGAGGGCGAGTTCGTCTGGCACGCGCACGAGGACACGGACGAGGCCTTCCTCGTTCTGGAAGGGGAACTGCGCATCGACCTGCCGCACGGCTCGGTCACGCTGGGTCCAGGCGAGCTCTACGTCGTCCCGCGCGGCGTCCGCCACCGTCCCGTCGCCGAGCGCGAGGCGAAGCTGATGCTTGTCGAACCCCGGGGCGTCGTCAACACCGGCGATGCAGGTGGCGAGCGCACGGCCGAGGGAGACCGGTGGGTTTGACCGATCTCCTCGCGCGCCGCCTGCGCAACGAGGTGGAGGGCCCGGTCCGCTTCGACGCCCTGACCCGGGGCCTCTACGCGACCGACGCCTCCATCTACCAGATCGCGCCGCTGGGCGTGGTGCTCCCCCGCACCCTCGACGACGTCGACGCCACGATGGCTGTCGCGCGCGAAGAGGGCGTGCCGGTCCTGCCCCGGGGCGCGGGAACGTCCCAATGCGGCCAGACGGTGGGCCGCGCCGTAGTCATCGACACCTCCCGCTACCTCGACCGGGTGCTCGATGTCGATCGCGACGCGCGCACCGCGACGGTCGAGTCCGGCCTCGTCCTCGAACACCTCAACCGGCGCCTGGCCCCCACCGGCCTGTTCTTTCCGGTCGACGTGGCCACCGCCAGCCGCGCCACGATCGGGGGGATGGCAGGCAACAACAGCGGCGGCGCGCGCTCGATCCGCTACGGGATCATGGCCGACAACGTGCTGGAGATGGAGGTCACTCTGGCGGACGGGCGGATCGCCACCTTCGCGGCTGGCGACCGTGCGGAAGCCGACGCTGCAGCCGAACTCACCGAGACCCTCCGCAGGATCGCCGCCCGCGAGGCCGACGAGCTGGAGGCGCGTGTGCCCAACGTCCTCCGCCACGTGGCCGGCTACATGCTGCACCGCCTGCTGCGTCCTGGCGCGTCGCCGGCGGAGGCGCTCGTGGGGTCCGAGGGCACGCTGGCATTCTTCCGCACGCTGAAGCTGAAGCTGGCGCGCAGGCCGGCGCGGCGCGTCCTCGGCGTGTGCGCGTTTCCGTCGCTGCTGGAGGCGCTGGACGCCGTGCAGCACATCGTCGAACTGGGTCCGCACGCCGTAGAGCTCATGGACCACAGCCTGATCGCGCTGGCCCGCGAGAATCCGGCGTTCCGGTCGACCGTCCAAGCGCTGATCCCGCCCGCCGCCCACAGCGTGCTCCTCGTGGAGTTCGCGGGTGACGAGGCGACCGCGCTGTCCCGCAGGCTCGCGCGGCTGGGCGACGTCGTGCGGGGCACCGGACCGGGCCGTGCGGTGGCCAGCGCCGAGGATCCGGCCGCCCAGGCCGCGATCTGGACCGTGCGCAAGGCCGCCCTCAACATCGTGATGTCCATGAAGGGCGACCGGAAGCCGGTCTCGATCGTCGAGGACTGCGCGATCCCGCTCCCCGCGCTGGCCGAGTTCGGCGCCTTCGTCGAGGACTCCTTCGCACGCCACGGCACCAGCGGCACCTGGTACGCGCACGCCTCGGTCGGCCTCCTCCACGTGCGTCCCGCGTTGAGCATGAAGGACCCCGCCGACATCGCGGCATTTCGCGCCATCGCCGAGGAGGTGCTCCGCGAGGCCCACCGGCTGGGCGGCTCGTGGTCGGGCGAGCACGGCGACGGCATCCTCCGCTCCGAGTTCATCGAGCCGCTGCTGGGCGGGCGCCTGGCCCGCGCCTTCGCCGAGATCAAGCACGCCTTCGATCCCGGCGGGCTGCTCAACCCGGGCAAGATCGTCGACGCTCCCCACATGGACGACCGCACACTCTTCCGCTACCGCCCGGAGTACCGCACCGTCTCGCTGTCCACGGTCGCCTCCGGCACCGGCGGCCACTTCGTGCGCAACGTCGAGGCCTGCAACAACAACGGCGCCTGCCGCAAGCTGCACGACGGCGTCATGTGCCCCTCCTACCGCGTGACCCGCGAGGAGTCCGACACGACCCGCGGCCGCGCCAACATCCTCCGCCTCGCCATGACGGGCCAACTCGGTCCGAGGGGTTTGGAGGGGGAAGAGGTCGCCGAGGTCCTCGAACTCTGCGTCGGCTGCAAGGCCTGCAAGCGGGAATGCCCGGCGGGGGTGGACATGACCATGCTGAAGGCCGAAGTCCTCCACCTCACAAATGGCCGCGGGCGCATGCCCTTCCGAGAGCGGCTGTTCGCGTCTCTGCCCCGTGCGGCACCCATGGCGTCGCGGCTACCCGGCCTTCTCAACCTTCGCAATCGCAGCCGGGCGCTTTCGTGGCTCGGCGAGCGCACCCTGGGCATTGCGGCGGCGAGGAAGCTGCCCGATTGGCATCGCCGGCCGTTCAGGGACACGGAGATCGGCACGGCGACCGAGGCGTCGCCCCCGGCCGGCGCGGCCATCCTCCTCGTCGACACCTTCAGCCGCTACTTCGACCCGGATGTGCCCCGCGCGGCCAGCCGGGTCTTGCGGAGACTCGGCCACGAGCCACTGTCCCCCACCCCACCCGGGGCGCGAGACCGGCCGCTCTGCTGCGGCCGCACCTGGATCAGCGCCGGCATGCTCGACCACGCCCGCGCCGAGATCCTGCGCACGCTGGCGGCCCTCGCCCCCCTCGCCCGGCGCGGCCTGCCCATCGTGGGCCTCGAGCCGTCCTGTCTGCTGACATTCCGCGACGAGGCTCTGCACCTCTGTCCCGGGGGGGCGGCGCCCGGCGGGGGCGGCCCCCCCCAGCGGCGGGGGGCATGTGAATCCCGGGGCGGGGGGGGGCGGGCCCCCCCCGCGGGGGGGCCCCCCCCCGGCGGGGGGGCCGGCCCCCCCCCC
>VXQO01000092.1 GCA_009838975.1 Gemmatimonadota bacterium | reverse complement strand
GACCAGCTCCCCGTGGGAGACCGCCACCCCCCGCCCCGCGGCGAAGGCCGTCAGCGCGAGCGCGACCGCACCGGCGTTGTTGTTGACGACCACCGCGTCATCGGCGCCGGTGATTTCCCGCACAAGCTCCACGCAGTGGTCGTAGCGCGATCCGCGCTCCCCGGTGTCCAGGTCGAATTCGACGTTGCCATACCCGGCGGCCGCAGCCATCGCACGGCGCGCCTCGGCAGCGAGCGGGGCGCGTCCCAGGTTGGTATGAAGTACCACACCCGTCGCGTTGACAACCCGCTTGAGCGACGGCGCGGACGCGCGGGCCACCTCGGCGCGCACCGACGCGGCAAACCCGTCGTCACTGTCGGGGACCGGCCGCCGTCCCGACCGCATCTCGTCGAGCACGGCGCGCACCCGTTCGGTGATCCAGCTGCGGCCGTGTGCCGCGATCAGGTCACGGCACCAGGGGCGCTCCAGGAGGCGGTCGACGCCCGGGATCGAACGGCGGGGGTCGCGCGCACTCACCCGTGCTCAGCGCTTCCGGGCCGGGTCGCGAACCACCAGCCGCCGTCGGGAGCGGTCGGGCGGCGACAGGATCACGCGGCGTCGCGACTTGCGAACGAAGGGGGGCGGAGCGGCCGTGGTCGTGTCGGGCCCCACGCGTGTGGTGTCGGGTCCGGCCGTGGTCGTGTCAGGTCCGGTCTGCGTGGTATCGGGCCCCGCCTGCGTTGTGTCGGGCCCCGCCTGCGTCGTGTCGACCTGCACCGAGTCGCCGGCCTGGACCGTGTCCGCGGCCTGCAGCGAGTCCTCCACGGCAAGCGAGTCGCCCACCTCAAGGGAGTCACCCGCGACCAGCGTACTGTCCACCGTTGCCGTATCGGGCGGCGGCAGCTCCCAGACCACCACGGCCGTGCCCCCACCACCCGGCAAGCCCCCGATGTTCACCACCCCGGCCACCGACGCCTCGTACGGTGCCCCCCTCACCAGGGCCTCGTCCAGCACGCCCGTCAGGGTCTGAGTGGGAAGGAAGTCTCCGGACAGACCCACGGGCGCCAGAGGTGCCACGGCCGTGTCGGGCAGTTCCTCTTCCTCCTGGGCGGGCGGCAACTCGCCGATCTGCGCGAGCGAATCGATCATCGCCTGCTCTTCCGCCAGGGCGATCGAATCGGCCACCTCCCGGTTGCGCCGTTCGTATTCGTGGTCGTGGTAGAAGCGGATCACGATCGTGTCCTTGCCCGGCGGCACGGTCACCGTGTCGGCGAACTCGACCTGTGCGGAGTCACCGGCCTCGACATCGAGCGAGTCGCCGGGCGCCTCGGCGCTGTCGCCCGGCTCGCCCGGGGCGTCGGGCGGTGGCGGCTCCTGCGCGGCCGCGGTGTCCGCGGGCTCCGCAATTGCCGCGGTGTCCGCGGGCTCTTCAATCGTCGCCGTGTCCCCCGGCACCGCCGCGCCGGCGCTGTCGCCCGCCGCCGCAACCATCGCCGAATCGGTCAGCCGCGCCAGCACGAGCTGTCCGTTGAAGACGACGCCGGGCATGTCCGGCTCGAGGTAGTCGTCGAACTCGAAGCTCAGGGTGACCGAATCCTGCACCTCGACGCGGGCCAGCCGCGCCGGCGTCGTGTCGGGCTCGATCAGAGTCAGGATCGTGAACGTGGTGTCGGGCGAGCCCTCGAACGCGCCGGCCGAGAGCGCCGACTGGGGCTCGAAGTCGCCCACCGCACCGTCGCGGTCGCGGTCCTCCCATGCAATCACCTGGAACGGTTGCCCGGGCACGTAACGCATCGAGAAGACCCCGTCGGAGCCGGTCAGGTTCCAGTGCGTGAGCGTGTCGCCCTCGCCGCCAAACCGCGCTTCGACGCGGGCGTCGGGCACCGCCTGGCCGGTGATCCGGTCCTCGACCATTCCGGCCACGACGTTGGGAACGAACTCCCCTCCCGTCGAAAGCACCAGGTCGAACGGGTCGCGGAGCGTGTTGCTGAACATGTCGTTGATCACCGGAAGCACCGTCACCCGGTAGAGGCGCCCCGGCGCAAGGCCCTCCTGGGCTTCGATGGTAATGCCGTCACGGCCGTGGCGGACGCGCGCGGCCCCCAGCGACGGCGAGATCACCACGGCGTTGTTCAGCTGTCCGGTCGAGGGACGCTCGCTGATCCGTTCGTTGAACCGGAAGAAAAACTCCCGGACGCCGGGCTCGACGACCGCGAAGGTGTCCGGGATGGTCTCGATCACGACCGGCGGCACCCGGTCCTCGGGACCGCCGGGGGGAGCCTCCGGCCGGGCGCAGGCGGCCGAGAGAACCAGCAGCGTCAGGACGCAGCGCCGGATCACGACCCATGTCCCTCCAGAGATGTCAACTTCTCTTGTAATTTTGTAAACTGCACTTTACATGTCTGGAGTTTCTCGCGCTCCCGTTCCACGACCGCCGGGGGTGCACGGGTGACGAAGTTCTCGTTGGCGAGCTTGGCCTCGAGTCCGCGCAGCCGGCCTTGCAGACGCGCCGTTTCACGCGCCAGCCGCTCGCGCTCCCGTTCCAGGTCGATGACGTCGGCGAGAGGCATGAAGAGTTCGGTGCCGTCGCGCAGCACCGCGCTCGCGCCGATGGTGCCGGGTGCGGCCCGCACGGTCTCCACGCGCCCGATGCGCGCCAGGCGCCGAAGCACCTCGCCGCGCCCGTCGAGCAGGAGCCTCCCCTCGCCGCCGAACGCATGCAGCACGACTTCGCGCCCCTCGCCGACCCCGTACTCCTTCCTCATCGCTCGCACCTTCACAACCAGATCACGCAGCCGGTCGAAGCGGTCTTCGGCGTCCGCGTCGACCAGTTCGCCGGACGGCTCGGGCCACCGCGCGACGATGCAGGGGCCGTGGCGATCGCCGGAGCCGGGCAGGAGGCGCCAGAGTTCCTCCGTGACGAAGGGCACCATGGGATGGAGCAAGCGGCAGATCGTGTCAAGCACATGCACCAGGACCGCGCGGGCAGCGTCGCGTCCAGGCCCCCCGGGGCGCAGCCGGTGCTTGACGGACTCCAGGTACCAGTCGGCGAATTCGCCGCGGAAGAAGTCGCGCAGCACCTCGGCGGCGCCGTGGATGCGGAAGGCTTCGAGTTCCTCATTCGCGCGCCTCACCGCGAATTGCCGGCGCGAGAGGATCCATCGGTCTTCGAGGGCGAGGTCGTCTTTCACGTCGGCGAGCGGCAGGACCGGGTCGTCCCCGAGGCTCATGAGGGCGAAGCGGCCCGCGTTCCAGAGCTTGTTGACGAAGTTGCGCCCGGGAGAGAACGCGGCTTCGAGGTCCTCGTGGTCGAGGCGGATGTCGGCGCCCACCCCGGCGTTGGCGATGAGTGTGAAGCGCAGCGCGTCGGCGCCGTAAAGCTCCACCACCTCGAGCGGATCGATCCCGTTGCCGAGCGACTTGGACATCTTGCGGCCCTGGATGTCGCGCACGGTGCCGTGCAGGTACACGCGGCGGAAGGGCTCGGCGCCCATCGCGTGATACCCGGACATGATCATGCGGGCGACCCAGAAGAAGAGGATCTCGGGCGCGGTCGAGAGCGTGTGTCCGGGGTAGAACGCCTTCAGATCAGGCGTCTCCTCGGGCCATCCGAAGACCGAGAACGGCCAGAGCCACGAGGAGAACCAGGTGTCCAGCACGTCCGCGTCCTGTTCCAGCGCGGCGGACCCGCACTCGGCGCAGGCGTCGGGGTCTTCGCGGCACGCCATTGTCGCACCGCAGGCCGAGCAGTACCACACCGGGATGCGGTGTCCCCACCAGAGCTGCCGCGAGATGCACCAGTCGCGGATGTTCTCCATCCAGTGTTCGTAGACGCGGGTCCAGCGGTCGGGAACGAAGGTGACGGTACGGTCGCGCGACGCCTGCAGCGCCGGGCGGGCGAGCGGTTCCATGCGCACGAACCACTGCTCGCTCAGGCGGGGCTCAACCACGGTGTCGCAGCGGTAGCAGCGCGGGACGGCGTGCTCGTGGTCGTCGCGCCCGGCCAGGAGGCCTTCGCTGTCGAGCGCGGCCACCACCGCCGTGCGCGCCTCTTCCCGGGTGAGGCGCCGGAAGGGGGCTGGTGCGTTCTCATTCATGACGGCGCGCTCGGTCATGACGTTGAGGACCTCGAGGCCCGTGCGCGACGCGATGTCGAAGTCGTTGGGGTCGTGGGCCGGCGTCACCTTGACGAGACCCGTGCCGAATTCGGCGTCGACGTGCCGGTCGGCGACCACGGGGATGGTGCGGCCGGTGAGCGGGAGTTCGACCGACGCGCCGACGAGGGAGCCGTAGCGGGGGTCCGACGGGCTGACCGCGACGCCGGTGTCGCCCAGCATGGTCTCGGGGCGCGTGGTCGACACGGTGAGGTACCAGCGCCCGTCGGGGAGCCGGTCGATTGCGGTGGCGCCGGCCGCGCGGGCTTCGGCGGCCGCGGATTCGTGCCCGGGCGCGAAGGGGTAGCGAAGGTGCCAGAGCGACCCGCGAGCCTCGGCACCCTCGGCCTCCTCGTTGGAGAGCGCGGTGAGGCAGCGCGGGCACCAGTTGATGATGTACTCGCCGCGGTAGATCAGCCCGTCCTCGTAGAGGCGCACGAAGATCTCGCGCACGGCGCGCGACAGCCCCTCGTCGAGGGTGAAGCGGGTGCGGTCCCAGTCGCAACTGCAGCCGATCGCCTTGAGCTGTCCAAGGATCCGGCCTCCGGTATCGCGCACGTGCTCCCACACGCGCTCGACAAAGACTTCCCGACCCAGGTCGTGCCTTGTCCTTCCTTCTGCGGCGAGGCGCTTCTCCACCACGTTCTGGGTCGCAATGCCCGCGTGGTCGGTCCCCGGCACCCAGAGCGCGACGCGCCCCTGCATACGGCGCCACCGGATGAGCACGTCCTGGATCGTGTTGTTGAGGCCGTGTCCCATGTGCAGCACCGCCGTCACGTTCGGCGGCGGGATCACGATCACATAGGGGTGACCCCCCTGCTCCACCGCTTCGGCGGCTGCACCGAAGTAGCCGCCGTCCTCCCACATGCGGAGGATGCGGGACTCCACGGCGCGCGGATCGAAGGTCTTGGGCAGTTCCCTTGCCCCGGGGCGTTGCGGAGTCAACGGAGGTTCTATCGCCGTCGGGACGCGCCGGTCGTATCGGGCCTGACTACCGGCGGCGCCGTCTCCCTCTCGGCCTCCTCCGCCGCCCGCCGGGCCTCGCGCCGGCGGCGCATGACTTCCATCCGTTCCTTCCAGCTCATCCTCACCGCCAGGCCTCCGGCGGCGCGGTCGATGTCCGCCATCCGGAACGCCCAGTCGGCCTGGTCGCCATTGTAGTCGGGTGGCGGCCCGAATCCGAAGGGCAGCGGAATCTCGGTGTCGCCCAGGTGGATTCTGCCCGGTGAGACACCCCACTTCCGTCCCTGGTCGTCCGTGTGGGTCCAGTCGAGCGACTGGGCCAGCCGTTCGGCTTCGGCGAAGGCCGAGTCGTTCGCCGCCTCGATCGCGGCCGCAAGCCGGAGCTCCAGCAGCTCGTGCGGAGTAGGCGCCAGGAGCTCCGGATCGACCGGCTGCCACAGCCTCGGGTCTCCTTCCCCGATGCGCAGCCGCTCACCCGGAGAAGGATACCGGCCAGGGATGTAGACTTCGAATTCCTCTTCAAAAACAGGCGCTTCCGCGTCGACATCGGGCTGGTCCGGGTCCTCGATCTCCACCGGATCACTGGGATCTCCCACCTCGGCTTCCGGGATTTCGACGATCTGCACGGCGCGCATCCCCGCGACCTCGCGCACGGCGGGCACGACCAGAACACCGGCCTGCTCGGGACGAGGCCCGCCCAGGAACGGGTAGAGGACAACCAGGAGCAAGTGCCCAAGCGCGGAGAGGGCCAGACCGGCGTACAGGGGCCGACGGCTCGCCCGGCGGCGGTCGCCGACTCCCGGCGTCCCGCGCTGCTGTGCTCCCTGTCGCATCATGTGACTACCTGTTAAGGCCACCAGCCCGCAGCATTCATCGCGCGGGCGCCAGGGCGTCGCCTCCTTCGACCGGGTTGCTCACCGAGGAGCCGCACGAGAGCGACACCTCGACCACATCTCCGGCCGACAGAGGGCCCACCCCCTCGGGCGTCCCCGTGGCAACGAGGTCCCCCGGCTCGAGAGTCATGACGTGCGAGATGTAGCTCAGCAGGTGGCGCAGCGAGAACACCATCTGCTCCGCGCCAGCCTGCTGCCGCACTTCTCCGTTGACCTGGGTGGTCACCGCCAGCCTGTCAGGTTCGACTTGCCCCGCGGAGACAACGTTGCCCACAGGGCAGAAGGTATCGAGTCCCTTGGCCCGGGTCCACTGGCTGTCCTTGCGCTGGAGGTCGCGCGCGGTCACGTCGTTGACCGCCACGACCCCTCCTACATATCCCCAGGAATCGGCCTCCGACACACGCCTGCAGCGCCGCGAGATCACAAGGCCGATCTCGCCCTCGTAGTCGACGCGTCCCACGTCGGGGGGGCGCCGGATGGGATCGCCCGCGCCGATCACCGACGAAGGCGGCTTGAGAAAGATCAGAGGCTCCTCCGGCACGGTGCCACCCAGCTCCGCCGCGTGGTCGGCGTAGTTTCGACCCACGCAGACGATCTTGCCCGGCCGGGCGTTCATCGCCGATCCGGAGTTGCCGGGTTTGTCGGCCATTGTCTCCCTACTCGGTGCGGCGGGTGTGAATCGCGGTGCCGATGACCGCGCCCGTGCCCGCGATGCCCAGGAAGCAGCTGATGACCGTCCACCAGAAGCCGACATCGCCGTGGCCCCCCGTCCAGCCGATCCATGCGGTCTGGAACGCGCGCGCGGCCAGCGCCAGGAGGAAGAGTCCAGCGAGAAACCCGAGAGCCTTCTTCATCGTGTTCACCAAGGTTGGAGGATGATGCGGGCCGGGCGGGACGAAACTCGACTAGGGGACACTTGGGCGCGCCTGGCCATTACGAATCTACCGAGCCCGTGTCCGGGAGCAAGACGGTCGAGTCCCCCCGCTCAGCGATAGAACTCGGCCACCCTTTCCCTGACCACTTCCCAGGGCCCCCTGACGAGCGGCATCGGGGGCAGCGCCTCGCGGATGACGCGCCCGTAGCGCCGGGTGAGCAGCCGGTCGTCGAGGAGCAGCACGGCACCCCGGTCGGTCCGCGTTCGGATTAGACGCCCGATTCCCTGCTTCAGCCGCACTGCCGCATCGGGCACCATGAGTCCCCAGAAGGGGTTCTCCCCGCGCGACGTCATGGCCTCGACCCGCGCCTCGGTTATGGGTTCGGTCGGCACGCGGAAGGGCAGCTTCTGGATCACTAGCGCACGCAGCGGCCACCCGGGAACGTCCACGCCCTCCCAGAACGACGAGGTGCCGAGCAGCAAGGCGGATCCCGAGCGGGTGAAGGCGCTGAGCAGCTTCGACCGGTCTGATTCACCCTGCACGAAGAGAGGCCAGCGTGCCTCGGCACCCCTTCGACGCAGGTTCATGGCCACGGCATTCAGCGCGGAGAACGAGGTGAACAGGGCGAAGAGGCCGCCGTTGGTGATCCCGGCCACCTCGTTGATGATGTCGGCGGTGACCTCGTTGTACGCGGAGGAGGAGGCCGGACCGCCCGGGCGTGGCAGGCCCGTGGGTACGATCAGGCAGCTCTGCCCGGCGTGGTCGAACGGGGAGCCGACGACCGACTCGGCCACGTCGATGTCTTCCGGGGTGGTGCCCGCCAGCGCGATGTCGGTGGGGTCCGCGTCGAGGAACATGTCGTGTTCGGGGACGGCGGCGCTCGCGGTGAGGCCGAGGCGGCGGCGCAGATAGGTGAAATCGCCGTTGACGGCCATGGTCGCCGAGGTCAGGACGCCGGTCTCGACGTTGCCGAAGAGATGCTCGGCAAGGACCGGACCCAGGTCTACGGGCGCCGCGAGGAAGGCGAGGTTGTTCACCCTGCGCGGTCCCGCGCGGCGCATTTCGAGCCAGCGCACCATCGGCACCCGTCCGTTCTCCGGGAGGAGACAGAGCCGTAGCGCGCGTTCGGCACGGCCCAGGCGGTTGCGGCAGGAGCGCAGGTCGAGCAGGCGTCCCTGGAGCTCGGAACCGATGTCCTCGCCCTTGTCCTCGCCCAGGCGCTCGACCAGCGTCTCGAGCTCCCGCTGGAGGTCGCCGAGCTGCAGAAGCGTGGTCTCCAGCGCCTCGGAGACCGCGGGGTCGGCGGCGGGTTCCGGCGTCGCGGGGGCGTCGGGGCGGTTCGGCCGCCCGAGGCGAAGGCTGCCCCCGTCGGCGTGGGTGTCGGCCCAGGGCTCGACCAGGTCGAAGAAGTCGTCGAAAGCGTCGCGCAGGCGGCCGGCAAGGGGCCGCGTCCGACGCTGGATCCGCTTCAGCAGGTGCCGGGCCGATATCGAGGTGCGGGCGGCCCTGAGTATCTCCTCGACTGAGGCGAGGATCCCCTTGCCGCCCCGGTCGAGGCGGGCCAGGGCGCGGTACATCGCGAGGCGCGTGGTCTCGGCGCCGAGCCGGGGGGTTGCGGCGTCCTCGAGGTGGTGCGCCTCGTCGAAGATCACGCGCTTGTATGGGGGCAGGACCGCCCCGTCGGTGAAGTTCTCGGTCGCGATCCGGATGGACAGGTCGGAGAAGAAGAGTGCGTGGTTCACGATGACCACGTCGGCCGAGGCCCCGGCCCGCCTTGCCCGCTGGTAGTGACACTGCTGGAAGAAGGGGCACTTGGCGCGCAGGCAAGCATCCGTCTCGCTGCGCACCTCCTCCCACACTTCCCGCCCGGGCACCAGGGGCAGATCGGCGCGCGATCCGTCGTCGCTGCTGTCGGCCCACTCGACAAGCGCCTGCAACTCTTCGGAGCGGTCGTCGGGAAAGAGGCTCGCCGCGGACTCCGCCGCCAGCCGGGCGCGGCGAATGGAGATGTAGTTGCCCCTTCCCTTGATCAGCGCCCACTTGAGCCGCTCACCGAGGATGTCGGCGACGATCTCCAGATCCTTGCGGACGAGCTGCTCCTGGAGGTTGATGGTGTTCGTGGACACGATCGCGCGCTCGCGGTTCATGACCGCCCAGCGTGCCGCCGGCAGCAGGTAGGCGAGTGATTTGCCCGTTCCGGTACCCGCCTCGACCAGCCCGATCCCGCCCTCGTTGAACCTCTCGGCCACGAACCGGAGCATGCTGCGCTGGCCCCGCCGGTCCTCGTACCCCTTCATCGTCGCCATCGGCCCGTCCGGGCCGAGCAGGCCGGACAACTCGGCCGGTTCCAGCGGCTCGACGGTGCGCGGCTCCGGAGGCTCCACCACCACGTAGATGCGGTCCGCCGCGTTGGTGACGATCGCGGTGCCAATCCCGCGCTCGTAGACGCTGGCGGCGACCGCGAGATCCGCGTCGGACGGCTCCAGGCGCCCCGACGGATGATTGTGGATCATCACCGAGCCCTCACGGGCGTCCCTGGCCACCGCGAGCACGGCGGACCGGTTGCCCCGCGCCACAGCCCGCGGGCTGACGATCACTCGGGAACGGGTCACTTCGGCGAGAAAGGAGACCTCGCGGCCCCCGGCCCGTGTCACTTCGTCGCGGATGACGCGGGCCGCCTCCGGCGCAAGCCGAAGGGGAAGCGACGTCACGTCTTCAGCGTCTTCTTCTTCGCCGCGGGGAACAGGACGTTGTTGAGGATGAGCCGGTATCCCGGAGAGTTGGGATGCAGCTCGAGGTCGGTGGGGGGATCGCCGATCTGATGCTCTGGGTCCTCGGGATCGTGGCCGCCGTAGTAGGTCCAGGTGCCCTCTCCGAGGTTCCCGTGGATGTACTTCGCCCAGCCCCCCTCGATCCCGAGCTTGACCACGCCGGGCTTCAGGCGGTCGATGGCGAACGACGTCGTCAGCCCATAGAAGTCCGGCAGCACCGATTCGTGATTCTGGGTGAGCATCGCCGGAACCGGGTCGAACTTGGCCGAGAAGTCGAAGAGGGTGAACGCGCCCAGCTCCTTACGCCATGGGGTGTTGACCTGGTGGCCGTCGATGTCCGAAAACGAGTTCACGGACGGGGCGACCTGGATCTCGGCGTCCTGGAAGGCCATCGACAGTCCCCAGTCCACCTTCGAGCCCGCGTCCGGGTCCGGCGGCGTGCCGTCCGAGTACGCTGCGGCGATGTCAACCGATCCCGCCGCGAGCGCCAGTTCGAGAGTCTCCGGCGCGGAGCACATGGCGAAGAGGAAGCCGCCATTCTCGACAAACTCGCGGATGCCGCGGCTCACGGCCTTCTTGAGAGCGGGCACATTCGCAAATCCGAGGGACTGGGCCGCCTCCTCGTTGCGGGCCACCTCCTCCTCCAGCCAGGGGGCCCCCGCATAGGTGATGTAGAACTTGGAGTACTGCCCGGTGAAGTCCTCGTGATGGAGGTGAAGCCACTCGTAGTCCTCCAGCTCCCCGCCAACCACCTGGTCGTCCCACACCTTGTCGTAGGGGATTTCGGCGTACTCGAGCGCCATCGTCACCGCGTCGTCCCACGGTGCGCTGTTGGGGGGCGTGTAGATGGCGATCTCGGTGGCCTTCTCAAGCACCACCGACTCCATGTTGGACTGTGCGATGATCCCGCGGATCCTGGCTTCGTCGGCCACTCCAACGGGCTGGATGGTGACGCCCATGAGCGCCGCCTTGCGCCGTGTCCCATCGGTGTCGGGGAGCAGGAACGCGCCGCCCTGGAAGTTGAGCAGCCACTCGGCGCGCCCGTCCTGTTCCAGCACCCAGTAGGTGAGTCCGTACGCCTTGAGGTGGTTGGCCTGGGCGCGGTCCATGGGGACGAGCAGCAGCTGCCCGGCGACGGCTTCGAAAGAAGCCAGGGCGGCCGTGCACACCGCGGCCACGGTACAAAATGCCCGGACAGATGAAACGAGTGTCATGCTGAACCTCTTTCCTGAATCCTTCTCAACTCGCGGCGCGCGCCCGGCACTACCGGGCTATCGGGACGGCTGACGATCAGCGCCTCCAGAATGCGTACCGCTTCGTCGCGGCCGCCCGGCTGGGCGGCGACCGCGAGGGCAAGCCGCAGCGCGGCCTCGGGAAACTCGCGGGCTTCCCCGTGTTCGGCGACGATGCGGCGACGGAAGGTCACGGCGATGTCTGCGAGGCCGGCCTGGTCCGCCGCACGGGCCCCCAGTGCGAGGATGGGGGGCCGGTCGGGTGCCGGCACCGCGTCGATGCGCTCGTCGACGGCGAGCACGCCCCGCTCCGGGTGGCCGCGGTGCTTCGCGATCGCCACTTCGGCGAAGAGCTGGCCGCCCGGCGGGGTGAGTTCGCTCAGCGCGAGGGTCAGCTCCAGCATCTCGGTCGCGTCGGTGGGCTCCAGTTCGGGCAGGGACGCCTGCAGCGAGGCGATCCCCTCCGGGAACGCGCCGCCCTCCAGCAGGAGGAACGCCCGCTCCAGCGCCGCACCGGGACCCTCGATGCCGCTCAATACCTCCATCGCCTCCGTGCGCATCCCGCGGCCGAGGAGGCGCGACGCCAGGGTGGCCGAAAGCTCATCCAGGTCCGGGGATTCGGGGAACTCCTCCCGGTAGTCGGCGAGCGCCGCCATTGCCCCTTCGGCGTCCTGCGACGCGACATGGACGTGCAGTTCCTCGGTCCACGCGGTGCGCCTGCCCGTCGAGCCGCCCGCATACGACAGTGTGACCCTGCGCATGGCCTCGAGCGCGGCGGTTGTGTCACCAGCGGCGAGTGCCGCCTCGGCCAGCCGCTCGTCGGTCGCCCGCACCTCGCCGGGGTCGTCGGTGATTTCGCGGAGCTTCCCGTAGGCCCAGAGCGCGCTCCCGTCTCGCCCAAGGTCCTCGGCCTTGCGGGCGAAGCCGTTCAGGAATCCGCGGGACTCGCGGTCGTCGAGCTTCTCGAGCGCGGCCTGCATCAGAGCGATGGCTTCGTCGCCGAGATCGGCGCGCAGCGCGAGTTCGGCGCCGGCTTCGAGTCGGGATACCGTCGTCGGCTCGGTGCCGAGCGCGGCGACGATCAGAGCCGCGGCCTCGCCGGTCTCGCTTCCAAGATCCTCGATGCGGCGAAAGATCGCGCCGCGTCTCGCCCGGTCGCGCCCCAGGGCGCGCGCCCACGCCGCAGCCCCGTCCTCGAGGTTGCCGGCCGCCACATGCAGATCCCCCAGCTCGATCAGCAGCTGCGGAAGCTCGCCGTGCGCCTCCAGCCCCGTCTCGAGAAGCTCGGCCGCCCTGTCGGGGCCCAGTGCATCGTGAAACGCCCGGGCGCCCTCCAGGTACGGGTCGGAGGAAGCCGGCTCGGCATCGCTCCACTCACGCACGGTCTCCTCGAGCTCCGAGCCGGCCCCGGTCTCGACGAGAACCTCGACCTTCAGCGCCCAGACGCGGCTCGCGGAGGGGTTCAGGCCAAGGAAGGTTTCCAGCACCGGGAGCAATTCGGGCAATCGGCCACCGGCCCGGAAGATCCTGTCCAGAGAGAAGACCGCCGACGATGACGCGGGTTGAAGCCTGAGAAGCTCTCGCAGCGTGGCCTCGGCCTCTTCCAGTTCGCCTCGCGCCTCCTGTCCCGATGCCTGCCGGAGCATCCGGTTCTCGAGCCGCGGATCGGGCCGGGATTGAAACGCACCAAGCGGTGCGGCAGCCGATGCGAGGACGAACGACACCACGACGGGCGCGAAAACCCGCCGGATCACCGCCGCTCTCCGCCCACCGGCCCAGGGTTCCCGGTGTTGAGCCGTTCGAAGTAACGCAGCACCAGCGCGCGCTGCGCGGGCGGAAGAGCGCGTAAGCGGGCCGCGGCCGGGAGCTCGAAGCGCAGCACATCCAGATCGTCCGCGCTCAGGGCCCGCACGCCGTCACGCGTGAAATCGCCGGGCTGCTCCGATTCACGCTCCTCCGACTCCTCGTCGCGCTCCAGCGTACGGCCCGCATCGAGCAACCGGTGGAAGAGCTGCTCCTGGCGCCGCAGCACCTCGGGATCGAGCCGGCCCTGGGCCAACGCCTCGGCCAGGCGCCGCGCTTCCTCGGCGAAAGCGGAGAGGTCGCCCAGTGGATCGGCCTCCTCGGCGCCGTCTTCCGACATCTCGCCCAGTTCCTCCGCCACTTCCTCCTGGCGGCCCGCCACCTCCTCGATCTGTTCCTGCATCGTCTCCTGGCCCAGCCGCATCGGGGTGAGCGAAGACGCGTCCTGCATGATCTCGCCCTGTTGCTGGGCGAGCTGCTGGAGCTGCTGCATCATCTGTTCCGACGCGGACGCCGAGCCCTGGGCCTGCCCCTGCTGGCCGGAGGTCATGGCCATCTGCGCGACCTCGTTCAGGGTGCGCACCACCTGCTCCGCTTCGGCCATCGGCGAGGGGCCCTGAGAACGCGGGTTCTCCATCGCCGCAATCGTCGCGTCGAGCTGCTCCATCGCCTCGCCGACCGCCGTGAGCAGGTCCCTGGCCCCCGGGGCCATCATCTCGGTGTCCTCGGCGTAGTTCTCCGCGAGGTTGCGGATCCCTTGCGCGATCGCGGCCTCGTCCGCCCTCATCCCGGCCAGCTCCGCGGCGTTCGCGCCCTGCATTGCGCTGCGCAGTTCCGACTGGCGGCGGGCAAGCGCGAGCGCATCGGAGGCGGTCTGGCCAAGCGCCGTTCGGATAGCCTCCATCTGCTGCATCTGCATCTGCATCTGCGCCTGGCCAAGCTGCTGCGAGACCTCCGACAGGTCGCCCGCGGCCTGTTGCGCCTGCTGGCCGGCGTCCTGCTGCTGGCCCTGCTGCATCATCTGCGAGGCCTGCTGCATCTGCTGACGGGCCTGCGACAACTGGTGCCGCGCTTCCTGCACCCCGGCTCCCGCATCCATCTCGCCGGCTTCGGCGAGCCGCTGTTGCAGCTCCTCGAGGTGTTCCTGGAGTTCCTGCGCCTGCGCCTCCAGCGCGGCCTGCTGCTCGGCCCGCAGCTCCTCGTCGCCGCCTTCCATCATTGCACTGGCGAGGATCTCCTGCTCTTCGGCCAGCTCCTGCGCCTCCCTTTCGGTTGCGCGGAAGTCCTGCTCGATGGCGGCGTCTCGGAACTGTTCCAGCGAGTCCTCCAGGCGCTGCCGCATCCGCTCCTGGTCGAGCGCCATCTGTTCCAGCGCCTCGCGAAGCTCCTCGGGATCCATCCCGGCGAGCTGGTCCTCGAGTTCGGAGAGGGCGTCCTCCTGGTCCTCGGGAGCGACCTGGTCGAGGAGCTGCTCCAGGTCCTCGATCGTCCGCTCCATGTCGGGGTCGGCGAGCCCGGCGTCCTTCAGCGCCTCGCGCAGTTCGGCCAGTTCCCGCTGCAGCGAGTCCACCGCCTGCATCATCTCTTCCTGCCGCTGGAGCGCCTGCGCGATCTCCTCCCGGTCCGCGAAGTCGGCCTGCTCCCGGCGATTGCGGTTGCGCTCGCCTTCCGCCTCCGCCCGCGCCTGCAGGTCGCGCGCCTCCTCCTCGGCCTGACGCGCCTCCTCGGCAAGCTCCTCCACCGCCTCGGCCGCGCGGCTCAGCTCCTCCTCGGCGACGCGGCCGAGTTCCGTCGCGCCTCCGATCCAGAGCGCATACTCCGCGCTCTCGCGCATCTGCTGCGACGGGTGGTTGTCGACCGCCCGGGCCAGGTACCGGATCGTGTCGCCGGGCGACAGGTCCCATGCCGAAACGTCGAGGATCGGACGCACGATGGCGCCCGCGGACCCGCCCAGTTCCACCCCGTGCACGACCGGTTCCCCGGACTCCCCGAACGAGCTGACACGCCGGACCACGATGTCCACGCGGGCGATCCCGTAGTCGTCCTGGGTCTGGATGACGAGCGGCTGGCGCAGGTCGATCGGCATGATGGTGTCGGCTCCGGGGTAGACGATCTCCACCGCGGGCGGCTGGTCGTGTATGAGGTCGATCACCAGGGGCTCCGGCGCCACGGCCGCGTCACCCCCGGCCTGGTCGGCGAACGCCCAGGCATAGGTGCCGCTGCGTCCGGGAACCCAACTGCCCTCGAAACCGGTACCCTGTATCTCGAGTGCCGTCACCGGGTCCCCCTCCTCGTCCAGCAACGCGCCCATCCCGATTCCGCGGCTTCCCTGCCCGCGCATCCGCAGGTGCGTACCCGCAGGGATCGCCAGCGCGGGGATCTCGTTGTGGTACTCCGCAGGCGGCAGCCCAGTGTGCGGGGGGTGCGTCACCTCTACCATCAGCGTGCTCACGAAGAGCGGATCGACGGGGGTGAGGGTATGCACCTCGCTGCGGGCCCCGTCCGGCGCCTCTATCCAGTAGCGTGTCGCGGCCCCCACCGGCGGCAGCGCCGCCGAGCCGGACCCGTCGACCAGCGCGATCGTGGTCGTCCGCGTGACCTGCCCGGTCACGTCCCAGCGCAGCACCACGCTGTCACGCAACGGCGCGTGGGCCGACACGTCCACGACCGCCCCCCGCGCCACCTCGACCGTACCCGGCTCCACGCTGATCGCAGGGAGCACCGGCTCGACCAGGACGGCGAGCGGGTGCAGCAGCCCGCCCCAGGCGCCGAGCGTGCGCGTGGGCGCCAGCAGGAGCACGACCAGCACCGCCCCGGCCGCGGCCAGAACCGCCGTCAAGCCTCGCCGCAGGTCGCTCGCCATCTGTTTGCCGAGGTCGCCGGAGAGCTTCCTGGCGTCCCCTGCTCCGGAGAGGCGGCTCCCCACCTGCTCGAGCGCCAGCTCCCGCAGCCCGGGCGACGTCCCGGGGGGTGCGAACCGCGACAGCTCCAGCCCGCCCAGCACGGAGCCTTCGTCCAGCCCGGCCGTGCCGTCCATCGCCCGCGTGACACGGTGCTCGGCGCACCGGCGACGTCCCAGCCGCCGCCAATACCACACTCCCGCAGGCACGACCGCGAAGAGTGTCACCACGATGAGGATGGGACCCGGGCTGCCCGCGCTCCACCCTTCACCCCCCGCAAACGCCGGCGCCAGGATGAGGAGGCCCAGAGCGGCAACGGCACACCACGCCGCGACCGTGAACCCCAGCGAGCGCGCGAGGTAGTCGCGAACGCCCTGGACGGCGCGGCGGATCCGTTCGGCCGCGCTCACGAAGCGCCCTGCATCAGCGCGTAAAGGAAGATGTTCACGCCCATCCTAAGCGCGTCCTCTCTGACCTCGGGCGGGTCCTCGTGCACATCGGGGTCCTCCCAGCCGTCGCCCAGATCCGTCTCGTAGGTGTAGACCACGACGAGCCGCCCCTGGTGGAATATACCGAATGCCCGGGGAGGCGCGCCGTCGTGCTCGTGGATTTTGGGGACGCCGTCGGGGAATTCATAGGGGGAGCGGAAGATCGGGTGCTCCGGCGGCAGCTCGACAAGCTCCCTGTCAGGGAAGATGCGGCCGATCTCCTGCCGGAACGACTCGTCGAGCCCGTAGTTGTCGTCGGCGTGCAGGAAGCCCCCCTCGAGGAGGTAGCGGCGCAGCGCGAGGCGTTCGTCGGGAGTAAAGCGGACATCGCCGTGACCGGTCATATAGAGGAACGGATAGTCCCGCAGGGCCGGATCGCCGGGCCGGATGGCCACCTCCCTTTCGGCGGTGGGAATCCCGGTCCTGGCCTCGATCTCGGCCAGAAGGTTGGGCAGCGAGGACGGGTTGGCGTACCAGTCGCCTCCGCCTTCGTACTGAAGGCGCGCGATGGTGACGGGACCGCTGCCCTGGGCGAGGGCGACCTCGGCAGCCACGGCGGCGGCAACGGCGAGCAGCGCCGCTCCGGCTCTTGCGCTCACTCCGGTCCCTCCTCGCTGGCCCGCCGACCGTCCCGGACCCTCTGCACGGCCTCGTAGGCCACGCCTCGCGCGACCCCCGACCGCACCGCCACTTCGCGCGCGGCGGCGGTCGGAGCCAGCCCTTCGGCCAGCGCCTCCGCGGCCAGCGCCTCCAGCTCGGCCTCGGTCGCTTCCCCTCCCCGCCGGGCCCGCCCCTCCACCACCACCGTCACCTCGCCTCGTGGCGGGTGCTCCCGGTAGTGGGCGGCGCACTCTGCAGCGGAGCCCCGGAACACCTCCTCGTGCACCTTGGTCATCTCGCGGCAGACCGCGACGCGGCGCACGGCCCGGGGCGCCGCGGACATCCCTGAGCCGGCCCCCTCCGAACCCGACTCCCTCATCCGCGCCGCCAACTCGTCCAGCAGGCCGACCAGGCGCGAGGGAGACTCGAACAGCACTGTGGTCTCTGTGGCGTCGATGATCCGCTCCAGCGCTCGGGCCCGCCGTCCCGCCTTGCGCGGCGGGAATCCCGTGAAGGTGAACGGCACACAAGGTAGGCCCGACACCGCCAGTCCCGCGAGTATCGCCGAGGGACCGGGAATCGGCACGACCTCTCCGCCCATTTCGATCACGGCCCCGACCAGGCGCTCTCCCGGATCGGAGAGCAGCGGCGTGCCCGCGTCCGAGATGACCGCGACATCATCGCCCGCCCTCAGCCAGCGCCGCGCCAGCGCCACCCGGGCGGCCTCGTTGTGGGCGTGGAGCGAGACGGGTCTCGTGGCCACGCCGATGTGCGACAGGAGCACCCGCGCGCGCCGCGTGTCCTCGGCGAGGATGTGGTCGGCCGCGCCCAGTACCTCGCGGGCGCGCTCCGAAAGGTCGGCCAGGTTGCCGATCGGCGTGGCCACGACGTAGAGCGTGCCCGGCCTCACGCCTGGCGAGCCCGCCTACAGGTGCTGCTCGATCTTCTGCTGCAACTGCGCCTTCGGCACCGCTCCGATGACCGTGTCCACGTGCTCCCCCCCCTTGAAGAAGAGGATGGTCGGAATCGAGCGGACCCCGAAGCGCATCGACGTGGCCATGTTCGCGTCCACGTCCAGCTTGCCTACCCGCACGCGCCCCGCGAAGTCGTCGGCAAGCTCGCTGACGAAGGGAGCGACGATCCTGCAGGGGCCGCACCAGGCAGCCCAGAAGTCGACCATCGAAAGGCCGTCATGGTCCTCGATCTGTTCCGTGAAGTTGTCGTCGGTAAGCGTGACGAGATTCGCGCTATCGGCCATTATGGATATCCCCGAGTTTGAAGTGACCCAGTCGTGTTACCCGCTGCGAAGACTCTCACATGTATTCTATACCCGCAGGGCCGCGAAATTGAACACGCCCCGTCCCGCGCACCCCGACTCCCGGGCCGGCGGCGATCCCCCGCCGGAGGCCGGCGGGCCCGCCCCCGTCCCGCTGCCGGCGTCGCTGGAACTGGACCATGTGGCCATCGCCGTGCGTTCCTTCGACGAGGTTCAGGGGCTTCTGGAGGGTCTGACCGGCCACGCGGCCACCTCCCCGGAGCGCGTGGAATCGCAGGGTGTGGAAGTCTGCTTCGTGGGGAAGGTGGAGCTGATCCGCCCCGTCGCGCCGGAGGGCGGCGTGGCCCGCTTCCTGGCCCGGCGCGGGCCCGGCCTCCATCACATCGCCTACCGCACCGCCGACGTGGCCGGGCTGATGCGCGAGCTGGAAGCGCAAGGCTACCGCTTCACCTCCGACGGCCCGATGACCGGACGCGGCGGACACCGGATCGCCTTCATGCACCCGCAGTCGACCGGAGGGGTGCTGGTGGAGCTGGTGGAGCACGGCTGAGCCGCGTCAGTCCCCCGTCAACGGAGCGAGGTCGACCTCTTCGACGAGCCATGACCCACCGTCCGCCAGGATCAGGACGAAGGGGACAGGGACACCCTCGCTCGTCACCGTGTCCATCTCGACCTCGACGCGGGTCGCCGGGCGGCCTCTTCCCGCGACGGTCGCCTGGCCGGTCACCCGGTGCGCTTCGTGGGCGAGGATGGCGGCCATCAGGTCCATGCGCAGCTCGACTTCCTGGGCGGTGAGGCATCGGTCGCCCAGGCCGATCCAGGAGAAGACCTTGCGGAATGCGCAGCCGAGAGTGCCGCCGCGGTTGCCGATGGGGCCGGCGGCGGTGCCGAAGTGTGAGGCCATGACGGCGTGGTCGCGCCGGTTGGCGGCGTCGAGAAAGGCTGCCACGACACCGGCGGGTTCCGGCGACGGGTCCGCACCGGGTGGCAAGTTGGACGCGCGAGGTGAAGCGGTACCGGCGCAGGCGGCCAGAGCAAGGAGCGGCAGCCAGGATGCCGGTCCCGAGCCCGGGACAGCGATCCGCCCACCTCCACCCGGCACCGCGCCGACTCGGTGACTCTTTCCTTGCCTGCCGCCTGCTCGCGCGAAAAATGTCGCTCTCAGCCTGCTACTCCTGTCAAGTGGTGAACGCCAACGCCCCGTCGGTGCCCCTGTCGACCCGCACGGCGCTTCCCGGTGCCACCCCGCCGTCGAGGAGCGCCATCGCCAGCGGGTCCTGGACCAGCCGCTGCACGGCACGCTTGAGCGGACGGGCCCCGAACGCCGGATCGTAGCCTTCGCGGGCGATAATCTGCCTGGCTTCGTCGGAGACCGTGAGCGTCACGTCCTGGGTTGCGGCCAGCTTCGCCACACGATGCAGCTGAAGGTCTACGATCTCCTCCAACTCACTTGGGGACAAAGGCTTGAATACTACCACATCATCCACGCGATTAAGGAACTCGGGGCGGAAGTGTTCCCTGAGGCGCCGCCGTACCATCTCCTCGACGCCGCTCCAGGGGCCGGCCTCGGCGCGGGCCAGGATGTCGGGTCCGGCGATGTTCGAAGTCATGATGATGACCGTGTTGCGGAAGTCGACCGTGCGGCCCTGGCCATCGGTCAGGCGGCCGTCGTCCAGTATCTGCAGAAAGATGTTGAAGACCTTGGGGTGCGCCTTCTCGACCTCGTCGAAGAGGATGACCGCGTGGGGGCGGCGGCGCACGGCCTCCGTGAGCTGGCCGCCCTCGTCGTAGCCGACGTAGCCCGGAGGCGCCCCGACCAGGCGCGAAGTGGCGTGGGCTTCCATGTACTCGGACATGTCGATGCGGACCATGGCGCGCTCGTCGTTGAAGAGGAACTCGGCCAGGGCGCGCGCGGTCTCGGTCTTCCCCACCCCGGTGGGCCCGAGGAAAAGGAAAGAGCCGATGGGCCGGTCGGGATCCTGAATACCGGCTCGGGCGCGGCGGACGGCGCGGGCAACGGCGCTCAGCGCCTTCTGCTGCCCGATGACCCGCCGGCCCAGGAGCGCTTCCAGGCTGGCCAGGCGCCTGCGTTCGGAGTCCAGGAGGCGGGTGACGGGGATACCGGTCCATTCGGCGACCACTTCGGCGATGTCGTCGGCGGTGACCTCTTCCTTCAGGAACTTGCCCTCGGTCTGGAGCGCGGCGAGGCGTTCCTCGGCCTTCGCGATGTCGGCCTCGGCGGCCGGGATCTCGGAGTACTGGATTTCGGCGGAGCGGCCCAGCTCGCCGCGGCGGGTCGCCTGGTCGGCCTCGGTGCGCAGGCCTTCCACGCGCTCCTTGAGCTGCTGGATGCGGGCGATCTGGATCTTCTCGGCCTGCCAGCGCGCCTTCATGGCCTGGCTGGACTCGCGCAGCTCGGAGAGCTCGGCGTCGACGCCGGCGAGGCGTTCGCGCGCGCCGCGGTCGTCCTCCCGCCCCAGCGCCTGCTTCTCGATCTCGAGCTGGATGATCCTTCGCTCCACTTCGTCGATCTCCTGGGGGAGGGAGTCGATTTCGATGCGCAGCCTGCTCCCCGCCTCGTCCATCAGGTCGATGGCCTTGTCGGGCAGGAAGCGGCCCCCCACGTATCGGTCCGACAATCTGGCGGCGGCGATCAGCGCGTCATCAGTGATGCGCACGCCGTGATGCACCTCGTAGCGCTCCCTGATGCCGCGCAGGATCGTGATCGTGTCCTCGACCGAGGTGGGCGCCACGTAGACCGGCTGGAACCGCCGCTCCAGCGCCGGGTCCTTCTCGATGTGCTTGCGGTACTCGCCGAGCGTGGTGGCGCCGATCATGCGGAGGTCTCCGCGGGCGAGCGCGGGCTTGAGCATGTTGCCCGCGTCGACGGCGCCCTCGGCAGCGCCGGCGCCCACGATGGTGTGCAGCTCGTCGATGAAGAGGATGAAGCGGCCTTCCGCTTCCGTGACCTCCTTGAGCACTGCCTTCATGCGCTGTTCGAAGTCGCCGCGGTACTTTGCGCCGGCGAGCATGGCGGAGATGTCGAGCGAGACGAGCTGCTTGCCGGAGAGCGACGTCGGCACGTCGCCCGCCACGATCCGCTGGGCCAGTCCCTCCGCGATCGCGGTCTTGCCCACGCCCGGCTCGCCGATCAGCACCGGGTTGTTCTTGGTGCGGCGGGCCAGGACCTTCATGACCCGGCGGATCTCGTCGTCGCGGCCGATGACGGGGTCGAGCCTTCCCCTGCGGGCGCGTTCCGTAAGGTCATGGGAGTAGCGCGTGAGCGCCTGGTACTTGTCCTCGGGATTCTGGTCGGTGACGCGGTGGGAGCCCCGGATGGCCTCCAGAGCGGTATCGAGGCGGTCGCGCGTGACGCCGTGGGCCTTGAGGATGCGGGCGGCGTCGCTGCCCGCGGTCATCAGCCCCAGCAGGAGGTGCTCGGTGGAGATGTAGGCGTCGCCGAGTTCACGGGCGGCTTCCTCCGCCGCGTCGAAGGCCCGGCGCAGGTGGCGGGATGCACCCGGGACGGCTCCGCCGCTCACCCGTGCGCGCCTGCCCAGTTCGTCGTCGACGGCCTGGGCGACCCTGTCGGGCGACACCTCCATCTTGTTGAGCACCGGCACCACGACGCCGTCTTCCTGCTCGAGGAGCGCCCTGAGCAGGTGAAGCCCCTCGAACTCGGGGTGTTCGGCGCGCCTGGCCTCTTTCGCGCCGGCGGCAACGGCCTCCGCGGCCTTCACGGTCAAACGGTCGGCGTTCAGCATATGTCGATCTCCTGTTGCGATTGCATTCGGTAAACTGCCACTTTGGCAGCGTCGGCGCGGTGCGGCGCCCCTTGAAGTCGGCCAAACCGGCAGAGGACCTGCCGAAATGGCAGGGAACCTGTCAGAATGGCTGGCGCGGGGCTGCCGTTTTGGCAGAATCGGCGGGCAGCGGCGCGCGCGCATCCGGCGCAATCATGGAAGATCCGGGCCAGGCCCGGGCGACTCGACACCCCTGACACCCAAGGACACGACATGGCATCGGTGGATCCCCCGGCCCGCAAGGGCCTCCCCCCGGAAGCGTACGAGGTCGTCCCGGGCCGCGAGTACCGCCCCTACGTGCCGCCCAATGAGAGGATGGCGGAGTTCACCGTCAAGGCGGTGGTCGTCGGAATCCTGATGGCGGTGGTGTTCGGGGCGGCCAACGCGTACCTGGGGCTGCGGGTGGGGCTGACGGTGAGCGCCTCGATCCCCGCGGCGGTCATGGCGGTGGCGATCTTCCGCGCGTTCAGGCGCGGCACGATCCTCGAGACCAACATGGTGCAGACGATCGGATCCGCGGGAGAATCGGTGGCCGCGGGCGTGATCTTCACCTTGCCCGCGCTCTTCATCTGGCAGCGGACCGACCCGACGATCATGATCGACCTCGTCCAGGTGTCGGTGATCGCGGCCTTCGGCGGCCTCCTGGGCGTGCTCTTCATGATCCCGCTCAGGCGCTACCTGATCTCGCGCGAGCACGGGAGGCTCCCCTACCCCGAGGGCACCGCGTGCGCCGAGGTGCAGGTGGCCGGGGATACGGGCGGCGGCAAGGCCAGACTCCTCTTCTCGGGCCTAGGGATCGGCGCCCTCTACCAGGCGCTGGCGAACGGCAACGGGCTCGGCCTCTGGAACGAGGGCCCGCACGTGCGCTTGCCTGCCAAGGCCCAGATCGGGGGCGACTTTACACCCGAGCTGCTGGGCGTGGGCTTCATCATCGGGCCCCGCATCGCGGCGATCATGTTCGGAGGGAGCGCGCTGTCGTGGCTGATCATGATACCCGCGATCAACCTGTGGGGCGGCGACAGCGTGGTATACCCGGCGTCCGACCCGATGTCGTCGCTGGCCTCGGCCGAGATCTGGAGCTACTACCTGCGGTATGTGGGGGCCGGCGCGGTCGGCTGCGCGGGAATCGTGACGCTGATCAAGTCGTTCCCGACGATCATCGAGTCGATCAGGCTCGGCATGGGCCACGTGGCCGGGGGCACCGGCGGTGCGTTGCCGCGCACGCAGCAGGATCTGCCGATGAAGCTGGTGCTTTTGCTGGCGGCGCTGATGGCGGGGGCGCTGTGGCTCTGGCCGGGCGTGCCGGTGAACATTCTCGGCGCCCTGCTGATCGTGTTGTTCAGCTTCTTCTTCGTGACGGTGTCGAGCCGGATCGTCGGTCTGATCGGGTCGTCGTCGAACCCGGTGTCGGGGATGACGATCGCCGCGCTGCTGCTTACGTCGCTCATCTGGGTGGCGCTGGGGCTGAACGACGGCGGCTCCGCGACCAAGGTGGCGGTGCTGGCGGTGGGCGCGGTGGTGTGCATCTCGGCCGCCGCGGCCGGCGACACGTCGCAGGATCTCAAGACGGGCTTCCTCGTGGGGGCCACCCCGAAGCGCATGCAGGTCGGCGAAATGCTGGGTGTGCTGTCCTGCGCGGTGACGATCGGCTTCGTCCTGATCGTGCTGAACGAGTCCTACGGGATCGGCACGGTGGACGGGCTGCCCGCCCCTCAGGCCACGCTGATGAGCCTGGTGATCGACGGCGTGCTCAACGCGTCGCTGCCCTGGACCTTCGTGTTCATCGGGATCGCGATCGCGCTGATCGTCGAATTCGTCTTCAAGCTGCCGTCGCTGGCCTTTGCGGTGGGCGTCTACCTGCCGGTGTCGCTGATGACGCCGATCCTGATCGGGGGCCTGATACGGAGGGCGCTGACGAGGAAGTACGAGGACGCGGGCGAGGATGAGGACGGGGTGAGCGTACTGGCCGACAAGCGCGAGCGGGGCGTGCTCTTCGCGTCCGGGCTGATCGCCGGCGCGGCGCTGGTGGGCGTCCTGATCGGCGGCGCCATCTACGCGGTCACGCAGGTCACCGGAGATCCGGGCGCCGCGTCGATGTGGCAGGTGGGGCACGCTTGGATGGACACGGCGCTGCCGTCGGTGTCGAGCATTGTCGGCACCGCGGCGTTCGCCGGCCTGTGCTGGCTGCTGTGGCGGGCAGCGACGCGGGAGGGACGGGCTTGAGGGGGGTG
>VXQO01000040.1 GCA_009838975.1 Gemmatimonadota bacterium | reverse complement strand
TCACCCGGTCGCTCGGACACCGCGACTGGGCGAGGGCGAAACGGCAGGCGGACGAATTCGCCGCCGGGTTCGTCGGCCCGGACCTGAACGGCAAGGCGGAAGCCGAGCCGGAGCCGCTCACCCTGGAGATGCTCTTTGACATCTACGGTGAGGAGGTGACGCCCTCCAAGAGGCGGAAGTCCTGGCAGAGGGACAGAGCCGCGATGGCGATGTTCCTCAAGTTCTTCGGCAGGGACCGAAGGCCGGAGACCCTGTCCCAGCGCGATTGGGACCGCTTCATCCGGGAGCGCCGAGAGGGCAAGGTCGGCCCCAGCGGCAGGCCCGTGGGCAACCGCATGATCGAAGCGGACCTGACGTTCCTCATGGCCGTGCTGAACTGGGCGGCGAGGTCGAGGGACGAGCAGGGCCGCCTGCTGCTGGACAGGAACCCGCTCAAGGGCCTCCGGAAGCCCGTCGAGAAGAACCCCACCCGGGTTGTTCTCACCGAGGAGGAGTACCAAGCACTGCTGGGGGTCTCTCTGCGGTTGGACTGGCGCTTCCACGTCGCCCTCGTGCTCGCGCACGAAACCGGGCACAGGATCGGCGCGGTTCGCAACCTGCTGTGGTCCGATGTGGACTTCAACGGGGAAACCATCCGCTGGCGCGCACAGCACGAGAAGACCGGCTACGAGCACACGACGCCCTTGACACCCGAAGCCGTCGAAGCCCTTGAGGAAGCGCGAAGGCGCAACCCCGCTGGCGCGGACGCTCCGGTGCTGCCCGCGACCCGGAATCCCTCGGAATGCGTGGGCTTCCCGCAGACACGCTTCTGGTGGAAGCGGGCGGAGCGGCTCGCGGGACTGGAGCCGAAGCGCGGCAGGGGCTGGCATTCGCTCAGGCGGAAGTTCGCCAGCGACCTGATGGACCTGCCGCTGAAGGTGCTCTGCGAGCTCGGAGGCTGGAAGGCGGCCAAGACGGTGCTGCGGTGCTATCAGCAGCCCAACGAGGCTCAACTCAGGCAGGCAATCAGGAGCCGCCGCAGGCCGCAGGGCTGAAATCCACTCGGCGGGAACCGAACGGCGGGAAATCGCCCGCAGAATCCCGTAACTTCAATGGATCAAAACAGATCCGTACGGGACGGCAAATGCTGGCCCATCTTCGATATCCTGCCCAGCCTCGGCTTGCCTCCGGTCGTGTGTTGCCGGGGCACGAGACCGAGCCAGGCCGAGAAGTCGCGCCCGCGCCGGAAGCTCTCCATCGGCGGCGCGAAGGCCTGGATGGCCATGGCGGTGACCGGCCCGATGCCCGGGATCGCCATCAGCCGCACCGTCTCCTCGCACTCCCGGGCGCTTGTCCGGATCTTCCGGTCGAGTCCGTCGATCTTCTCGTCGAGATCCTCGATCCGCCCGAGCAGCACCGAGCCCAGCTCGACGACCGCCAAGGGCAAGCCACAGTCCCCGTCCTCGATCACTCCGGCCAGCTGCCCGATCCGGGCCCTGCCCTGAGGAGCCACCACGCCGTACTCGGCCAGGTGGCCCCGAAGCGCGTTGATCGTCTGCGTGCGCTGGCGCACCAGCAGGTCGCGCGTGTGAAAGAGCATCGCCCGCGCCTGCTGGGCTTCCGACTTGACCGCCACGAAGTGCATGGTCGGGCGCTGCGCCGCCTCCGTGATCGCCTCCGCGTCGGCCGCGTCGTTCTTGCTTCGCTTGACGAACGGCTTCACGTAGATCGGCGGAACCAGCCTCACCTCGTGGCCCAGCGCCAGGGCCTCCCGGCCCCAGTAGTGGGCGCTGGCGCACGCCTCCATCGCCACCGTGCAGGGCGGCTGCGATGCAAGAAAGCCCAGCAGCTTCCCGCGGCTCAGCTTCCTGCGGTACGCCACCGAACCGTCCGCCCGGGCCCCGTGCACCTGAAAGCTGCGCTTTGCCAGATCGATCCCGATGATGGTAACCTCTCCCATGTGGATGCCTCCTCCCTCTGATGGTCAGACCTCTTCAAGGTCGCAATCGCTTCAGTACCATCCTTGGCACATCGCGATGCCGCCGGGAGGGGGCGTCCACTCCATCAGGTTGAATAACATCCTGAACCAAGAGCCGCACGGGTGCCGGATACACCCCACCGTTCGCTCTGCGACAGCCTTTGGAGGTCGGTGCTGCCCTTGGTCTTGAGGAATCCGGGCTAAGCCACCGCCACGGCATCCGCCCTGGCGGGAATCCTGATGATCATCTCGGTGAACTCGCCGGGCTCCGAAAGGGGACTGATCGAGCCGCCGTGCTGCCGGACGATGTCGTGCGACAGACTCAGCCCCAGTCCCGTACCCTTGTCCGTGGGCTTGGTCGTGAAGAACGGGTTGAAGACCTTGTCGATGGCGTCCCCGGGGATCCCGTTGCCGTTGTCACGAATGCGGATCTCGATCTCGTCGCCCACGCGCCGGGTCTTGAGCCACACCGTCGGGACGTAGGCGCCCTCGCCGGCATTGCCGGCGTCCATCTTCTCGGCAGTCCAGTAGCAGGCGTTCTGCATCACGTTGATGAAGACCCGGCTCATGTCCTCGGCCACTACGCGCACGCGGCCCACCTCAGGATCGAACTCGTGCCTGATGTCCACCTGGAATTCGCGGTTCTGGGCCCGAACGCTCTGGTAGGCCAGCGACGCCTGCTTGGCGAGAAGGTCGTTCATGGTCACCCATTGCAGCTCACCGCCGCCGCGACCGATCTGCACCATGTCCCTCACGATGCGTTCGACCCGGTCCCCGTGCTCGAGGATTCGCGTCAGATTCACGCCCAGATGGCGCGTCAACTCCTCGATCTCCTCGCGGTTGCTGCCGTCCGGCCGATCGGCGGACCTGCCGAGGACCTGTTCCAGCTCCTCCAGCAGCTCGCGCGAGGCCTCGGAGAAGTTCTTCATGAAGTTCAGCGGGTTTCGGATCTCGTGCGCCACGCCCGCCGTCAGTTCGCCGAGTTCCACCAGCTTGCGGCGCATGATGATCTGTTCCTGACGCTGCCGGAGCTCGTCGACCAGCTGCTCGAGCTCCTCGTTCTTCTCCTTCAGTCCTTCGGAGAGCTTCCTGACCAGATCGAGCTGCAGCGCCCTGATCGAGCGCTGCCTGAGTTCCTCCACCGACCGGGCGGTCTCGGTGACCTCGTCCTTGCCGCGGATGGTCGGCTTGTAGTCCAGATCGCCCGCGCCCATGCGGCGTATCCAGAGCTCGATGGTGATCAGACGCATGCCCAGCAGGATCAGGACGGTGGTGAGGAACACCGCCAGGGCCACAAACCCGATTCCCATGCCGCGTGACCACATGCGCCCATCGGAAAGCGCGTCGGCCGTCCGGCCCATCAACTCGTCCAGAGGGCGGCCAGCGACTTCCTCCGACTGCATCAGATCCTCGATATCCCGCGACACTGCGGTTTCGATGTCGTCGAACGACCGGGTTCCGACCACGACGCTCGTGATGCCGAGCACGATCAGCAGGAGGAGGCCCAGATTGATCTGCGTCCCCTTGCGACGAATGCTGAAGCGCGGAAGCGGTGGTTCCTCGTTCGCGTCCTGCAACGCGAGGTCGGGTTCCTCATTCGAGGCAGCGTGCAGTTCCGTCCGATCCATTCAGGCGCCGGGCCTCACGTCAATCGGCTGTGATCTTCCAGATTCGCCCTGTCAGCGAGTCGCTCACATAGACCGAACCGTCCGGTCCGACCGCGACGCCGGTCGGCCGATGGTCTGCCTGAATCGACCGGGAAATCTCGCCGCCCGCAAATCCGTCCGCGAAGACCGACCACTCGCCCGTGGGCGCGTGTCCGTCGAACGGGATCCACACCACGTTGTAGCCCGCCTGGAAGGGCGTCCGATTCCACGAGCCGTGGAAGGCGACGAAGGCGCCGTTGCGATAGGGCTCGGGCAGCGTACCGCCCGTGGTGAACGCCAGTGCGTTCGGGGCCCAGTGGGCGGGCAGGCCGATCGCGGGCATGTCCATGTCGGCGCACCGTCCGACCTCGACCCCGTCGCCGCCGTATTCGGGAGCCAGCACCTTCGTGTTGTTGCTCGGATCGTGGTAGCAGTAGGGCCAGCCGAAGTCCGACCCCTCCTCGATGAGTGCGAACTCCTCGGAGGGTTTCTCGGATCCGTCGTCGGGCGAGTAGAACGCGGGCCAGAGCTCGCGCAGCTGGTCACGGCCGTGGATGACGGAGTACAGCTCGCCGGTCTCCGGGTGCAGCGCGATCGCACCGGCGTTGCGGACCCCGGTCGAGAAGCGCTCGCCGTCCGACTGGCTCTGGTCCAGGCGGTCGGTTGCGAATCGCCAGATCCCGGCCCGCGTGATCAGCTCGCCGCAAGGCTCCTTGCCGGGCGACCCCGCCGTCCGGGGGATCGTCTGGCAGGCGTTGGATGGCGATCCGATGCCCACGAAGAGGCTGCCGTCGGGATGGAGCGCGATGCTCTTGGATGCGTGATTGCGGTCGGAGGGCAGCCCCGAAACGATGGTTTCCGGGGGGCCGGAGGGCGTCAATGACCCCGCGGCGAGCGGATAGCGAAGAACGGCGCTGTTGGTCGCGAAGTAGAGCCTGCCGTCACCGAGCGCGATGCCGCTGCCTCCGTCTTCGCCCCAGGCCTGCGTCTGGTCGGCCCGGCCGTCCCCGTCGATGTCGCGGAGCGCGACCACGCCGCCCCGCTGGCCGCCCTGGTTGCGTATCGCGACGAACACGTCGCCGTTGGCGGCGACCGCGAGGTGGCGTGCGGCGCCCACGCCCTGGTGGTAGATCCGGGCACAAAGGCCGTCCGGCACGGTGATGCGGGGATCGCACGCGGGGTTTGGGTCGGGCGTCGGCAACTCGGTGGGGTTCTGCGGCTGGTCGATGCCGTCGGAGCCGCAGCCGTACGCCATCGACAGAGCGGCCGCGGCTGCGAAGACCGCGGCGATCCGATGCGTCGCGAAGGCGGAGTTCCTTGTCACTGTCTGCATACTGCACCTCTATTCCCCGGGGAGATGATGAGTCCATGTCGCGGGGGCGACCAGGCGGAAGGCCCGGGAACATGCTAAAGGTACACCACACACGTGGCATGATTACACTGGCCTCGATGCTGATCGGCGCATTGTCGCCGACGATCGCGCAGCCGCGGCCGCTGGGAGCGCAGACCACCTCCGGAAACCCCTACCGAGCCACCCTCGGATGGGAACACCTGCCCGAAGGCCGCACCCTCGGCATCGTCAGCGGCGCGATACCGGATCCGGACGGCGAGCACCTCTGGATCCTCGACCGCTGCGGAGCGAACCAGTGCGCGGGGACCGATTTCGACCCGATCCTCAAGTTCGACCTCGACGGCAACCTGGTCGACAGCTTTGGCGCGGGGCTCTTCGCATTCCCGCATGGCTTCGCCCTCGACCACAACGGCTACCTGTGGGTCACGGAGGGCGGCGCACACGGGGATCCCCGGGGCGCGCTGGGCGAGTCGATGGGAATGGGCCACCAGGTCTTCAAGCTCACGCGCCAGGGCGAGGTGGTAATGCGCCTCGGCGAGGCGGGCGTGCACGGCGACGACGAGTCGCACTTCAACGGCCCGTCCGGAGTGGCCATCGCCCCGAACGGGGACATCTGGATCGCGGACGGCCACCGGGGCGGCAACAACCGCATCGTCCGGCTCGCCGGCGACGGCACCTTCATCCGCGCAATCGGCGGCGGGATCGGTTCGGAAAGCCGCGAGCCGGGCCGCTTCAGCGATCCCCACGACATCAAGATCGACTCGCGCGGGCGGGTCTACGTAGCGGATCGGGGCAACAGCCGCATCCAGGTCTTCGACCCCGAGGGGGATCTTCTCTACATCTGGACGCAGTACGGCAAGCCGAGCGGGCTCTTCATCGATCCCAACGACATCCTCTACGCCGGAGACGGCCTGTCGGGCGACCTGCGCACCGGCCCCCCCGACCCGTGGCGCAGCAACTTCGGCTGGGAGAAGGGCATCCGCATCGGCGACCTCAAGACCGAACAGGCCTGGGTCACCTACTTCATCCCGCAGCACGACGAGGACGTCGGCCCCGGGATCGAGTTCCTGGGCGTCGACTTCGACGGCAACATCTACGCGGGCGAGATCAACCGCATGCGCCTGGTGAGGTACGTGCCGGTGCGGCCACTGGTGATCGGAGGGCGGCGGTGAGACGTCGCCACCAGGCCATTGCCGCGTGCATGGAGTGGTCGCATATTCAGATAAGTCAGAATTTCGGAAAGATCAGAAAATCATGGAATTCTCAAGAATAACTGCCCGCGGCCAGACGACGATCCCGAAGCGCATACGAGAGGCGGCCAACCTCCGTGAGGGAGACGTGATCGCCTTTGACCTCCGAGGCGACCATCTCGTCCTGACCAAGGTGACGCGGGACTCGGACGGCTACCTGGAAGGCCTGTCCGGAGTCATGAACGAATGGTCCGAGCCCGAGGACGAGGCGGCCTGGCGTGACCTGTGATCCCTTCGATGTCGTGGTGGTGCCCTTTCCATTCACCGACCGAAACGCCTCGAAGCGGCGACCGGCTCTCGTGGTGTCATCGTCGCGGTTCAACAACTGGCACCAGCAACTGGTGCTGGCGATGATCACCTCGACCCGGAGCGAATGGTCCAGCGACGTCGCCATCGGCGATTGGCGGTCGGCCAACCTGTCTGTTGCTTCCAAGGTCCGCTTCAAGCTGTTCACGCTTGACCAGACGTTGATCGTTCGCAAACTGGGCGCACTGGCCCCGGCAGACTGCGAGTCTGTGAAAGACGCACTTTTTCGCGCCCTGGCCATCAGGTAGGGCATCAGCCCGGGAGTTCACCATGGATCGTCGCCTTTTTCTCAAATCGTCCGTAGCAGCCGGAGTGGTCGGCGGGGTCGCGTGCGCGGAGGGCGGGGCCTCCGGCGTGGGGACCGATGCCGCTGATGCCGCGTCCAGCGACTTCCCCGGCCGAACCGGTACCTCCGGCGAGCGCGACTGGGCCGCCATGTCCCGCGTGGACATGAAACCGCCCCGGCCGATCGGCGCCCACATCCGCGCGGTCGGCCCGGGCGTGATGGTGACCACCGACCATCCCTACGCGACGGAGGCCGCGCTCTGGGCGCTGGAACGCGGCGGCTCGGCGGTGGACGGCTACATCACGGCCGCGCTCGTGCAGTGCGTCCTCGAACCCACCATGACCACCCTGGGCGGGGGCTTCGGCGTCACCTGTTTCGACGCTGCCAGCGGCGAACTATCGACCGCCGGAGGCTCCTTCGCCTTCCCCAGCGGCGCCCCTCCCGGCGAGCCCTACGAAGAGGCGCGCTCCTGGACCGGCTTCGGTGCCATGGTGCCCGGCTACGTGCGCGGCCTCGAAGCCGCCCACTCGGCCCACGGACGGGTCCCCTGGCAGGACCTGTGGGAGCCCGCGATCGCGTTTGCCGGGAACGGCTTCGTCATCGACCACATCCTCTGGGGGTACGTGCATCACGCGCGCAAGATGGTGGGGCGCTTCGCGGGCCCCGGCCGCGACAACTGGTTCCGGGACGGCTACCTCCTGGGCGTGGGCGAGACGGTCCACCTCCCCGAACTGGCCGCCACGATGACCCGGCTGCGTGACGAAGGCGGCGACTATTTCTACACGGGTCCCTTCGCGCGCAAGCTGGTCGACGAGGTCGCCCGGCGCGGCGGCGGCATAACCATGGACGACATGGCCGCCATGCAGGGGTTCGTGTCTCCGCCGTGGAAGTCGGGCGAGACGGGCGGCGCACCCTACCGCGACTACGAGATCGCGCCTTCCAGCGGGCTGCTCTTTCTGCTCGGCCTGCAGGTCTTCGAGGCTGCGGACCTGCGCTCGATGGGCCCGCCCACCGAGAGCGTGGAAGCCCTCCACACCCAGATCAGGGTGGCACAGGAGCTGTGGCTGCGCGGTGCCGACATCACCCCCGGGAACCAGGACGACTTCATCTCGCCCGACAACGCGCGCCGCGTCTGGCAGGACATCCGGAACAGCCCGCCGCGCCCCTTCATCGGCTTCGCCGCCGCGACCTGTGGCAACGTGATCGTCGACGCCGACGGCAACGTGGCTGCCGGCACCCACTCCAGCTCTTCCGAAGCATTCGGCACGGGGATCAACGTGGACGGCGTGGTCATGAACCGCGCCACCTACCTGCGCAAGTACACGAACCTGCCCGTGGGGTTCTCGACTCAGCTCTGGCTCTACCGGGACGGCCGGCCGGCGCTGGTCATGGCGACACCCAGCCGCTCGCTCATGGAATGCCTGCTGCAGGGCGCGGCGAACTTCGTGGAATACGGGATGACCGGCGACCAGGTCGTGCACGCGCCCAGGTTCGGCCATCCGCACCCCGGCATCTCGTCGGCCGAGATCGAGGGCGACTTCGGTGACGAGGCCATCGCCGAGTTGGAGGCGCGGGGGCATGCGCTGTTTCCTGTGAGCCCGCGCGACGCGAACATGGGGTCGATCCACTCCGTTCGCTGGCTCGAAGAAGGCACGCTCGAAGGCGTGGCCGATCCCAGAAGGCGGGGGCGGGCCAGCGGGGGCGGGACGGAAGCCGCCAACGGGGGTTGACGGGACGCCGCCGCGCACCGGCAGGCACCGACCGCGGAGGGCCCGGCACAGGACCAATGAACAGGCTCCGAGGCTCCTGGATCGTCCGCCAGATCCTGGGACGCGCGTTCCTGCCACATCACATCGTCGGCTGGGTCCGCCGTCGCCGGCAGCACCGCCGCGTCCCAACCGTCCATGCGAACGCCCAGCTCAAGCTGTACAACCGCATTCTCCCGGGCGACTTCCTGCACTACGGCTACTTCGACGACCCGGACACGCCGCCGGAAAGGGTCAGCTTCGACGCGCTCCACCGTGCCCAGCGCCGCTACGTGGATCAGATCACCGAACTCATCGAGAACCCCGACGCACCGATCCTCGACGTCGGCTCCGGGATGGGCGGCATGCTCGGGCTCCTGAGCGCCGCCGGGCACGACGTGACCGGACTCACCCCGGACCGCTTCCAGGCGGAGCACATCGGCCGCTCGTATCCGGGCGTCCCCATACTCCGATGCCGCTTCGAAGACATGCCCCCGCGCGAACACCGGGGCCGCTTCGGTACCGTCATCCACGCCGAGTCGATCCAGTACATGAGCCCGCGCGAGGTGTTCCCCGTGGTGCGGGAGATCCTCGCCCCCGGCGGCACCTGGATCGTGGCCGACTACTTCCGCCCGGGCAGTGCCGGCGAGCGCTCGGGCTGGCGGCTCAACGAGTTCCGCCGCCGCCTGGCAGACGCCGGTTTCCACATCACCCGCGAGCGCGACATCACCGCCAACGTGCTGCCGACTCTCGGCTTCGCACACCTTCTCGCAACCCGCCTGGGCATGCCCGCCCTCGACTTCACACACGACAAGCTGCGCGCCAAGTCGCCTGGCGTGCATTACGTTCTTGAGAACGTGATCGAACGCGCCCGCGAAGCCGCCCTGCGCACCGCCGCCGTTATCGACCCCGCCACCTTCACCGCGACCAAACGGTATCTGCTGATGACTATCCGCCGAACGACCGCCGTCCTCGCCGCCATCGTCCTGGCCTCCGCCGCGGCCGCCGCCGATCCGCCGCTCGCCGCCCAGGACGTCACCATCGTCGATTACGAGCCGCGCAACACGCTGGTCGTGCCGGGGAACCCGCTCACCCGGGCGAAGTTCCCGTTCGTGGACATTCACGGCCATCAGCGGGCCAGGGGGATGTCGCCCGCTGCGGTCGACGGCCTGGTGGGGGAGATGGATGAACTCAACATGGCGGTCATGGTGAACCTCTCCGGCGGCAGCGGCTTCTCGCTCGCCGAGGGGCTCGAGAACATGACCGCGCGGCATCCGTCGCGCTTCGTCTTCTTCGCCAACACCAACTTCTTCGGCGTCGGGGAGCCCGGCTGGGGCGAGGAGACTGCCGCGCAGCTGGAAGAGGACGTGAGGAACGGTGCCGCGGGCCTGAAGATCTTCAAGGGCCTGGGAATGGCTGATCGGGACACCGACGGCAACCGGATTCCGGTCGACGACCCGCGTCTGGCGCCACTGTGGGACAAGGCCGGCGAGCTGGGGATTCCGGTGCTCATCCACTCCGCCGACCCCGCCGAGTTCTGGCAGCCCCACGACCGCTTCAACGAACGCTGGCTCGAACTGCGGCTGCGGCCGCGGCGGATCCGGCCACCCGGCCAGTTCCCGCCCTTCGAGCAGATCATCGGCGAGCAGCACAACCTGTTCCGCAACCACCCGAACACGAACTTCATCTCCGCGCACCTCGGCTGGCTCGGCCACGACCTCGCGCGCCTCGGCGAGGTACTCGACGAGATCCCGAACATGTACGTCGGGCTGGGCGCGGTCGTGTACGAACTGGGCCGGCAGCCGCGGTTCGCGCGCGAATGGCTGACCGAGTACGGCGACCGCGTGCTGATGGGCAAGGACTCGTACAACCAGGAAGAATTCCACACCTACTTCCGCGTCTTCGAGACCGAGGACGACTACTTCGACTACTACCGCCGCTACCACGCCTTCTGGCAGATGTACGGCCTGGGCCTCCCCGACGACGTGCTGCGCAAGATCTACTACGAGAACGCGCTGAAGCTCGTCCCGGGGATCGACCGGAGCCTGTTTCCGGGCTGAGGGGCGCCGTGCGGACGGTGTGGTGTCGGCCCCGCTGAGCGATGAAGGCCGTTTGGTACAGGGCGACGGGCCCCGCGCGGGAGGTCCTTCGCTACGGGGAGGTCGAGACGCCGAGCCCGGGGCGAGGAGAGGTTCGCGTCCGCGTTGCGGCTTCGGGCGTCAATCCCTCCGACACCAAGAAGCGGGGCGGATGGCTCGGCATGGAGATGGGGCACGCACGTGTGATCCCGCACTCGGACGGGGCCGGGACGATCGACGCGGTGGGCGACGGGGTCGATTCGGTGCGGCTCGGCGAGCGGGTCTGGGTCTGGAATGGGCAGGGCGGGGCGCGGCCGTTCGGGACGGCGGCCGAGTACGTGGTGGTCCCGGGTGAGCAGGCGGTGCGGCTCCCCGACGGGGTGCCGTGGTCGATCGGGGCCGGGCTGGGTGTCCCCGGATGTACCGCGCACTATGCCGTGCTCGGCGACGGGCCGGTGGAGGGTAAGCGCGTGCTGGTGCAGGGCGGGGCGGGGGCGGTGGGGCACATGGCCGTGCAGATCGCGGCGCGGAGCGGGGCCGAAGTGATCGCGACAGTCAGCAGCGCCGCGAAGGGGGAGGTGGCGATCGCGGCCGGTGCGGACTACGTGGTGAACTACCGCCGGGGCGACGTGGCGTCGCAGGTGCAAGATGTGACTGGCGGGGAGGGGGTCAATCGCGTTATCGAGGTGGACCTCGCCGCCAACATCGAGACCGACGTGGAGGTCCTGCGGCCGCACGGCACGATCGCTTCGTATTCGTCGACCTCGCGACCGGAACTGCCGCTCTCCTACTATCCCCTCGCCTTCAAGGACCTGCGGATCCACTTCGTGCAGGGCTACCTGTTGCCGCTGGCCGCGCGCTACGCTGCGATCGCGGACTTGACGCGCTGGCTGAGCACGGCGCGCCTTGACGTTCGCATCGCGGAGCTGTTCGTGCTTTCGAACACGGCGGCCGCACACGAGTTGGTCGAGTCGGGACGAGCCGACGGCAAAGTGGTGGTAGTGGTCAGTTCCTGACCTGCGATCGTTGACGTAGCGTTCATACGATGGTATTACTAGAGTATGAAGACAGCGATCTCCATACCGGACGAGGTGTTTGCCCTGGCCGACGCCCTGGCGCATCGCCTGGCCATCTCGCGAAGCGAGCTGTACTCGAACGCCGTGGCCGAATACGTGGCCAAGCACCGCGACGAAGACGTAACCTCGAGGCTGAACGCGGTCTATGCGGAACTGCCCGGAAAAGTCGATTCCGGGCTCAGACGGATCCAGGCGCAGTCGGTCCAGCGGGATTGGTAGTCTCGAGGGGGGAAGTCTGGTGGGCTGAGCTCGGCGAGCCCGGCGGATCCGAACCTGGCTATCCGCGCCCGGTCCTCGTCGTGCAAGCGGAGTCGTTCAACCGGAGCAGGCTGCCGACGGTGATCGGGATCGCGCTGACGTCAAACACGAGGTATCTCGATGCGCCCGGCAACGTGCTACTCCCGGCGTACCGGAGCGGCCTGCCGAAGGACTCCGTCGCGAACGTGACTCAACTGGTGACCGTGGACGAAGACTACCTCACCGAACGGGCCGGAAGGGTCCCACGATCGCTCATGCGCCGCGTCGACGACGGCCTCCGGCTCGTGCTTGACCTGTAGCGAGGCGGTGGTCGCCCGCCTCTGGGGACTGGCGCTGGCTCAGCCGACCACACCACCAGCACCTTCAAGCCGTCGATCGCAGGTGGTTCATTGAGAGCTTGCTGATACGTACCGTCTGCCGTTACGCTAGAATGATCCGCATGATCAGGAGCTTCGCGGACAAACGAACGGCGGCGATCTTCGCTGGGCACATCGAGAGAGGGCTCGCCAATCAGATACAGTGACGAGTGAGAGCGAAACTGCGGAGGATCGACGCGGCGCAAGTTCTGGGAGATCTTCGGGTTCCGCCGGGCAATCGCCTCAAGCGCCTGAAGGGAGATCGAGATGGCCAGCACAGCATTCGGGTCAACGATCAGTGGCGAATCTGCTTCCGCTGGTCGAATGGCGAGGCTTGGGAGGTGGAGATTGCCGACTATCACTGAACGAGGTGCGACATGACTATCACGCGAAGAGCGGTGGATCTGGGAGAGGTGGATTTCTCCGAGGTGACCCTGCCCGGTCGACTACCCCCTGTCCATCCCGGGGAAATCCTCCGAGACGAGTTCCTCGGTCCGTTGGGACTAAGCGTCTATCGGGTAGCCCGGGAGCTAAGGATTCCTAGACCGCGCCTGAACGACATTGTGCTCGGAAAGCGAAGAGTCACGACCGACACGGCGCTGCGACTGGCGCGGTATTTCGGAACGACGGCCGAATTCTGGATTCGTTTGCAGGTTCTCTACGACCTTGAGTGCGCGGAGTCCTCGCGTCGCAGAATCGAACGCGAGATACAACCCCACGCAGCGCGGGCTGGCTGATCGCGTCCGATCACCGACGGGGCCAATCCTTCGATCCTTGCCCATCTGCGGGCCGTGTAGGGTGATCGAGGAAAGCTGATGTGAATCCGAGTCGGAAGACACCAGCGCCTACCACCCGCCCACCACCAGCACCCCCGACCCGTCGATCCTCCCCGACTTCAGCGCGATCAACGCCTCATTCGCATCTTCCAGCGGAAACCGCGTCACGTTGGGCCGAATAGGGATCTCGGCAGCCACTTCCAACAGTTCGCGCCCGTCCCCCCGCGTGTTGGCCTCGACGCTCTGCAGCCGCTTCTCGTGGAAGAGGTGCTTCTCGTAGTCGAGCGAGGGGATCGCGCTCATGTGGATTCCGGCGAGGGCCACGGTGCCCCCGGGCCCCACCGCCTCGAGCGCGGCGGGCACCGTCTCGCCGGCGGGGGCGAACACGATCGCGGAGTGCGCGAGCCCGGGCAGCCGGTCGCCGGGTCCGCCGGCCCACGCGGCACCCATCCGTCGCGCCAGCGTCTGGTGGCCGGGGCCCCGCGTCACCACATGGACCTCGTGGCCACGGTGGCGCGCGATCTGGAGCACGACGTGTGCCGACGACCCGAATCCCACCAGCAACAACCGCCCCGCGGGCGGCAGGTCGGCCCGCTTGAGCGCGCGATAGCCGATGATGCCGGCGCACAACAGCGGCGCCGCATCCGCGTCCTCGAAGCCCGCCGGGACGGCATACGCGAAGTCCTCGCGCACCACCGCCGCCTCGGCGTAGCCGCCGTGCCGGTGGTATCCCGTGTAGACCGACTCGCCACACAGGTTCTCGCGCCCCGCCGCGCAGTGGCCGCACGCGCCGCAAGTGCCGCGCAGCCAGGCGATGCCGACGCGGTCTCCCGGCCGGTACCGGCTCGCGCCGGCTCCGAGCGCATCCACAACGCCCACCACCTGATGGCCGGGAACCAGCGGCAGGTTCGCCGCCCTCAAATCCCCTTCGATCACATGCAGGTCGGTACGGCAGACGCCGCACGCGGTCACGCGGATCCGGATCTGGCCGGGACCCGGATCCGGGCGGGGGAGCGTGGTCGCGCGGAGGGGCCGGGTTTCGATCGGTGCCTGCCGTTCCAGGCGCTGGGCCAGCGCGATCTCAGGCGGCTCCTGGTCACGGGCGCCATGTCGGTGGTTCAGCACGCGAGCCGGCGCGGTGAGATCACGGATCCGTGGCTGGCCGGGATGCTGGCGCGCAAGCCGAAGAAGCTGGTCGCGGTGGCGCTCGCCAACCGGACGGCGCGGCGGGTCTGGGCGCTGGCCACGCGGAAGGAGGTCTACCGGGCTCGCGCTGCGGCCTGAACCGCGCCGCCGCCTGAGCGGAGCGCCGAAAGGGGGGAATCGACAGGAGACAGAAGCTGCCGGGAGACGTGGGCAGAGCAGGACGAACGAACGGAGTAAGGGCAAACGGTCGCAGAGACGGGGTCGGAAAAACCAGCTTGGTTCAGAGGGCCTGAGAGCCCGTTAACCTGATTTGGATCCGATCTCAAGAACACCATACGGGCCCGCGGCCAACGAGCGCCGCATCAAAGAGGCCGGACATATGAAAGTACCTGACCACAATGCCTCGACTCGGTTCGAGAATCAGGCTTGCTCACAACGGGGCGTCCACATATGACCCATGCGGCCCGGTCGCTGGACTTCCCGGCCGGGCAAACAGCTCCCTGAGCGCCCCGCCATCCGCCGCGCATACCCCCCTCTCCGTGACCAGCCCCGTGACCAGCCGCTTCGGAGTTACGTCGAACGCGTAGTTCGCGGCACGCGTCCCCTCCGGCACCACCCGCACCCGCCGCTCCACGCCGTCGTCGTCCACACCCCACACGCGCGTGACCTCGGCGGGGTCGCGCTCCTCGATGGGGATACCCGCGCCGTCCTCGATCGTCCAGTCGATGCTGGGTGACGGCGCCGCCACGTAGAACGGGACGCCGTTGTCGCGGGCGGCGAGGGCGAGGGGGTAGGTGCCCACCTTGTTGGCGACATCGCCGCCCGCCGTAGTACGGTCGGTACCCACGATGACGAGGTCGACCCTGCCGCGGCTCAGCAGGTGCCCGGCCGCGCTGTCGGAGACGAGGGTGTGGGGGACGCCGTGCTGGCCGAGTTCCCACGAGGTGAGGCCGGCGCCCTGGAAGCGCGGGCGGGTCTCGCGCACCCATACGTGGATGCGCAGTCCCTCGTCGTGCGCGAGGTACATTGGGGCGGTGGCGGTGCCCCAGTCGACCGTCGCGAGCCACCCCGCGTTGCAGTGCGTCATGACGTTGAGTTCACGCCGCCGGCCGCCCGCACCTGCCCTGTTCGCTATCTCTCTGAAGATCCCAAGCCCGTGTTCACCGATCCGGCGGTTGCGGTGCACGTCGTCTTCGCAGAGCCGGGCGGCAAGGTCGTGGCCGGCTTGCGCGCGTTCGCTCGGGGGGAGTCCCCGGAGAAGCACCCCGGCCGCGTCCAGCGCCCACCTGAGGTTGACGGCGGTGGGCCGGGTCGAGGCCAGCAGGGCGATCGCTTCGTCGAGTGACGCGTCGGACGGGTCCGTGCGCATTGCGAGGGCGACGCCGTAGGCCGCGGTCGCGCCGATGAGGGGGGCGCCGCGGACGACCATGTCGCGGATCGCACGCGCGGCGTCGGCGGTCGAGTCCAGCCCGATGGTCTCAAAGCGGTGCGGGAGGAGGGTCTGGTCGATGACTCGAACCTGGCCATCGTCGCCCTCGGTGAAGATCGCACGATAGGGGACGCCACCGACGTTCATTGCGGCACGTCCGCGCGGTCATTGTCGGCCGTGAACCGGTGCACCTACCGCTCCCGCACGAAGTACGGCCTCGGCGCCGGAGCCGGATCCGGCCACACCCGTGCCGCATCGTCGCCCGAATACACCATGCCGCCCTTCATCACATACCTGATTCTGGCCGCGTTGCGGATGTCCTCCAGCGGGTTGGCGTCCAGCACGACCAGGTCGGCCAGCTTGCCCACCTCCAGCGACCCGATCCGGGAGTCGAGGCCGTGCTGTTCCGCGGCGCGGATGGTCGCGATCTCCAGAATCTGCTCTGGCGGAAAGCCGCCTCCCGCGAAGAGTTCAAGCTCCCAGTGGGTGCCGAGCCCGACCATCTGGCCGTGCGCGCCCAGCAGCAGCGGGGTGCCGGCGTCGTAGAGCTTCCGCAACTCGCTCGCCATCTGCCAGGCGTACATGTCGTCGGGCCAGAGGTGGGTGGTGCGGCGCACGCGCATGAGCGACATGGGGTCGATGAAGTTGGCCAGCTTCGGGTCTTCCCACAGCTTGCCGGCCTGGTGGAACCAGCCTTCACCCATGGGGCCGTTGTAGACGACCACCAGCGTGGGGGTCATCGCCGCCTCGGTGCCGCGCCAGAACTGGACGATGTCGTCGTGGAAGGGTGCGAGCCCCATGGAGTGCTCCATGGTCGTGACGCCGTCCATGATCTGGGTGAGGTTCATCTGCGGGTCCGAGGACGACTCGGAGAGGACGTTGAGGCCCATTTCGCGGGCGGCGGTGGCCGTCAGGTGGCGCCGTTTGCGCGTCGCCTGCGCGTAGTCCTTCACAGCGATTGCGCCGTGGTCGAGGTTCCAGCGCACCTGCTCGCGGGCGTCGTCGAGATTCTCGATGGGCCGGTACATGCGCAGGCGTCCGCCGTGCCTGCGGCCGTAGATGATCGAGCCGGTGGTGAAGAAGCGGGGACCGGTCATTCCGCCCGATCGGACCATGTCGGTGACCCAACCGTCGCGGTATTCGTTGCCGTAGACCTCGACCATGGTGGTGACCCCATACGCGACGGGACCGCTCAGGTACCCGGGCGCCTGCTCGATGACATGCAGCGACGAGTGCTCGATGTGCGGATGTGCGTGCGCGTCGATCAGGCCGGGGATGATGGTGGCACCGGCGACATCGAAGACGTGGGCTCCGTCGGGGACCGCGACATCCGGCCCAACCGCGACGATGCGGCCGCCACTTGCCACCACCGTGGCATTCTCGAGGACCTCTCGCGCAGGATTCATCGTGACCACGCGGGCGCCGGTCAGCGCGACGACGCCGGCCGCGCGAGCGACGTCGTACTCGATCCCCAACTCCGTACGCCGGGCCTCGGAGCCGCCTTCCGCACCCGCCAGGATGGCTTCGACCGACTTTTCGTAGAAGCCACTGCCCCGGGTCCAGCCGAGTGTGCGCCCGTCGGGGGACCACGTCAGGTAGCCGCCGTCGTTCGCGTCGACCCGCCAGGCGCGGCCCCGCCCATCGAACGGGGACACGGTGATGGGCGAATCGGACGCCTCGAAGGGAGTGATGAACGAGCGGTGGTATTCGCGCAGCGCGATCCACTCAAGGTCGGGAGAAGGGACCGCGGCGACGGAGTGAGGGAAGACGTAGAGGGTGCGGCCGTCCGAACCGTCCCTGGCGATATACTTTAGCGCAAGAATACCGTCTTCCCATGTCGTATAGTATATCGTTCGGCCGTCCGGCCCGAAGACCACGTTCGGCGGGATCTTGCCGGCGATGTTGGCGTACTCGAGCGGCTGCCCGGAGATGTCGGCCAGGCGGCGCTCGCCGGCCGGCCCCCGCACCACCAGCTCGAAGTGGACCTGGTTGGACAGCCAAAGGCCGCGTTGCAGTCCGCCGGTACCGCGCACGAAGGCGATTTCGGTGCCATCGGGGGAGAGCGCGAGGCTGCCGTACTGGGAGGCGACGCCGGTGAGCTGCTCGATCGCGCCGGGTGACGCGGACCCGTCGGCGGTTTCCATGCGGTGCACCGAGCCCAGCACGTCGTCGGTCCACGAGGCGAAGTAGAGGGCACCGGTGCCAGGCTCGATGACGGGGCTGGTTTCGTGCGCGTCGGTACGGGTCAGGTTGTGGGCCCCGCTCTCGTCGTGCAGCCACAGCTCGCCGAGGGCCTCGGAGATGATCCCCCGGGACGTTCTTTGACCCCATCGGTGGGTGCGCGTGCGGTCGCGCTCCTCGGGGATGTCGGTCGTGAAGCGGATGGTCTCGGACATCTGCCGCCGCACGGGGGCGCTGAAGGGGACCGGTCGAGTGTCGCCGGTGGCGATGTCGACGCGGGCAAGGCCGCCCTGGTGGCCGATGAGGATGGCGCTGCCGTCGGGGTACCAGGCGAGGTTGGGGTATGGGCCGTAGGCCGAGCGGGAATCCTGCCGGTCACGGTCGAGGCCGGTCAGGAGGACGCGCTCCACGCGCGTGGCCATGTCCATGAGGATGAGGACGGTGCCCTGCATGCCGCGGTGGAGATACGCGAGGTGGGCTCCGTCGGGCGAGGGGGTCGGCTGGAAGGCGCCGCCGGGACGTTCGATCACGACATCGGTCGATCTGGTGGACGGCGCGTAGGATTCGACTCGTGCCCCCCCGGGGGGTGTGACGTAGGGATTGAAGCCGAAGGGGTAGGTGGCCCGGTTGTGATGCTCGAACAGGAAGCGATCGGTGCCGGGCAGCGGGAGGGCTCCGTTGACCGGGCCGTTGCCGGTGAACAGGGTCTCCAGGCCACCGGCCGCATCGAGGGTGACGAGCTGGCTCGGGACGCCGTCTCCCACAGCGCTCGCGAAGATTCGGTTGCCGTCGGCCGACCATGTGGGCCTGTGCAGGTTCACCCCTGCCCAGTCGGAAGCGGCACGCAACTCACCTGCGGCGCGGTCGAGCACCCAGATCTGGTGGCTACCGGTCCGATCGGAAGAGAACGCGATCCGCCGCCCGTCGGGGCTGTAGCGCGGGGACAGGTTCCAGGACCGGCCGGAAGTCAGCGCCACGGCATCTCCGCCGACGACTGGCATCTCGTAGATCGTGCCGAGGAGGTCGAAGACGATGGTGGCGCCGTCGGGAGCGATGTCCACGCTCATCCAGGTGCCTTCCGTGGCGTCGAAGGAGAGTTCGCGGACCGGTCCGGTGTGCGCTTCGACGGTCCACTCGGGCTGCTGGGCCTGGACCGGGTTGCCCAACGGCATTGCCGCGAGGGTCAACGCCGCGGCGGTCGGAAGCGGGAAGAGAGTGAAGGTCCTTTGCCGGGATTCCATGAGCCTGCCTCCTTGCGGACACCGTGCCTCCTGGATCACCGACCGGGAACGGTGACCGGAAGTGTCCTCAAGGTACAGGCGTTGCTCGGGGTCGGACGAGAGCCCCCCTACTCGAAGAACACCTCCTGCACCTCCCTCGGCGGCGGGGCCGTCCGCAGGCTGACCGACACCAGGAGCACCAGCGACACCGCCGGACCCACCAGCGCCGGCCACAGCCCCGCGATCCAGTTGTCGAAGGTGCCGTGCTCCAGGTACCCGAGCACGTACCAGAGCACGCAGGTCGCGGCGCCGCCGATCATCGCGACCAGGGCGCCCGTGCGCGTCGCCCGCGGCCACCACATGCCGAGGAGAAGCGGGAAGGTGAACGCCGACGCCAGCAGGCTGAAGGACATCGTGACGATGAATAGAATCGTCGCGGGGGGATCGATCGCGACCGTCATCGCAAGCGCCCCGATCCCCAATGTCGTCCAGCGCGCGAGACTCACGCCCCGCTTCTGGGATACGTCGCTCTTTGCCAACGGCACATACAGGTTTTCCACCACCAGGGAACTCGCGAGGAGCAGAACGGAGTCGATCGTGGACATGGTTGCGCCGAGGACCGCTGCCACGAGAATGCCCCCGAAGAGCGGGTGCAACAGCAGCTGTACGAGCGTGGGCAGCGCGAGGTCGGTCTGCTCCAGGTCGGGCAGGAGCACGCCGGACGCGATGGCGATCAGCGTCGAGCCGATGAAGATGAATGACGAAAACGCGATCGAATAGACGAGCGCGCGCCGGAGTGTCCCGCGGTCCTCGGGGATCAGGAAGCGCGTAACTGCCGCGGGCGCCCCGCCTATCTGGAAGAACCCCCAGACCAGAAACGACGACACCACCCACATCGCGGGCATTCCGCCGAGGAACGAGATCCCGTCGGGGTTGAATTCGGCGTAGCGCAGGTGCATGTCGGCGAAGCCGCCCGCCGCGTTGACCGCTACGGGGGCCAGCACCGCGAAACCGACGATCATGATCGAACCCTGGATCAGGTCGGTCCAGGCGACGGCGTGCATTCCTCCGATGACAGTGTACAGGATTACTATGCCGCCGAACACGAAGAGCCCCAGCAGGTACGGCATGCCGATCAGCACCTCGAAGAGGTTGCCGGCCGCCTTCAGCTGCGCCGCGATGAGCGGGATGAACGCCACCAGCATGAGCCCGGTCGCGGTCATCGCCACCGCCCTGCCCGGGTAGCGTGCCTGGAAGACGTCGACGATCGTCGTGCACCGGATTCGCGACGCGAGCCGCCGCAGCCGCTCGCCGAGCAGGATGTAGGTGAACCACGCCGCCGCCGCCGAGGACACGCCGGCCGGGGCGAAGTTGTAGCCGAGTTCGCGTTCGGTCCCGACGGCGCCCATGTACGAGCTGCCGCTCATCTGCGTGGCCGAGTAGGAGAATCCGAGCGTCGCCGGGCCCAGGTCGCCGCGCGCGAGGAAGAACTCCTGTCTGGAGCGGTTGCGCCGGTTGAACCAGAACCCGAGCCCCATGAGGCACGAGAAGTAGAAGATTAGAATGACGGTGTACAAGGCCGCTGTGGACATGGTTGTGCGCCCCGTCTAGCGCCCGGTGCGGGCGTGAAGGATGACCGCGCCGATCACATACCCATATCCCCCATATAGTACGACCCATACTCCCCAGTCGAGATTGGCCGGGCCCGGCGGCCAGTCCACCAGCAGCCCGATGCTGCCGCCCACCAGGAAGATCGCCATCAGGATCATGGAAACGATCGGGACACGGGCGGGTGCGCCCCCTGCTCGATCAGGCCGCCCGGCACCACCGTGGTCCTCCGCTCGCGCGTTCACTGCCACACCTCCTTCAGCACGCGGATGATGTTCTCGCCCATCACCCTGGCGATGTCCTCGTCGCTGTAGCCCTGCCGGACCAGCCAGCGCGGGATGTTCTTCGACCCTTCGGTGGGGTTCTCGATGCCGCGGACGTAATCCACCGGGATGTGCTCGGGCGCGGGGCTTGCCCCGGCGTCGTCATCCTGCCCCCCCGTCTGCGTCTCGTCGATCGAGAGCGCCGCGGCGTAGACCTTGTGCAGGCCGACGTGGTCCCCGTACAGGGTGTCCGGTCCGAACGCGACGTGGTCGATGCCGACCAGGTCCTTCACATACTCGAAGTGGTCCATGAACGACTCGATCCCGTGGCGCAGATGCCGCGGCGAGACGGTGGTGTGGGGCGCGGCCTCGATCCCGATCACGCCGCCCTTGTCCGCCACCGCGCGGATCACGTTGTCGGGCGCGAGGCGCTTGATGTTCCAGAGGCCGCGGGCGCCGGTGTGCGTGAGGAAGATCGGGTGCTTGCTGACTTCGACGGTGTCGAGCGTCGTCTGGTCGCTGGCGTGCGCGCAGTCGATGGCGAGGCCCACCTCGTTCATGCGGCGGACGGCCTTGCGCCCGAACGAGGTCAGTCCGCCGTCGCGGGTCTCCTTGAGGCCGGTGCCCAGCGCGTTCGACTCGCTGTAGGTGATGCCCAGGACGCGCAGGCCGATCCCGTACAGGATCTCGATCCGGTCGAGTTCGTTCTCGATCATCGCCGCGCCCTCCTGGGCCGCCACCAGCGCGATCCGTTTCTCGCGGTGGGCGCGTTGGATGTCGTCGACCCGCTCGCACTTGATGATGAAGTCCTGGTGCGCGAGGTCGCAGAAGCGCATCCCCATGTCGTAGATGATGTCGTCCCACTTCCACCCGTTCTTCGACGTGATGCACGCCGCGCCGTCGAGGAAGTTGTCGAAGACGCAGTCCCACCAGGAGTCGGCCAGCGCTTCGTAGGCGGTGTGCACGCGGCCCTCGGAGTCGTAGGCGCGGATCTGGTCGGCCTTCGCGGGGAAGAGGTGCGGGTGCTCGTGGAGCGAGATCATGAGAATGCGCTCGACGAGGTCGGCGACCCGGGCCTCCTGGGCGGGCGTGAGCGGCACGAGGTACGGCTCGAAGATCGACTCGCCCTCGATGAGGTCGTATTCGGTGAAGTCTCGGTGGCTCCTGACGTACTCGTACGACTTGTAGCCCGAGTAGTTGTGGTGGAGTGGCAAGGGGTGCTCCGGATGGGGTGGCTGTGGCTGCGGGCCCGGTGGCGGATCGACCCGCCCAATAGACGGTGCGCGGGCGAGCGCCACAACCGGACCCCGACCCCGGACGACGAGGGTGCGGTTGTCGGCCGTCACGGGCATACAGGGCAAACGTAATGCCCCGGAACGTACTCACGGGGGAGGTCCCTTAAATGGAAGGAGGGCGGTTCACGCGCTGGATCACGACTCGCGCAACTGCAAGGTCCACGCCGCTCTCCGGCCCCAGGTGGGATCGAACGATGCCGGCCAGATCCCGGGATCTCCGGACGCGCTCCCGGCGGGTAAACCGAAGAGCGGGAAACACTTGCGGAGTTCGAGCGGTACAAACCACCAGTTGCCGGCCGCTCCCGGGTAGCGGGGCCACAGACCGAGCGGTTCGCGCCGACCGACCCCCGTCATTGTCTTGCGGCTCGCCCCCCGTGTGCAGTTGTAAACGACCATGATTGCTTGCCAGGAGCGTGTCGTCTATCGTTAGGTTAGAGCGTTACCCATGTCGCACGACTCAGAACCAACAGGAGGAATGCCATGAGAAGCGGAGACGAAATGTTGCAGCAGATTGTTGAGAAGTCCGCCCTGGACACGGACTTCCGGCAACGGCTTCTTGCGGATCCAAAGACCACGATCAGTGGCGAATTGGGCATTACGATTCCCGACTCGATGAATGTCATGGTCCATGAGAGCAACATGCAGACGGTGCATCTCGCGTTGCCGCCGGATCCGAACATCACCGAGGAACAGCTCGAAGCCATCTCGGCCGGCCTCTGCTGCTGCTGGTAGCCCCCATGGTCGGCGAGTAGTCGACGGACATTCGAGATCCTTCGCTCCCACCCTCGCGGACACGTCGCCTGCGTGCAGTTGCCCGCGCCGTGCGTTGGGTGTCAAGGGCTGGTTGAACGCCGTCCCTGTCCCGGATCGTGGATGGGGTCATTCCGGACCTTGCAGCGCGGGAGGTAGCGACGCGTGACGGGCCGGTTGTGGCGAATCGGGTGGCGCAACCTCGGTCGTAACCGGAAGCGAACCGTTCTCACCGCGCTCGGCCTTGGGGTCGGCTACTTTTCCGTGGTGTTCATGGTCGGCTGGGCCGAGGGGGTCTCGACGGAACTCGTCGAGAGCGCCACATCGCTCGTCAGTGGGCAGATCGAGATCCACGATGCCGACTACCGGCCCGAGCGCAGCCTTTACGAGACCATCGGCGGACGCGAGGGTGCCGATGTGGCGGAGATCCTGCGCGCCATCGAGGCCGATCCCTCGGTCGTGACTGCCGCCCCGCGCGTGTACGCGAGCGGGCTCGTGAGTTCCGGCGAAGCGACATCGGCCGGCACTCTGCTCGGCGTCGACCCCGAGCGCGAGATGGCGCTGACACGTTTTCTGGATCCCCTGGCAGCGGGCCGCCTGCCTGCCACCGGCCGACACGAAGCCGTTGTGGGAGACGAGATGGCGCGGCAGCTCGGGCTGAGCGTCGGGGACGAAGTCGTCGTCGTCGCCTCGGCGGCGGACGGCTCGATGGGCAACGACCTGTACACCGTCACCGGCATCTTCCGGACCGGCCTGCTCGAGTTCGATGCCGGCACCATGGTCATGCCGGTCGCAGACCTTCAGACGCTCGTGGTCCTCGATCCGGATCGGGTCCACGAAATCGCAATCAGCACTGAAGATCCGTCGCAAGCCGCCCTGACCGCGACCCGCCTCGCAGCCACCCTTGGAGCCCCCGAGCGGGCGATGTTGGTAGCGCCGTGGACGGAGCTCAATCCGGTGCTTGCCCAGTACGTCGCGCTCGCCGATGCGATGTACTGGATCTTCATCGTCCTCATCTTTTCGGTCGCCAGCTTCGGCATCGCCAACACGACGCTGATGGCCACCTTCGAACGCCGCC
>VXQO01000087.1 GCA_009838975.1 Gemmatimonadota bacterium | reverse complement strand
TTCTGAGTCCGCGCTTGCCCACATGGGGGCGTCCACATACCACCTTTTGTCAACGCTGTTGAAGGCAGGGCTGTAGCCCCGCGTCGGAGGGCCGGAAGGGCTGGGCCGTGTGCCGGCCGGGTTGGTTCGAAGGGGAGCATAGCATCCCCTCGGCAGCCGCTGCCGGGGTTCGAAGGGGCGGAGTCCCTCGCCAGCCCCGCGGTTATACCGAGGGTAAGCTGGCTCCCGGCCATTAGCAGGTCGGGAGCCAGCTTCCCGAAGGCGGTCGCCGCCGCAGCTGGCCGTAGCGCCCACGCGGTCGTGGAGCGCCCCGCTGGCCCGCGCCGGGAGAGGAGATCAGGCCGCATGATTCTCCGCCGGGCGTGGAGGCCGGTAGCAGGTCTGGGTTCGAAGCATGGCGCAGGCGACCGCGAGCAGGCGGTCCGCGACCGAACGCAAGGCACGGGCGTGGCCGTGGCCGCGCCCGCGAAGGGCGGCGTACTTGGCCTTGCTGACGGGATCGTGCTGGACCGCGACCCGCGACCAGTGGTAGACTGCATCGCGAAGACGGGCGTGGGCCGCCACGCGGCGCATGACGAGCTTGTACTTGCCGGACTGCCGTGTGACGGGTGCGACGCCCGTGAGGCACCGCAGGGCCTTGTAGTCCCGGCGCGCCAGCGCTTGGGGCGCCTCGGCGAGCAGCGTGGCGAGGACAGTCTGGCCGACTCCGGGCAGGGAGGAGAGGACCGTCACGTCGCGCTGCCCGCCGGGTTGGTCGGAGCCGGAGTCCTCGCTGTCGGCCAAGGCGTCGATCAGGCGGGCGATCTCCCGCTTGGCGTCGGCGAGTTGGCGCTGTACGAGGCGGAGGCGTTCGGAGGCGCTCTTGATGTGGGCCACCGCGGCCTCGGTGGTTCCGGGCGCAACGGCAATGGCCGGTGCGCGGAGGATCTCTAAGAGCTGGTCGGCCGTGATCCGCCGGATCCTGTGGCGCTTGAGAAGGCCCTCCAGCGTCCGGCGGTGGATCCGGCGGGCCTTCGCGGGCGTCGGAGCCTTGGCCCAGAGGTCGAGGAACCAGGGCTCGACCACGCTTCCGACCGCTTCCAGGATCTGCGGGTAGTAGCGCCACAACTGGTCACGCACCCGGTTCGACAGGCGGGTGCGGTCCCGAGTGAGTTCCTCGAAGATCCGCGACCATGCCCTGAGTTCGATGACGACCGGGTCGACGGGGTCGATCCTGCGGAAGTGATGAAGATCGGTCCTCAGAGCGTCGGCAAGGACGCGGGCATCGAGGCTGTCGTCCTTGGCTCCGGCGGGCGAGAAGCGGTCGCGGAACCGGTCGAGCTGCTTCGGGTTGATCGAGTAGACCGCGAACCCCCGGTCCATGAGACTCTCGACGACCGGCCCGTGCGGGACTTCGATCGCCACCGGAGTGTCAGGGGCCGATCCACCGCACTTGGCCGCGATCCAATCGGCCATCTCCGCCAGCCCCGCACCCCCATGGCGGAAGATGCGTTCCTCCCGCTTCGATCCGTCGCCGCTCACCAAGCAGACGTGATGCGCTTCCGATGCCCAGTCCACGCCAGCGAACCAAGCCTTGGATTCTACCATGCTCCCTCCCGAGTGAAGGTTGTTGGACAGGCGCATGTCCGTGGTCGCCGCGATGCTCGCCGGTCCCTGTACTGGCGCTCGATGGCGCGAACTCCCCACTGGGCATCCATCGCGGCTCCGGGCCGGGGTACAAGTCCCCCAGGGGTGCTCTGTGGCACTGGGTCGCTCAGGTTACTCCCGGCCCGGTCGCCCGTCGCTGCTGTTAGGATCTTTCGATCTAAAGAAAAGTCTGTCCGGAGGGTACAGGGTCGCTCCCAGCCACGGCCTCGATGGCCGGATCGGCATCGCCGCTCCGGCGGCCGTGGTGCAACCGCAAGCTCGCTAGAGACATGCGGAACCGGAGGCGTGCACACGGGAAGGCGGTTTCCGTGCACAAGCACCCCGACGTGGGATGTGCACGCACGGATCGGCATCGGGAGCGTCAAAAACGCCTCCAAGTCACGGCTCCGACACCCCCAACGATCGGGAACGATGGGTTGCTGTGAACCTCGGCCCGGGCCATCGTCCTCACCCATGCGCGCGCCGCTGTCCTACGAACTCCGGTTCCTCTGATGCAGGCCGACGAATCCGACGATGACGCGTTCGTTCGGCTCGTCCCAGGCGAAGGCGATCCGGATCGTGTGGTGCGGGTCGTGACTGGCCCCCTTGCCGAGGTGGGCGGCCAGCTTCCAAGCGGTTCCGTTCACGCGGGTCCGGTACCAGTCCCGGAACCGTCCCATCGTGGCGGCCGACTGGTTCGACTTGTAGAACCAGCCGGGGCAGGTCTCCCCGATCCGGTCCGTCGGCCCGTTCCGGTAGGCCGTGGCGAGCCACGCCAGCGCGTCGAACACCTCGGCGGGGTTCGCGAAGGGCGTGTCCTCGTTCGAGCGCGAGTTGAGCTTGATGAGCAGCCGGTCGGGGAACATCTCCCGCGCTTGGGCGATGGCCTCGCGAACGCTCCCGACCGGCTCCGCTGCCACGGGCTCGCCGTCGCCCACCCGGGCCTGTCTGCGCTCTTCGACGTAGGCTCGTCTCCAGTGCTCCTCCATCCTCCGGCTCCGCGCAACCTCGTCCCGTAGCCGTCCGGCCTCCTCGTCTCCCAGCGTCTTGGCCTCCCGGAGCGTCCGGTTGTCCGCTTCGAGGCGCTCGCGGTCCCCTCGAAGGGCCTCGATCTCGCGCCGGGCCGAATCGCCATCGTCTTCGGGCGCACCGGAATCAGGTTCCGGCTCCGCTTCCGCGCCGTCGGCCGCCTTGGAAGCCGTGCTTCCTTCCAAGGTGTCAGCTTCGGTCCCGGATCCGTCCTCGTCCGGCGGGTCGGGCTTGGCAACCCGCTCCCGCCACGCATCGACCGCCGCGAGAATGGCGTCCTCGCACTCGCGGCGCTGTACGGACCGCTCAAGCTCCTCGTCGCGAGAGGGGGCCTGGGGACGGATCGGCTCGTATGCCTCGAAGCTCACTTCCAGAAAGATGAGGAGCGGGAGGGCCGAATTGGTCAGCGCGGGCCGCTCCTCGACCAGTCCGGGCCACGGGTCCGGGTTGATGCCGAGGTAGCGCAGTTCGTCGCCGAACCGCTCTTGAAGGGAGGCGCAAAGGCCCGTGATCTGCTCCCGGCACCAGCCAACCAGTTCGCGCTCCTTGTCTCGCCGGATGTCGTCCATCCACTTGACGAGGGTGTCGGCCTCATCCCACTCGGGCGCGTTGGGCCGGAGGTCTTGCAGGATGTCGAGCCAATCCCGAAATAGCGGCGACGCCAATGGCGGCGGAGCGGGGAAGCGCCGGGCGAGCAGGCAGAGCATCAGGCCGGCGGACTCGCGGTCCACCGCGCCCTCGCCCGCCGCCAACGCCTCGCGTTCGGCGCGCCACGCCTCGCGCGTCCAAAACGAATCGAACCGCGCTTCGGGTGGCTCGGGCACGGGCATGCCCCTGCTTGCCAGATGCTGGGCGGCTTGATCGCGAAGCCCTCCGTGGGAGTCGATCCAGGCATTGAGGACCGCGCGGGCGAGGTCGTGATCGTGGTGCTGGATCGCCTCCAAGACGGGCTGGAGGAGCTTTGGCCGGGGTGCGCGGCTGGCGTCCCGGTATCCGTCCACCCGAAGACGCCGCAGGGCGGCCCCGCGTTGTTGGCGAAGCGCCTTGGACTCTGGACGGTGCTTCAAAGCGCGCTGCACCACGCGGCGGCGGAAGTCCTCGCTCAGCGTGGGGAAGATCTCGCTCGGGGTTCTCGGTTTGGTCGTGGGCTGGTCGATCACGGCGACTGCTCCTTGCAGGAATGGGGCTCTCTCGCTCCACGTGGGGATGGATGCACCGGCGGTGGGAAGGGGGCGGTGCTCCCCTTGTTCCCACCAAGACTCGGCACCGTCCGCGTTCGTCTGCAAGATCGACCCGACGAGGTGAGAAGGTCCACCCCACCCAGCGGCGGAATGCACGCAATGCGGACGCGGGTGCTGCCCAAAGGGTTGAAGGCCGCTGGCGGTGGCAACCAAACCATCCGCGACCGCCATCAGCGAGTCTCGGGCTGCCTTCCCGAAGGGATCGCTGGCCCGGAGCGACCTCCGCTTCCGGCGCGGCGCAGCCGCCCCGGAGGCCGTTGTGCAACTGCAATCCGGTAAAAGGCATGCGCCGTCGCTGGCGTGCACGTCCGGAACGCGTGTACGCGCACACGGACCCCGAGGTCGATGTGCGCTCGCCGCCCGGCCCCGGTGACCGGGTTTCCGGGACGGAAACCGGCCTTCGAGCAACTGCAACTGGCGGAAGGGCCTTCCCCCCGCGAAGTTTCGCTCGCGCAGGTCGTGCGGTCCATCACGAGAGGAATCGAATGATGGCACGCACGAAACGAAGTCGGCGAACGTACAGCGCCGGCGAATGGGGCCGGAACCGGGTGAGGGTGTTCACCGATCCCAAGACCGGCCTTTACCAGATGGAGTGGCGCGAGAACGGGCGCAGGCTAAGCCGGTCGCTGAAGCACCGCGATTGGACTCGGGCCAAGAGGCAGGCCGACGAGGCCGCCGCAGGCTTCGCGGTTCACGAGCCCAACGGCAACGCCGAACCCGAGCCGCTCACGCTGGAAAGGCTCTTTGACATCTACGGTGAGGAGGTGACGCCGACCAAGGCCGACAGGTCGCGGCGATACGACCGGGTTGCGATGAGGATGTTCCTCGGGTTCTTCGGACTCGACCGCGATCCGGCGACCCTGTCGCAGCGCGACTGGGATCGCTTCATCCGGGCGCGGAGGGTCGGCAAGGTTGGACCCAGCGGCAAACCCGTGTCCGACCGGACAGTCGAGTTCGACCTGAGATTCCTGATCGCGGTCCTCAACTGGGCGTCGAAGTCCCGGGACGAGAACGGGAGGCTCCTTCTCGACTCGAATCCGCTGAGAGGCTTGAAGACGCCCAAGGAGAAGAACCCCACCCGGGTCGTCCTCTCCGACGAGGAGTACGGGGCGTTGCTCGGAGTCTCCCGGAAGGTGGACTGGAGGTTCCATGTCGCGCTCGTGCTGGCCCACGAAACGGGACACAGAATCGGCGCGATCCGTCAGCTTCGGTGGTCTGATATCGACTTCGACGACAGGACCATCGTCTGGCGGGCGGAGCATGAGAAGACCGGCTACGAGCACGTCACGCCGATGACCGACGAGGCCGTCGTCGCCTTGGAAGAGGCTGCGCAACGCAGGTATCCCGACGCCGGGGACTCTCCGGTGTTGCCTGCCCCCAAGGACGCCTCGCGGTGCGCGGGCCTGTCGGCGGTCCGGTATTGGTGGGACAAAGCCCAATCGCTGGCGGGGCTCGAACCGAAGCGCGGGAGGGGCTGGCACTCGCTGAGGCGGAAGTTCGCGTCCGACCTAATGGCCCTTCCGCTGAAGGTGCTCTGCGAACTCGGTGGGTGGAAGGAAGCCCAGACGGTGCTGCGCTGCTATCAGCAGGCCGACGCTGGACAGCTCAGGAAGGCTTTGGAGAGCCGCCCGAGGGTCCGCGCCTGACCCAAGTCGATTGGCGGGAACCGAAAAGCGGGAAAACGGAGTCTTAGTCCCGTAAGATCAATGTTCACATCAGGTTGTGAACAAGACTGCTTCCGCCGCAGTAGCAGAAGTCGAACTCGGGTAGCTCGGTGTCCTGCACGAGGTCGTACGTCTCCCACAGCCCGCGCGGCAGGATCACGTCACAGTGCCGCACGTAGTCGAGGTGCACGCCGTCCACCGCCGGGTTCGCTGCCAGTGCTCCCACCAGGCCGCGGAGATACTCGCGTACGGGCTCGCGGGACGGGCACACCCACCTGTAGTAGCCCACATAGGGGGGGTGTTCGAGTGACGACTCGAGGTTGCGGCTGACGGTGAACCACTCGGGGTGGTTGTTCTGCGCCCATTCGTCGCCGTTGCGGTTCAGCGTCCAGAACCAGCGGTGGAACCGGAGCCCCTCGGCCCGGGCGGCTCCGGAGACCAGCGCGATGTCGCCGCCGCCGACCAGCACGGCCCCGATCCCGGCCTCGCGCAGGCTTGCGAAGCGGCGGCGCCATTCCGACACGTCGTAGTCGCGGTTGCCATGCACCCAGGTCCAGGCGGTGAAGGTCCGCGGGGCCTCGGCCCCGGGTGGGGCCACGTTACCGTCACGCTCGTCGCGCGGGCCGCAGCCGGTGAGCGCGGTCGCGGCGGTGGCGGCGCCGGCCGTGCGGAGAAACTCGCGTCGGTTCATTGGGGGCACCCGCTTCATCGCCCGGGCCCGGCTACGAAGCGCACGACACCCCACCGTTCGGGGATGTGCATGTTGATCTCTCCCTGTGGCGACCAGACCCAGTTGTGTTCGGGGTGCCGGTCCTCGGGGGTCGGTACGCGGGCCCGGCGGTACTTGCCGTCGACGACTACGAGGGGCCACTGGACGCGCGAGAAGTTGATTCGCCAGGTGTCGCCGGGGCGCGGTGGTGCGCCGTGCCGGAAGGAGGGGGAAAGGCGTTCCGATAGGCCGGCAGTGTCGGTGACGCCAGCTTCCCCCCGCGACTGGGACCGGTAGCTGGCCGGGGGTACCAACGCCGCCCACGGGATCGCGATCTCGACACTCCATCCCAAATCACGGTTCGAAGGGTCGTTCAGGGTGCCGTCGAGTTGGACAGCGGTGCGGAGACCGGGCATGTCCCAGCCGATGTCGGCCTTCCCGCGGCGCTGGTAGGGGCGGTCGAGGAAGAGGTCGAACTCGGTGCCCAGCGCGTTGATCTCGAGTTCGTAGTAGGCGAGGGCGTCGCCGTTGGGGTCGAGGAAGACCTCGAAGTCGTGCTCGCGGTAGAGGATCGCGTCGCGGTCGGCGAGGGTGGCCCAGAGGTGCGGCTCCTCGAGTTCTGCCGCGATGTAGAGGTGGGCGTCGTCCCAGGCGATCTTCGCGCGTGTCGTCCAGGCGGGTGCCGGCCAGCCGTCGCCGCGGATGTCAACGAACGGTTCGGTCCAGGGGGATCGCTGCCAGACGGGATCGGTGAGTTGGCCGTCGATGACCGGGGGGGTGGAGGCCCGGGGGGAATCGTAGCTGCGCGCGGCAGTCGGCTCCTGCCCGGACGCGCCCGGCACGGACGCCGACAGCACGGCTCCCCAGAACGGAATCGCGGCAGGCCAGGTCTTGATCATCTCCCCCCGTTCCAGGCGTGCAGTGCCTCGAAGAACCCCCTCAACTTGACGGATGGGAATCGCGGCCACCACCTTCCCGCCTTGGCCAAGAGTTTGCGGACATCCGCGCCGGGCTCGGAGCCCACCTTTTCTCAGCCTCCTGCTCCCAAAGAGAGACCCATGGACTACAACCCCGACCAACCCTGGTACAAGCGTCTTCACTGGCAGGTATTGATCGCGATGCTGCTGGGCATCGGCATCGGTCTGTCTCCGGGAGGAGCAACCGTCGCGGACAACGTGGGCTGGGTGGGCGGCCTGTTCATGCGGCTCCTGCGGATGATCATCGTGCCGCTGGTCATCACCTCCATCGTCTCGGGGGTGGCATCGGCCGGCAGCGGGCGCACGGTGGGCCGGATGTTCGGCAAGACGCTGGGGTACTACCTGGTATCGAGCCTCCTGGCCGCGCTTACCGGCCTGCTCCTCTTCAACATCATCAATCCGGGCCGGGGGTATCCGGTGACCGACACCGGAGCTGAGCCCCCCGACCTCGCCACACCGGAGTCGTTCGTCGATCTGCTTTACACCATCGTGCCCGACAACTTCTTCGGGGCGGCCTCGGCCGGCGACATGCTGATGGTCATCTTCTTCTGCATCGTCTTCGGAGCGGCCGTCACAACCCTGCCGGAGGGTCCGCGCTCGAAGATCACGGGCCTGGTCAGCGCGCTCTTCCAGGCGATGATGGCGCTGACGACGGGCATCATCAAGCTGCTCCCGATCGGAGTCTTCGGGCTGATGGTGACCATGGTCACCGAGACGGGCCTGATGGCCTTCGGCAACCTGGCTCAATACGTCGTGGGACTGACGTCGGGTCTCGCCATCCATTTCTTCATCACGCTGCCACTCCTGCTGTACTTCTGGGCGCGCGTGTCTCCGTGGAAGCACGCGATGAACATGAGGGAGCCTCTGCTGGTGGCGTTCTCGACGAGTTCGTCCGCGGCCACCCTGCCGGTCACCCTGAAGACCGTGCAGGAAAAGGTCGGGGTGTCCGATCGCGTGTCGTCGTTTACGCTACCCATGGGCGCCACCGTCAACATGGACGGCACGGCGGTGATGGAGTGCGTGGGCGCGCTCTTCATCGCGCAGGCGCTGGGAGCCGACATCGGCTTTGCGACCCAGGTCGTCGTCGTGCTCACGGCGCTGCTGGCGTCGATCGGTGCCGCGGCGGTTCCCTCCGCCGGGCTGGTGGTGATCTTCATCATCCTCGGCGCGATCGGAATCGGCGACAATCCCCAGGCGATGCTGATCGTCGCCGCGATGCTCTCCATCGACCGGCCGCTGGACATGGCCCGGACGGCCGTCAACGTCTACAGCGACTCGTGCGCGGCGGCGGTGGTCGGGAAATGGGAAGGCGAGGAGGGGATCGACGCGGAGATACGGGGGTAGGGGGCCGCCTTCGGCCCCGGCAGGACCCCGGCCTCGAGTCAGCCGTATTTGACGCTCGGCGGAACCCCTGTTAGGATCGCTATATCACATTTGATATAGTGACACGCATTTGGGGGAGAGGACCGTGAGCCTCAAGCACATCCTTCTCGGACTCCTGAGGGAACCGGCCACCGGGTACGACCTGAAGGCCACCTTCAACGAGACCATCTCGCACTTCTGGAGTGCCGAACTGGGGCAGATCTACCCGACGCTCAGGCGGCTGGAAGGCGAGGGCCTGTTGCACAGCCGCATCGAGCCGTCGGAGAAGGGGCCGAATCGCAGGGTCTATTCCCTCACTGACGAAGGTCGCGAGGAACTGTCGGAGTGGCTGCGCAGCGGTCCGGTGGTCGGCGTGGAGCGTTTCGCGTACCTGGCCCAGGTCTTCTTCATGGACACCGTCGGAGACCTGCACGAGACCCGCGCGTTCATGGCCGCTCTGAGGCAACGCCTGAACAAATGGCTCGCCCGGCTGCGAGCGATCGAAACCGACATCACCGGCACATATGGAAACGCGCCGGAACACTACCCCGACGCGGGATTCCATCAGTTCGCGACCCTGCGCATGGGCATTCGCTCCATCGGATCGAAGGTGGAGTGGTGCGACGAGACGCTTGCGGCGATCGACTTGCGGCGTGAAGAGCGTGAAGCTCGTCTGCGCGCCGCCGGTTTCGAGGAACCGGACGCTGAGCAGCCGAAGGCAAATTTTGCGACGAACGTGATTCGCCGCCCATCGCCCGCATCTCCTGGTCGTGAACGTAGCCATGGAAGGTCACCAGACGGATGTCGATGGCCCTGTCCGCCAGATATGCCCGGTGCAGTTGCCCTAAGTCTCTTGGCTTCATAGCTGTAAGTATGAAACGGATCGCCCTGATACTCGCCTGCACCCTCACGGCCTCGCCGGCCGCGGCCCAAGGAGGTCTCTATGCCGGCCCCGTAGTACTGTGGGACAGCTATGAAGGGATTTGGGGAGGCACTGCCGGCGTGATGTTTCAGGGCTTGGAAGCCAACCGTAGGGTCGACGTGCGCATCCACTTCTGCTGCCAGGTTCTCGCTCTCCAGCCGTCCGTGCAGTACGCGGCCATGTTCAACGAAACCGTTTACGGCACAGTGGGCCCGGCGTTCATTGCCGCCTTTGCCGAGGGCGAATCCTTCTTGATGCTCGGTCTGACGGGAGCATTGGGCGCTGAACTGCGCCGCTCCGAGACCCTTGTGGTCGCCCTGGAACTTGGGATGGACACCATTCTGCCGTACTACTACAGCAGTGATTATGGCTTCGATCACAGCGAGTTCCTGCACTCGCTGAGCATGAGGCTTGTCTATCGGCGGCTCTCTAGTCCCCTCTAACCCCAACCCGTGGTGGTGAGAGTCGTCCAAAGCTGTGGACACAGCCTGTGATACAACGGCAGGCCTGTCAGCGCAAGCCAATGACGAGATCCTGATGGCACTTGGGTCACGCGCTCTTCTGGCTGCCGGATCGCGCTGTAGCTACAATGAAGCTACACACACGGGAGGGTCCAGAATGAGCACAGACACTGTCGTCCGCGCGAGAATCGACAGCGACACCAAAGCGCGTGCTACCGAGGCGCTCAAGGCCATGGGCCTGTCCGTGTCCGACGTCATCCGCATGGTGCTGTTGCGGGTTGCGGAGGAGAAGCGACTGCCCTTCATCGTCCAGGTACCAAACGCGACCACCGTCGAGGCCATGAAGGAGCTGGACGACGGAAAGGGTCAGCGTTTCGATAGTGCCGAGGAGCTGTTCCGCGATCTCGAAATCTGAGCTCAGGAACTTCGAGCAGTCCACGAGGCGGAGCGATCGTCGTCGTCCTTGGGTTGACGGGTTGTACGATGTATGGTACACTGTGCTTTGTGAGGTACGCTTGGTGGAAGGGAGATCACGTCATGACCCAGACGAGGGGACGGATCGGCTCCTCCTTCGAGGACTACCTGGCCGAGCAGGGAACCCTCGAGGAGACCACTGCCAGTGCGGTAAAGCGCGTTCTGGCCTGGCAGTTGGAGCAGGCAATGGAAAGGCAGCAGATCACCAAGAGCGCCATGGCCCGGGCGATGCGCACGAGCCGAAGCCAATTGGACAGGATTCTCGACCCGGACAACGACCACATTCGCCTCGACACGCTCACCGCTGCTGCGAACGTTCTCGGCCTGAACCTGAGGATCGAGTTGATCGGGTAGCGTCGCGCGTGACGTAGGTGTCCCTCGAAGGTGCGCTGGCCCCAAGGACGATGTAGCCACCTGAGGCGCAAACGCCCAGCCCGAAGAGCCTCTGACGATCGACGAACGGCAGCGTTCCCATGAAGCTGATCGCGTCACGGATGCTCTCGATCTTCATGAAGGAGTTCTCGTTGTTGCGAATCTCCCCTTCGCTGTCGCCGTAGCCGATGTGGTCGAAGACGATGGTGACGTAGCCCCGCTCAGCGAGACGAGGACCGTAGACGGCGCCGGTCTGGGTGTCGTTGCTTTCGCCGCGGCGGATACGGGATGAGAGAATACCTCATCCTCCTGCGGGAAAGATACACTGGAGGTTGTCCACATCACCCTCTGTGGCGTAGAAGATCTGAGATCCGGTCCGCCACGGCACATCGAGCGCACCGCGCGACATCTCGACTCCGACTAGCTCTGGCTGATCGTCGGCGTGCTTGAACCCCAGGAGGTGAAACAATTCGTGGACGATGGCCTCTCCGCCGCGTCCGTTGGCGTTACCCTGGCAGCACGGGTCGTCGTGATTCCACCACCGACCCATCGCGCGCTTGTTGTATGTGATCGTCCCACAACAGGGATGCGCGCTCAAGATCGAACCGCCCCTGCCGTCCCAATCTTGCGGGTTATCGTCGTTCATGTAGAAAACGAGAATCTGGCCGCGCTCCCGAAGCCGATGGGACTGCGAATAGAGAGCGAATCTCTGATCCCAGTCCGCTGGGGCGTCCGACGGTACATCGACCAGCTCTCCCATTTCCACGATCCGATACCCGAGCTGCGCCTCGATCTGATCGGCCAGCCGGCCGACAGGAGCGAGCAGCTGTCGGAGATCCGGGTCAGTAACGAAATGAGGAAAGTTGCGCACCATGTCCACCCGAAAGGGCGTTCCGTCCCATTCTCGGACGACTCCGTTGGCACCGAACTGAGCATCATGGCCCCACGCCAGGGATCTCACATCCGCACACGCCATCGGCGGTGGATCTGAGGGCGCAGAGTCGATCGGGCCATCGCCGCAAGCGGTCAGCACCACCAACGCACTCGTGACGGTTTGCGATCGGCTCATCTATGTTCGATCCCCATGTACAGTCGTGAGTGCGGCCAGGCCGCGAGGGTCGTCGCGCGGAAACGCGAACGGCTTCTCCGGTTCGATCCGCGCAGTCGGGAGCCTCCGGACCACCACGCTGGCTACGTCGAACCTCGTCCAGCTTGATGAATGCTGCCAGTCCGTCCGGGCCGAAGGCGTCCTGCATAGCGGTCGCCTCGACGATCTCCCGAGCTCGAAGAGCGACGGACGCGGCCAGGACAGTCATGAGGAGGGTGGAGTGAATGGTGCCAAGCTGCTGGCGTTCATCCACGGTTAAAATATGAGCGCATTGACAAACGTCAATTTAACATTACATATTGTCATGTGTACATTACGTCTTGTTGCTGCCAAACCGATGGGAGGGAGATCCAGATTGCCACGCGCCATGTTCCTCGAGCACGGTGGTTCGGTCGCTGTCACGGTCAGGCCCTGTTCGACCCAGGAGTCCGTAAGCCGGGACGTGGGGGTGCGACCCGCGCTTCGGGAGTATCTCGAGCAACACGAGTTGGCTCGTTCAGACGCGACGCTGATCGAGGAATTGGGTCTTTGCCAAGGGCGTGCTCGTATCGACCTCGCGACTGTGAGCGGTGTACTTCATGGGTACGAGATCAAGTCGGATCGGGACCGGCTGAGCAGGTTGTCCTCCCAGGCTGCGATCTACAGCCGCGTGCTCGACCGAGTAACCCTCGTGGTTGGCTCCAAGCACATCAAGGCTGCCCTCCGACTCGTGCCCCGTTGGTGGGGTGTGCTTCTGACTCGTGCCGGTAGCAACGGAGTCTGCCTTGAGCCTCGCCGCCCCGCCGCAGAGAATCCCGATCAGGATCCGCGTGCGTTGGTCGAGCTGCTATGGCGCGACGAGGCGCTGGATCTACTCGCGTGCCACAATGCCGCGGCGGGTGTGCTGAGCAAGCCGAGGCCGGCCGTGTGGGACCGCGTGTGCGAGGTGCTCGATTTGCCGCAGATCCGGGCAGCGGTCCGGTACAGGCTCAGGGCTCGGGCAGCGACGTCAACGTCCGCGTGACTTCCGTGATGTGATGGACGGTTCCAATTCGTCGCCACACCTCGGCTGACCCCAGGCGCGGCTGGCCGTCCGCAGCCCGTTTGATCGAGGCGCAACCCTCGCAATGACTCACTCCGTGGAAGTGACCGTGGAGATGCGCATACGCCAGTCGCTTCGCCAACACGGGAAACTGCTTCTTGGCCGGGTTCGTTTTCGTGCTCTCCCCCTTGATCAAGAGCCAGCTGTCGTCGAGTGCATACCGCACGGCGGCAGACACCTGCATCATCCGTGGGTCGAATCCCTCGACTCCTGCAGGATGCTGAATTGCGCAGTCGCTAAACGTGGGAAGTCGAACCGGCTGGCCGCGGTCGCGCAGTCGCTTCCAAGCCAGCCACTCGGTGCGTGCGACCACGGCGTGGGAGTGCCGGTCGACTATCCCCATACTCTTCGGAAACGCTGAGGCGGAGAGGGTCAGCGTTCTCCATCGACTGGGGTAGGGGACATCCCCGAGGAACTGCGTGGCGAATCGGATCACTCCTTCGGTGACCATGTCCTCCACTGGGCCCAGGTCCAGTATGAGGTCAGTGTCTTCAACCTCGATGTTGTGGCGCGTCATGAAGGCGAGCAGACTCGACGAGAGACTGCCGGTTTCGAACTCGTCGCGGGTCAGCCGGATGGCTAATCCGTGATCCCTGTTGCTCAGTGCCGCAGAGGCATCCGCTCGATTGATCCCAGTCACCGGAATGAAAGGGATTCCGGCGCCCACGGCCCTGGTGAAGACCAGTTCAGCTGCCAATGGACCCTGTGGTGCCAGTTCTCGAGCATCCAGGAAACACCGGGGATACATAACCAAACTCTTGGCCAGATCCTTGAACGCCGTGTCCAAGTGGCTGGCGAGGGTGGGTTTCTTCTTACCCTTTCGCCACTCCACGATCTCAAGGAGCGGCGTGACTTGTTCCCGAAGATCGAAAGCGACCAGTTGAAGGGCACTCTTCTCCGCGCGCTTGACTTTCAGGACCGGAACGTAGTGGCTGGGACCGAACATCACTTCTCCTCCTTGTCGTCCGTGCCCCAGAGGACCAACGGCGCAAGCCCCCTTCTTCGGTCGCTAAGGTACGAACGCAGACCCTGTTCCGGGTCGTGACCGCCAGGGGAGAAGCAAATGCTCATGACGGTGTCGACGTGCTGAACCGGTTCGATTTTCTCTCGCACTGCCGCCGCTCCGAGTTTACGGCAAAGCGCAAGCAGAACGGCTTCGAGCAGAACGATGCGACCAGCAAGGACCTCCTGGAATCCGTCCAGCCTCTTGAGGGCGTGCAATGCGCTCACGTCGCCTGAGAGGACCGGCAGTTGAAGATCCGCCGCTGTCGCAAAGAGGATGGCTTCTCCGGGATCGATGGCAGGAATGGGTGCGAGCCGCTCCAGCCACACGTTGGACACTTGCCAAATGGCCGGAATGCTCTCGGCCAAGGGGATCAAGCGCTCGCAAACAGCTGCCCCGTATGTCCGCCGCAGTCCTCCGCTCCGCAACATGTACGGGAGCGCCGGGAGCCGGCCACACTCTTGGAGTTCGGCGTCAAAGAGCATGGCGGCATCCGACAGGAGGTCGGACGCGGCCAGTTTGCAGAAAGCGTCGCTGTCAACCAGAAGGCGCATCGGAACTCACGGGTCCCGGAACGACCGCCCTCATGAGCTCTCGGTCGCTCAGAGAAGCGCCCTCGACGTCCACGAACTCACTGAAGTACTTCCGCAGGACTCGGGCGGCGCCCGTCGAGAGGTACAATGCCTTGGTCGCCATGGCGGCGGTCGCATAGTCGCCGCTGGTGCGCGCCCACGAGAAGATGATGGCTCCGGCGTCAATGCCTGTCTCTCGCTCCGCCTCTGCAGCGTGATTCGCCAACGCCCGGAAGTCATGGAAAGATCTGGGGTCGAGTTCAGGAATCGTGTCGCCCAAGAGCACCCGGATCGCATACTGGTCCGCGAGTTCCTCCATTACATGACTCGAGAGGATTTCCTCGTCCTTGTCGACCACCGGGGCCTCAGGTGTGCAATCCCCATTTGCGATGTGACCGGCCTCGTGCGAGACGCGAAACGCTGCCCGACCGGGCTCATCATGCCTGTGCCCCAATACGACTACGGGCCTGCCTTCTACCACTCCAGCAAGCGCCTGGAAGCTGGGCGTCGGCAGCAGGTGGGTTGGAACGACGGGTATTCCGCGAGTCCACAGGTCTTTGAGGATCGCGTCCAGATCCACGCTACCGTGCGAGTCCCGGATCTCGCGACGCCAAGCGAGTCCGTCGGGAGGAAGCGGCGCAGGGGCCGGCACCGATTCTTGCAGGTTACGCGCCACAGCTTCCGCGATCCCCATCGCAGCATGGATCGCCGGCGCCAAACGGTCACGGTCGATATCGCGGACGCGCCGAAGCTGGGCCCCTGAGTAGCTCGTAGCCGCCAGCGTTGAATCCGGGTCCGTCACGACCGACATGGGGACTGCCAGGAAGCGGCTTACCCGGATCTCGATTTCGGGGAGGAGGTCCGGATCGTCCCGACAGCTCGGATCCCACCAATCAGGCAGGATGGCGCGACGGACGAAATCCGTTCCAAAGCCGGCCTTACGGAGCCGACCAATCAGCGTCAATATCGATCGCTTTGCCAGCTTGCCCCTCCGTTCAATTGGTTCGCGCAACCGATTGATCCTACCGGGTCGCTTCGGTCGCCGAGCGAGTCAGGAATGTAACATCGACGATACCGAATATATACCGAATATTACGATGGGTCCATTCCTAGTAGAAGGAGGGGGTGGGAGAGAAGCCGCGTGGGTGGCGGTGAAGGTGGAATCCCGAAATGTAATCAGAACTTGACAGAATGTAAGGAGAAGTTTCCACTATCGGGCCGCTGGCCACCGCAGGGGCGGGTTGCCACGCTCCAAGATGGACGACACGATGCCAGCGAGCGTCACGGCGGGCTTGGTCAGGGAACTGCGGCCACCAGAATTCGCCAGCGTGACGGCTTGTCGTGGCAACCCGCAACAGCAACCACTTCGAGCCGGTCGGGATCGAAGTCGTGAATCCCTTCTGCCGCCGACGGACGCGCGGGCTGGCGGGGCGCCAGGAATCGATGACGCTGGAGGACAGTATGAACCTGAAAGGCATCCTACCGCGCCGTCGCGCGAACAAAACCGGATCCGAGGACGGTCCGCCGTACCTCTGGGCGGGTGTGGCCGCGCTCGCGATCGGGATCCTCTACGTCGTCACGCTCTCGCCGAGTACGGCCTTCTGGGACGCCAGCGAGTACATCGCGACCGCGCACATCCTGGGCATCCCCCATCCCCCCGGGAATCCCCTCTTCGTGGTCATGGCCCGAACCTGGGAGATCCTTCTGTCCCCGTTCGGGCTCTCCAGCGCGGTCCGCATCAACCTCTTCTCGGTGCTGATGAGTTCACTGGCGCACGGGCTGTGGTTCCTGGTGGTCCATCACATCCTCGGGCACTTCTCCACCGACCGGCGCTTCCGCCTCGTCGGCGCGGCCGCCGCCGTCCTGGTCAGCGCGACCGCCTTCACGGTCTGGAACCAGTCGAACGTCAACGAGAAGGTCTACACGGTCTCGCTCTTCACCGTTGCGCTCCTCTCCTGGCTGGCATTCCGCTGGCGGGAGCGTCTCGGGCGCGGCAGGGAAGGCAACCTCCTCATCCTGATGGCGTTCATCCTGGCGCTGTCGGTCGGCAACCACCTGATGGCCTTCCTGGCGGCGCCGGCGCTGGCGGTCTTCATCTTCCTGGTGCGCCCTTCCACGCTGCTGAACTACCGCATCTACCTGTTCGGCATTCCCGCGGTCGTGCTCGGGCTCAGCATTCACCTCTTCCTGCCGGTCCGTTCCGAGCTGGGGCCCGTGATCAACCAGGCCGAGCCGAACTGCGAGAACGTCGGCGAGGCACTCGCCAGCGCCGTTACCTATGGGAATGCCGGGTGCGAGGAGCTCTCCGCCGCGATCAAGCGCGAGCAGTATCCCGATCGGTACCTCACGGTTCGGCAGGCATCCATGCTGGAGCAGTACACGAACTGGATGCAGTACTTCGACTGGCAGTGGTCCCGCGGCCTCTCTTCGGACGACGTCCTCTTCGGACGGCTCCGGGTGCCCTTCACGGTGCTCTTCATCGCCCTGGGCATCTTCGGCGCGATGGGGTACTACCGGCGGGACCGCGCGGGCTGGTCCTACATGGTGACGCTTTTCGCCGTGCTCTCGGTGGCCCTCGTCTTCTACATGAACTTCAAGCCCGGCTTCTCCATGCCGCTGCCCGAAGGCGACGCCCTGCAGCGCGCCATGCGGGAAGCCGGCGCGCGGACGCTCAGCGACCTCACCGAGGCCCGTGAGCGGGACTACTTCTTCATGATCGGCTTCTCCGTGTGGGGGCTCCTGGCCGGGATCGGGATCGCGGGCCTGTGGGACCGGGTTCGGCGAAGGTCCGGGCGGTCGCTGATGTTCTGCGCCCCCGTGCTGGGGCTGGCCCTCATCCCCCTGGTGCTCAACTTCAACTGGGCCAGCAGGGCCGGGGATCACTCGGCGCGCGACTGGGCCTACAACCTGCTCATGAGCGTCGAGCCGTACGGCCTGATCTTCACCGTTGGCGACAACGACACCTTCCCGCTCTGGTACCTGCAGGAGGTGGAGGGAATCCGGCGGGACGTGACCGTGGCGGTGACCTCGTACTTCAACATCCCCTGGTACGTCCAGCAGCTCCGGGACCTCACCCAGCCCTGCGAGCCTGGCGAGGACCCCGACGAAGACCCGACCCGCATCGTTTGCCAGCGTCCCTATACCGCCGAGAACACCGATAGCATGTACACGCACGATCCGGAGGAAGCGGAAGCGCTCGGCAAGATCCCGATCCTCCTGCGCGAGGCAATCCGGGTGCCGACCCGCTCGATCCTCGACGAGTCGCGGTTCACCGACCAGGCCATCGAACAGACGGCTGCGCAATTCGTGCCGATCGACAGCGTTCAGGCCGTCACGCTGGGTCCGATCTCGGGGGTCATCACAGGGCAGCGAGGACTCGCTCCCTGGCAGGTATTCGGGCTTTGGGCGATCCGGAACTCGATTGGCGACAGGCCCATCTACTTCGCGTCAAGCGGCACCACGCCGTACGAGCTCGGCGTGCGCCCATACGTGATTCGACAAGGCCTGGCATTCCGGTTGTGGCCGGGTGATCCCGCCGAGCTGGCCGACTCCGGGGTCATGGCGAACCGGGCCGTCGACCCGCGTTCGATACGGGTGGGACCCTGGGTCGATGTCGAGCGCACGCGGACACTGGCCGACGACGTGTTCGTACACCGGAGCGGTCTGCCGGATTGGCCGGTGTGGAAGGACAGGTCGACGATCGGCATCCCCCACTACTACTCCTGGGTGTACCTGGCGCTGCTCAAGCACGCGGAGCAGGCCGGCGACCGGGAGGCGATCGCGGAGTACGGTGCGCGTGCGGATGCGTGGGGGCGGCTGGGGGCAGGATAAAACCCGGCCTCAATCCACCGGCACAATCCTCGCGCGGACGACGTAGGGCACGTCCAGCTCGTCGTTTACCACCGCCAGGAACGTGTCCCCCACGACGACCGGCGGCAGCCAGGGATACACGTCGAGGCCGCCGGCCGTCACCGTTCCCAGGTAGGAGCCGTCGCTCGACAGCACATCGTAGTCAGTCCCCCCGCTCAGGTTCGGAATCGCGACCCAGACGTTCCCTTCTGCCGAGGTGAAGATGGATTCCAGCGCCGGCTTCACGTCGGGGATTCGGGACCAGTCCATCTCTCTCGTGACACCCGATTCCCTGAGACTCTCCCGGATTACGGCGATCGCCGAATCGCGCTCCGCCGGAGTGACGGGAACGGGTGGCCGTTCGGTGACGACAATCAGGGTCGTGTCCCCGCCGGGTGCGTACCTTCCTATGCGGTAACCCGGGTCGGCCATCGTTCCGGACCAGGTCTCTCCATTGCGATCCGTGTGCGAGGCTCCTCCCGGATAGAAGGGAATCTGCATCAAACCGTACCCGCCCCCGGGCGTTTCGTAATAGAAGGCCCCGGGACTGTCTTCGGGGTCGAAATCCCCGCCCTCGTCTTCTCCCGCGGAGAAGATTGAATCGATCTGCGTCATCGTGGAATCGTAGACCCGCAGCATCGGTCGAAAGTCCTCGCGCGACATCGACCAGGCACCCACAGGCCATCGTCGCGGACTACAATCGCACCGATTCGATTGAAGAACTGGCCTTTGAACCCTCGCGGGATCAGCGTCTCCACCGCGCGGCCGGAGAGGTCGGCGACGGGGAGCTGGGCGATCGCCTGACCCGCCGTGAGGTAGACCGAGAGGATGCCGGCCGGTGCTCGGCGTTGTTCCGCCACCTGTCATTTGAACAACTGAGCATGGGTGTCGGCGCGAGTCGTCGAGCCCATCACCCCGCGTCGACTCACCGCGGTTCGTTACCGGTGCCCGGTATCCCGCGACTGAAGAGGACCTCCAACTCCCGGCTGGCATCGGCTCCGGTGCCCGCGGCGTCAGCCGAGACGGCCGGCAGCTGTGGCGGACGGCCGAGGATTCCGCGAACCTCGCCGGTCACCGGGTCACGCAGAATGGTGACGGGGTCGTCGGCGTCGCGGTCCAGGGACGCCGTACGGCCACGAGGGCCCTGCAGCGTGATTCTCGCAAGTTCCCCCGTCCAGGTCGCGGGAAGCGCGAACGAGAACCCTGCGCGGTCACCTGCCCCGTCGGTGAAGTGGGCCATGGCGAAGGACAGCGCGAACAGCTCGCTGCCGCCGGGCTCCCATCCCTGGAGCGACCACTGACCCCCGGCAACCGGCAGGGCCGCAGGGGCGTCAACGAAGAAGGCGGGCCTGAGGTGGGGCGCGCCCTCGCTGTCCAGCCCGCCCCAGAGCAGGAGCGCCCGGCTGGAGGACGCCACGCCGTCGGCGGCAACCAGTATGGAACCGCTCTCGGTCTCGAGGCGATACCTGACGGCGTTGGTGAACTGGTAGTCGCTGGTCCAGGTCGGCTCGCAATAGGACATGAAGTCCCGCTGGCCGGGGGATACCAGCTGACCCGAGCGAAAATCGTATCCCCACGCGCCGATGTTGCCTCGTTCATAGGGATAGTAGCGGTCCGGACCGCCGGCACCGCCGCAAGGCGAGTGGTACAGGTTGCGGTTGTGCCCGAGCTCGTGCGCGATAGTCTCGGAGTCCAGAACCGAAAAGCTCGACCAGCTTCCGATGTCGAATGCCACACCAAGCAGGCCGCCTGGTCCCGTCGGCCCCGCCATTACACCGAGGAAGTGGCCGCGCCCACCCTCCATGACCCGGATCATCTCCGTCTGCGCCAGGATATGGAACCCATCGTTGGTCGAACTCATGACCGAACCATGCGCCCGCACGTCCATTTCCGAAACCGGGAGCAGAAGGTGTGTGCGTTCGAGCAGTTCGTGCCCTCCTGGATCAGCCGCCATCGCTGTGGCGATGTCCAGTATCGACGAATCGGGATGGGCCTCCCAGATGAACGGCACCACGGTCAGCTCCAACACCGGCATCGCGCGCACGTCCACCGCCATTCGGCCGGCCGCCGGGATGCGACTCGCAACTCCAAGTGCCGGGTCCAGGGTTCGGTCCGGGTCCGGTTCGATCACCACCTCCAGCCCCGGCTGGATGAACCGCCCAGGGATCTCCACGTTGAGCGACCTCGACAGGAATCCCTCGGAGATCGCCATCGGGATCGGACCCGGCTTCGCCGGAATGTCTGCTCGGTGCGTCACGGCCCCGTCCCGGTAGAAGGTGGCTCGGACTGGCGGCAGGGCAGCGTCGTTCGATCGTGCCGCGGTGACGAAGACCCTGAGCAGCGCCGGCTTGCCCGCGACGAGTGGCACCGGAAACTCGCGGGACTGCACGGCCTGCGTGAGATAGGCGGCCGCGCCGACCCGGTCGCAGACCGCCACCCGCTGCCGCGTTACACCCTCCAGCCAGTCGACGAATTCGGGGTCCGGGGGCGCGCAGAGCTCGGTACCGGTGGTGTGCAGATCCTCGAGGAACTCCAGCGCCGTCAGGCCGAGGGGCAGCGCGCCGGTCAACCCGGCGTTGTCGGCGACGCTCAGGCTCGTCAGACCCAGGAACTCGAACAACCCCGGCGGCAGCGGACCTCTCAACTCGTTGGACGAGAGATCCAGGATCTCAAGGGCGGCGAAACCTCCGGAGTGCGACCGTACATGCACAGACCGGCTCCCGCCGAGTGCGACATGGGTCCGCGACGAACTCGGCGAGCTCGGTTCGCTGAAGCCCGGCAACTGTTTTCGCTCAGCGTCCAGCCTCCACGGATCGGCCGATTCGCTCATCCTCCGGGGCACGGACGGCAACGCGCGGGCGGAGGCGGACGGGCGCCGCACCACGTTCATTGCACCAAGTCCCGGCGGAATGTCGGTCAGCCTGTTTCCGTCCAGTTCCAGCTGCCTGAGACTGTCAAGTGCACTCAACTCGCGTGGAAAGGATGCAAACTCGTTGGACGAAAGATCCAGGAACTCCAGTCTGGGGTAGCCGCCGGACATGACCGCAAGGTCGGCAAGCCGATTCTCCGCGAGCAACAGAAACCTCAGATTGCCCAGTTCGCCTAGCTCCGCCGGGACCGACACCAGTTCATTCTCTGCAAGCCACAGAGCCGCCAGACTGTCCAACCGGGCGAACTCCCTCGGGACGGAAGTCAGCCGGTTCCGGTCGAGATCCATCTCCACCAGGTTTGCCAGGTTGCCCAGTTCCGGCGGGACGGATGTCAGTTCGTTGGACCAGAGTCCCAGGTATTCCAGGCTGGCAAGGCTCCCCAGCTCCGGTGGTACGGAAGCCAGCTGGTTGAAGTGGAGACTCAGCGCTCGCAACGAATCCAATCCGCCCAATTCCCCAGGAACGGATGTCAGCCGATTGCCGCTCAGATTCACTACCTGGAGGTTGTCGAGTCGGCCCAGCTCCGGCGGGACGGAGGTTATCCTGTTGCCGTGGAGGAAAAGCGCTTCCAGGCTGACCAGCTCACCCAGCTCCGCCGGGACCGGCCCTGACAGGCGATTCCCGGCGAGGACGACGAGCCTGACCTTGGCCAGCTCGCCGAGCGCCGCCGGAATCGGACCCCTCAATTCGTTCCGGAAGAGGATCAACGTCTCCAGTTCGGTCAACCCGCCGAGGGCCGGGGGGATGGATCCAGACAGCTCGTTGAAGCGGAGGTCGAGCTCAACGACTCTCCCGTCTCCATCCGTGCGCACTCCATGCCACTCCCGCAACGGCGCGTCCGTCAGCCAATTGTCGCTGTGCTTCCAGTCCGGGCCGCCCGTTCCTCCGTGGAGCGCGGTCAGGACTTCCCGGTCGGTTAGAGCGGCACATTCCACGTCCGTGCCGTCGTGTCGCTGAATCGCGGCCAGCCACTTCCGGAACCAGCTTTCGACCGGCACGCAAATCTCCGTGTTCGCGTACCGCAACTCCCGCAGCGGTGCCTTAAGCAGCGAAGCCGGCAGCCGTCCGGTGAGGCGGTTGTCTCCCACCCGCAGCCCTGTCAGATCGGCCAGCTCGCCCATTCGGCTGGGCAGAGTGCCCGAGAGACCGTTGCTCTGAAGGTCCAGGGTCGACACGCGGCCTGACGGACTGACCTCCACCCCGTGCCAATCGCCTAGTGGGCCGTCTCCGAGCCACCCGTCAGCGTTCGTCCAGGCACCCCCGACCGCCGATTCGTAGAGCGCTTCCAGAATCTTGCGGTCTGGACAGACCGGGCCATCGCGGGATTCGAGAGCCTCGTACCACGCCTCCAGATCCGGCGGAATGCAAAGGCCTTCATTCCCCTCGAATCCGAATGCCCGCATCTCCGACAGCTGCATGAAATCCAGCGGAACGGTCCCGGACAGATCGTTCGAACGCAGATACAGGAAGTTGAGATTGGCCAGGCCGGCCAGTTCCTTCGGCACGGAACCCGACAACGCGTTGTCGCTGAGATACAGGCCTCCGAGGTTGGTCAGGTTGCCCAGCTCCACCGGTATGGAACCCGACAGATTGTTGGTGCCGAGATTGAGGGATGAGAGGTTTACCATGCCGCCCAGTTCGGCTGGAATTCGACCCGTCAGTTGGTTTTCCCCGAGGCTCAGGTGTCTGAGATTGCCAAGTTGCGCCAGTTCCACGGGAATGGGGCCCGTCAGTTCGTTGGCCTCAAGATGCAGACTCCAGCCCAGGTTCATCGTCCCGAGTTCCGCCGGTATGGGACCTGTGAGGTTGTTTCCCCCGAGGACCAGACTTTGGAGGTTGGCCAGGTTGCTTAGTTCCGGGGGGATGGGACCCGACAACTCGTTGATCGAGAAGCTCAGGTCACTGAGACGCCCAAGCTGAGCCAATTCCACGGGAATGGGACCCGACAGTCTGTTGATCGAGAGGTCTAGGCTTTCGAGCCCGGTCAGACCGCCCAGTTCCGCCGGGATCGGACCCGAAAGGCCCCCCTCCACGTAGCGGCCCTCGTCGAAATCCCACCGGCCGTTCAGCCGCAGTGCGGTCACCCGGCCGGCGGCATCGGTCTCCACGCCGTACCACTCCTCCAGCGGAGCGTCGGTGAGCCAGTTCTCGGAATTGGCCCAGTTGGGGCCGTCCGTCGCTTCATACAGCGCGACAAGGATGTCCCGGTCGCTCGTGGACGCTGCGAGGGACGCGTATGCCGTGGGACCGGGGGCGGCTGTCGCAGGGGGAGCGACCATCGGCTCGTCGTTGCAGGCGACAACGGCCGCCGCCAGGAGAATCGAACGGCCAGCGCGTGGAACAAGTCCGCGCTGCGGTCGGTCGGCGATGTGTCCCTGCGGGCTGCGGCGGCGCTCAGGCGCGCGCATTGTCAAGACGACATCACCAAATGTCATGTTTGCTTTACCTTTTCCACGTGGTGTGCGGTCACCGTCACGCGGGCCGCGCCCGAACAGTTGTTTCCCGTATTGGACTCGTCCGGCACGGGGTCGAGGCACGGGCCGATGTAGATCGTCCCCGGCGCGCTTCGCGGGTCGATGGAGATCGTGACCTGAAAGGTGTGATTCTGTTGGGGGGCCAACGCCGGGAAGGGATGGGCGCTGAGTTCGGCGTCCCGGACACTGATGACGGGGTTCGTCGATCTCATGACCCGGATCGTGGTGGATCCTGAAGATGCCGCGCCCTGATTGCGGATGTGGAAGGTGAAGGTTGCCGAATCGCCCGGGCCAAGCGTAGAGAACTCGGGCGAAACCCCCGTGAACACCAGGTCCGGCTCCGGGGGAACGGCGGCTGCGGTGAACGCCTGCTTCGCGGTCAGGCCGGCCGGGTCGGTGGCAGTCACGGTCACCTGGGCGGTTCCTTTCG
>VXQO01000155.1 GCA_009838975.1 Gemmatimonadota bacterium | reverse complement strand
ACACCGACTGCTCGATCTGCGTGCGCGTCTGCCCCTACAACCGCGACTATCGCCAGGCGTGGAGCCGGGTGTGGCGCTGGCTGGCGGGCACGCGGTTCAGGCGGCTTGCGCTGTGGCTGGACCGCGTCGGCGGCCGCGGCGAGCGTCTGAAGCCGTCGCGCTGGTGGGGCGGCGCGGCATAGCACGATCCAGCGCGGCATGGTCTATTGAGTATCGATCACACGACCTGACAGGAGATGCCCAATGAGAACACGATTCCTCCTACCCGTGATGGCAATGCTGGTCGCCCTGGCGGCCTGCACCCCAGCGGCGGACATGGGCGAAGGCGAACCGGCCGGCGAGATGGCCGCCGAGGAAGCCGAAGCTCCCTCCTCCACCGTTCAGTCAGAACTTCTCAACGATCTGGCCACCCTGCGCGAGAAATACGTCGGTCTGGCAGAGGCGATGCCCGAGTCCGAATACGGCTGGCGACCTGCCGACGGCGTGCGCTCCGTGTCCGAGGTGTACATGCACGTCGTCGCGGCGAACTTCGGTCTCGTCTCGACGGTGATGGGAACGGAACCGCCCGAGGGGACCGATGCCGCCTGGTACGGTCAGGATGCCGAGTCGATCACCGACAAGGCGACCGTGGTCGAGGCGCTCGGCGCTTCCTTCGACTACATGGCCGCCGCGATCGAGTCGACCGGCGACGACGCCTGGGACAATGCCGTGGACCTCTTCGGACCGAACAGCGTACGGGGCGCCATGACCTTCACCCTGGCGCACTGCCACGAGCACCTCGGACAGTCCATCGCCTACGCACGCAGCAACGGAGTGGTGCCGCCCTGGTCCATGTGACCGTTGAGGCAATGATGAAACGCGGAACCGGTCATTCACATGCGGCCCGCGTCCGACTCCGGGTGTGCGTCGCGGCGTGCATGGCCGTTGCGGCGGCCTGCCAGCCGGCCGATGAGCCCACGGAGGCCGTCGGCGGCAGCTACGAGGATCTCGAGACGCTTTTCGAGGAATGGCGCGAGTTCGCGGCCCCCGAGTACATCGGCGGCGTGCCCGACTACTCGATCGGCGCCATGGCGGCCCAGCACGCCCGGTTGCCCCAATGGCGCGCGCGCCTTGAAGCGCTGAATCGGGCGGAGTGGACCGTCTCCCAGCAGATCGACTGGCACCTGGTGCGGGCCGAAATGAACGGCCTCGACTTCGAGCATCGGGTGCGCCGGCCCTGGGCCCGCGACCCGGCCTTCTACGCCAGCGTGTACGACGCGGAGAGCGACGTGCCCGCGCACGAGGGGCCCACGATCGACAGCTGGATCGACCTGTGGACCTACGACTACCCACTGTCGCCCGTGGACGCCGCCGAACTCGCGGAGAGGATCGGGGCCATCCCCGAACTGCTGTCCCGGGCCCGCGACAACCTCACCGGCGACGGATACGACCTGTGGGTTGCGGGGCTGCGTTCCTACCGGGCGCAGGCCGGGTATCTGGAGGATCTGGCGTCGGAGGTCGCGGGCACGAGTGCGGCGCTCGACCAGGCCATCGCCAACGCACGCGCCGCGACCGACGAATTCCACGACTGGATCCAAGGTCTGGCCGACACGAAGACGGGCACGTCCGGAATCGGAAGCGACAACTACACGTGGTACATGCACAACGTCCACCTGGTGCCCTTCTCCTGGGAGGAACAGGTGACGCTCATGCGGCGCGAACTTGCCAGAGCCCACGCGTCGCTGCGTCTCGAGGAGCATCGCAACCGCGATCTCCCCGTGCTCGAACGGATCCGGACCGAGGAGGAATACGACCGGCGGCTCAACGAGGCCGTGACCGAGTACATGGCGTTTCTCGAGGACGGCCGCATCCAGACCGTCCAACCCTGGATGGACCCGGCGCTACGCGCCAGGAACGGCGCCTTCACTCCGGCGGAACCGGGCCAGATCCGCAACTTCTTCAGCGAGGTCAACTACCGCGACCCCGTCGTCATGAGGACGCACCTCCACCACTGGATCGAACTCGCCACCATGCGCGAGGCGCCGCACCCGAGCTCGGTACGCCGCGTGCCGCTCCTGTACAACATCTGGGACGCGCGCTCCGAGGGGCTCGCCACCGGCATGGAGGAGATGATGATGCACGCGGGCCTCTTCGCGGGGAAACCCGGGTCGCGCGAGCTCGTCTGGATCCTGCTCGCCCAGCGCGCCGCGCGCGCCCTCAGCGGTCTCCAGCTGCACGGCAACGTCTTCGACATGGAGGAGGCCGTCGCCCACGCCACCACCTGGACCCCGCGCGGCTGGCTCCCCGACGCCGACCTCGTGCGCAACGAGCAGCACCTCTATCTGCGCCAGCCCGGATACGGCACCAGCTACCTGACTGGCAAGGTCGAGATCGAGGCGCTCATGGGCGAATGGGCACTGCAGCAGGGCCCCGCCTTCAGCATCCAGCGCTTCTTCGACGGCTTCTTCGCGGCGGGGGTCATCCCGACGGTGCTCACGCGCTGGGAAATGACGGGGGAGATGGACCCGTTGTTGGCGTCGCGGTAGGTACCGACACCGAACAAAAGCCGATTATCCCCCGGATATGGGCGCGCAGGACACTCGAACGGTTGTCCGGTGGGTTGCAAGTCGCCATCATGAATCAACAACGGTCGTCCGAAGCAACAGGACTACACATCAACGGAGGCAGCAGCCATGCACCGTCGTGACTTCATCAAGGCAGGAGCCGTTTCGGGGCTGGTCGCGGGCACCGGAACCCTGGCCGTCTCGCCAACCCCCGTTTCAGCACTCATGGGTGCGCCGGGCAGGCGGACCAGCAGCGGTGCCGTGCGTCTGAACTCCAACGAGAACCCGCTCGGGATCTCTTCGGCGGCCCGGGATGCCGTGATCGACGCCATCTCGATCGCGAACCGCTACCCTTCGGACCAGCAGGCCGAACTCGTCGCCAAGCTGGCTGCGGCGCACGAGGTGGCCGACAACCAGGTCGTGGTGGGCACGGGTTCGGCCGAGGTTCTCCAGATGGTGGTTCAGGCGTACGCCGCCCCGCGTGCCAAGCTGGTCATGGCCGACCCCACCTACGAGGCGGTCACCAACTACCAGCGCACCGAGGCCTACGAGCTGGTCAAGGTGCCGCTGACGGCCAACCAGGAACACGACCTCGACCGCATGCGCGAGGCCGCCGAGAGTTCAGGGCATCCCGCCCTGGTCTACCTCTGCAACCCCAACAACCCGACCGCCACGATCACGCCCAGCGCGTCGATCGACGCCTGGATCGCGGACGCCCCCGAGCACGTCTTCTTCCTCTCCGACGAGGCGTACATCGAGTACGTGGAGGACGACCGGATGTGGAGTTCGCTGCCCTGGATCCACAGGAAGCGCAACGTCGTCGTCGTGAAGACCTTCTCGAAGATCTACGGGATGGCGGGCCTGCGCCTGGGCTACGGGATCGCACATCCGGACACGGCCGCTCGACTGACCGACTTCGCATCCCGGAACAACATCAACCAGATCGCGATCGCCGCGGCCGGAGCGTCCTTCCGCGACGAGCAGCTTATCGCGAAGAGCCGCGAGGTGAACCACCAGTCCCGGGAGATGGTCGAAGCGACCCTCGACGAGCTGGGACTCGAGCGGATGCCCACGCAGGCCAACTTCCTGATGCACCGCATCAACGGCGATCTTGCGACGTATCGGAACAGGATGGCCGACGCGGGGTTCCTGGTGGGACGGGACTTCCCGCCGAAGCTGGACTGGAACCGCCTCTCCTTCGGGCTGCCCGAGGACATGGGGCGTTTCTGCGAGACCTTGCGGGACTTTCGCAACAAAGGCTGGATCTAACAGCAAAGGAGCTGAAGATGGTGAAAAAAGCAGCAGTCATCGCCACACTCTTCACCCTCGCACAGGCCGGTGCGGTGGCAGCGCAGGGGAGCCTGCAGGGGACGATCACCGCGGCCGGCACGGGGAGTGCCCTCGCAGGGGCACAAGTCAGCCTGCCGGACCTGTCGCTCGGGGCCATCACCGGTCCGAACGGCGCCTACGAGGTGGGTGACATCCCCGCGGGAACGCACGAGGTCGTGGTCGTCATTATCGGCTACCAGACCGAGCGGCGGCAGGTGACCATCACCGATGGCCAGACCGCCACACTGAACGTGGCGCTCGCGGAGACAGCGCTCGAACTGGAAGGCCTCGTGGCGGTCGGCAGCCGCGCGCGGCCCCGCACCGTCACCGAGTCGCCGGTTCCCGTCGACGTGATCCCGACGACCGACATCGTCCAGCAGGGCGACACTGACTTCGCCAACCTGCTGCGCAACGTCGTGCCGTCGTTCAACGTCAACATTCAGCCGATCTCGGACGCGGCCACCTTCGCGCGGCCCGCCAACCTGCGCGGCCTCGCGCCGGACCACACGCTGGTGCTGATCAACGGGAAGCGGCGCCACCGCACAGCCGTCATTACCTGGTACGGCAACGGGCTCGCGGACGGCTCCCAGGGCCCCGACATCGCGCTCATCCCCGGTCTGGCGCTCGAGCAGGCCGAGGTGCTGCGCGACGGCGCGGCGGCCCAGTACGGCTCCGACGCCATCGCCGGCGTGATGAACTTCGTGCTCCGGAACGACCGCTCCGGCGGCTCGATCGAGTTCAAGAGCGGCGGGCACCTCCTCGGTGACACCAGCAATCGGGTTGACCGTGGCGTCCTGCCCGGCGACGGCGACATGTACACGCTGTCCGGTAACATCGGGCTCCCGCTCGGCGAGACCGGATTCCTCAACCTGACCGGCGAGTACGGCAACGCGCTGCCCACCGACCGCAGCGTCCAGCGAGACGACGCACTCGCCCTCATCAACACGCAGGGGAACACCAGCGTGCGCGACCCGGCCCAGATCTGGGGATCGCCGGAGGTCTCCGACGAGATCAAGCTCTGGGCCAACACCGGCTACGTCTTCGGTGACCAGATGCAGTTCTACGGTCACGGCAACTACGTCAGCAAGACGGTCGAGGGCGGCTTCTACTTCCGGAACCCGAACACCCGGAGCGGCGTGTTCGGCACCAGCGACGACGACGGGGCCTTCCTGCTGGTGGGCGATCTTCTCGACGCGCAGGACGGTGTGCTCGACGGCTCGGCGGGCTGTCCCCGGGTCGCGGTTTCCGGCGGCGTGGTGACAGATCAGGCCGCGTGGCAGGAATTGCTGGCCAACCCCAACTGCTGGACCTTCCAGAAGATGTTCCCCGGCGGGTTCACGCCGCAGTTCGGGGCCAACGTGCTGGACGCCTCCGCGGTCGCGGGCCTCAAGGGCGCGGGCGAGAAGCTCTCCTGGGACGCCAGCGCGGCCTGGGGCAAGTCCAACATGGACTTCTACATGTACAACACGGTCAACTCGTCGCTCGGGCCGGACCAGCCCTGCGCCACCGACCAGCAGCTCTCGCCGCACGTCCCCGACCAGCCGTGCACACCGTACTTCCACCCGGGCATCTACGACCAGCAGGAGACCAACCTGAACGTCGACCTCTCCTATGCCGCGAACGAGAGGGTCAACTTCGCCGGTGGCGCGGAGTTCAGGAACGAGCGCTTCGAGATCGTCCCTGGCGACCGGGCGAGCTGGACCGAGGGTCCGCTGGCCGCCCAGGGCTTCACCCCGGGATCGAACGGGTTCACCGGCTTCGGTCCGCTGACCGAGGGCGTCTGGAACCGGAACAACTTCGCGGTCTACAGCGACCTGGAGATTCGCGAGCCGGAGGGCGCGTGGACGTTCGGCGTGGCGGGTCGGTTCGAGAACTTCTCCGACTTCGGCAGCACCATTAACGGCAAGGTGGCTGCCCGCGTGAGCCTGTCCGAGGCGTTCGCGCTGCGGATGAGCGCCAGCACCGGCTTCCGAGCCCCCACGCCCGGTCAGTCCAACGCCTTCAACATCTCCACGATCTACGACCCGGTCATCATGGACCTGACGAACAACGGGACCATCCCGTCGACCTCCGATCTGGCGATGGAGTACGGCGGCGAGCCGCTGACGCCGGAGACCTCGGTCAACCTGGCGCTGGGCGGCGTGGTCGAGAGCGGCAACCTGAGCATGTCCTTCGACGCCTATCAGATTCGCATGTCCGACCGGCTCACCTTCACCCAGGACTTCAGCCTGAGCCCCCCCGAGATTGATCGGCTGCTCGCCGAGGGCATCATCCGCCCCGGCGGCGTGCTCGCCCGGTTCCGCTTCTTCATCAACGACTTCTCCACGAAGAGCGAGGGAATCGACTGGGTGGCCGCGTACCGGGCGGTTGGCGGCGACGGTTCCGCCACCACCTTCAGCACCGCGTGGAACCTGAATCGCACCGTGGTCACCGATCACAACCCGCAGACGCTGAGCGCAGGCCGTATCCGCATACTGGAGGAAGGCCTGCCGAACTTCCGCGGCAACATCTCGGTCAACCACGACTTCGCCGGCGGCACGCGCGTGCTGGCGCGGATCAGCCACTGGGGCGGCTACTACGACGGCGAGCAGCCGTACTACGAGGGCAGTTCCGCCAACACGATCGACTACCCGTCGCGGAACCTGATCGACCTCGAGGCCGCGCGGACGTTTGCGGACAATTGGACGCTGACCGTCGGTGCCCAGAACGTGCTGAACACCTTCCCCCAGGAGTATCCCGGGGCGGCGGCAGGCGTGGGCAACACGTATGGTCAGTTCACGCCCTTCGGGTTCAACGGTGGGTTCTACTACACCAGACTGAACTACAGCTGGTAGGCTGAGCACACCTCGGACCAACGGCCCCGGCCCGGCGTCATGCCGGGCCGGGGCCCGGTTTTTTGCGGCTGCTGCACGACCAGCACTGCGCCTCTCACCGGATTCCCGGCGGCAGCCTCTTCACCACGACGACCGGGACATCGAATTCGTCCTTTTCGAGGAAGACGACCAGTCCGTCAGGACCGAATTCGTCGGGCATCCGCATTCGCTGGTCGATGGTTCCCAGATAGCGGCCGGCAGGCGTGAGCACGTCGATCGGTCCGAGGTCCACCTCCGGTTCCTCTCCGCGGCGCTGGACCCAGAGATTGCCTTCCCAGGTGGTGCGCAGCGCATGCAGCACCGGCACTTCCGGGAAGAACCGCATGTCCTCGATGGCTCTCGCGTGCGCCGCGCGGAATACCCCGGCCAGTGCGACCATATCCGGAGGCACCCGGCCACTCGGGTCCCGCGCCAAACCCAGTTTTGCCAATTCGCGGTCCTTTTCCGCCTGTCTGACGCCGTCAGTGGCCGGTTCCGGGTCGATCGGCCGGCGCAGAATCCGAAGCACCTCGCCGGACGGCCCGGTGACCTTGATCGCGTAGGCGGAGGAGTCCGAAAAGACGACCCCGCCCCCTGGCAGCGCATCGAAAAGGAGGGGTGGCTCGAGTCCCCACAATGCGCCGCTCATCACATCGGCCACACTCCCGGACACCACTCCTTCGGTCCCCGCCGGCGCCCACGCTTCCACGAACGTGTCGATCCGCGCCTCTTCCGACGACAGGTCGGTGCGCATGATCTTGCGGATGCCGTCCGAGAAGATGGCAGCGCCATCGCGGGCCGGGCGCGCGCCATAGCTCGCGGCCCGCACAAAAGCACCAATCTCCGAGATATCCGATCTGTCGACCCTCACGCTCACCGTTCGTTCGAACACTCCGTCGGCGCCGAAGATTGGAAAGGAAAAAGGGTCGGTGACGACGATTCGCCCGCTCGGGAATACATCCAGCTGCTCCGCCCTGCGGAACTCCCCGGGACCCTCGCCCGGCCGGCCAATCTGGCCCAGGAAGTTGCCGCCAGGGTCCACAACGACCACGCGAGCAGGCGCGTCCAGGAAATACAGGTTCCCGGCCTCGTCGAAGCCTGCGGCCGGAACCGTGCCCAACACCTGCCATTCGGCGACTGCATCGACCGACCCGACGCGGTAGACCTCAACGAGTTCAGCGGCCAGGGGTCGATCCTCGCCTGGAAGCTCGATCGTTTCCTGGGCACGGCCGTCCGGCGCGATCAATAGTGCCCCGAGGCACGCAGGAAGGAGTGTCCGGGTCATGCGATCGATCCTCTCGTTGGGGCGGTGGCTTACCTCACAGGTCGGTACGCCCGCAATGGAAAGCGCATTACCGACCGGGCGCTGTGCACAACCTGGACGGTGGCAGCGGTTGTCCGGTGATGGCCGTCAGCCAGTCCGGGGTCAGCTGCGTGGCGGCCCCAGCTCGGCTTCCAGACGCGCGAGCGCTTCCCTCGCCTGCTGGTTCCCCGCGCGGGAGGCCCGTCCGTACCAATCGAGGGCGCGATCCCGATCCTGCTCCACACCTCGCCCGGCCTCGTAGGCTTCGCCGAGCCGGAGTTGCGTGATCGCGTCGCCCTCTTCCGCCGCACGCGTCCACCATTCGACTGCCATGGCGGGGTCCTCGGCGACGCCCCGTCCCTCCGAGTACTGGTTCCCCAGGACGTGCGCCCCGAGCACATGTCCGCGTTCCGCCGCCCTGCGATGCCAAACTGCGGCCCTTTCGGCATCGACCGGCCTGCCCAGCCCCTCGTCGTAAGCGGTGCCCATCAGGAAGACGGCTTCAAGCACCCCCGACTCCGCCGCGTGCTGCACCTCGCGGACCACCGAACCCGCCAGCCGGCGGGCCCTCTCCTCATCTTGCGGGAACCCCATGCGCCCGGTGGAGTGCACGCGGGCCAGCCACATCGTGGCGAGTGCGCCGCCGCCGGCCACCGCTTCCTCCAACAGCTCCCTGGCTCGCTCGTCGTCCACCGCGCCTGCCACCCCGGTGTACCAGTCGGCCGCCTCGAGCAGGGCGGGGTCGGGCTCGGCCGGCTGCGCAACGCAACCGGCAGTGGCGACGAACCAGGCGGCGGCGAGCGGACGAAGCGGCAGGACAAAGCCGCGATGGATGGTCTTCCACATTCTCAGGCCAGATCCTCCCCCGACAGCCCCAGCTGCTCAAGCACCTCGGGCGGAGGCCCGTCGAAGCTGGGCAGCGGGATGTTCCCGACATAGCCCAGGTCGCGCATGCCCTCCTCGGTGGTCCAGAACCCGGTGGAGACCATGTCGCGGAAGGCGTCGAAGAAGCGAGCCTGCGGCTTCAACTCCGCGGGCGCGTCGGGCTCGAAGCGGATCTCGTCGCAGATCTCGTGCTGCTGCTCGACGGTAAGCGCAGGGAAGTCCCCCGCGCCGAAGCGCTCCCGGGCCTCGCGGTTCAGCCAGGCAAGCCCGCCGCGCAGCCGGGTGAGCTGTTCCGTGTGGGCGGGTGCGGAAACGAACTCGTTGACGTAGTCCGGGACGCCCACCTCGCTGGCCGACGGCGACCGCTCGTCCGCGGGGATGATCACGTCGGAGAGCGCAGCCACCAGCCGCATCTCCTCGTCGGTGAGCACCATCTCCCAGGGAACGACAGGCGCCAGCAGGTCGGGGTCCGCGGCCGTGCCCGCGGCCAGGGGATTGCTCGGGGGGAGGGGTTCGAAGCCGGAGAGCGCCTCGTGGGCGGACTCGGCGGATCGGGCCGCGTCTTCGGGAGCGCACGACGCGGCCGCGCCCAGAGCCGCCCCCGCGGCGATGACCTTGAGGGCGCCGCGGCGCGAGATGCTGTTGTCGGCGCGGTCCGGGCCGTCCTCCGGTCTCGCCGCCTCAGCCGCACCGGGCGAGGGCGGCTCCGCTACGCGCTTCAGCCGCTCGTCGCTCATCAGATGCTCCTCTGCCTGAGTTGCTCGACGATGTAGTCGCTGGCGCGCCACGCGATCGCCATGATCGAAAGCGTCGGGTTCTTGTCGGCATTGGAAACGAAGGGCGCACCGTCGGTCACGAAGAGGTTGGGCACGTCCCACGACTGGCAGAACTCGTTGAGCACCGAGGTGCGCGGATCTTCGCCCATGATCGCGCCGCCCACCTCGTGGATGATCTGCCCGCCCTTCGAGATGGCCCGTGATCCGTCGGTGTGGATGGTGGACAGCACCTGGCCCCCCATCTCGTCGACGATCTCGGCGAAGGTCTGCTGCATGTGCACGGCCTGGCGCAGCTCGTGCTCCGCCCACTTCCAGTGGAACCTGAGGACCGGGATGCCGTAGCTGTCCACCCGGTCCGGGTCGATCTCGCAGTAGCAGTCCTCGTTGGGGATCATCTCGCCGCGGCCGTCGAAGCCGATGAAGCTGCCGTAGTAGCGGCGGCAGTCGTCCTTGAAGCGCTGGCCGTAGCTGCCGCCCGTCAGGGGCTCCAGCCCTGCGAAGGCCCCGAAGCCGGGTGCGCTGCGCCGCCCGCCGCCGAACTCGATGTGGTAGCCGCGCGGGAAGTCGAGGCGGCCTGCCAGCTGCTCGCCGTAGAGCCACCACGGCATGTACATGTGCATGCCCGAGGCGCCGTCCTCGTTGTGGGGGGGGAGCGACTCGAGCGCGGGGATCTGGGAATACACGCTCGCCCCGACCGTGTCCATGACGTACTTGCCCACGAGGCCGGAGCTGTTGGCCAGCCCGTTCGGGAAGAGGTTGCCGGTCGAGTTCAGCAGGATGCGCGCGGACTCGCAGGCGCTCGCGGCGAGCACGACCACGCGTGCCGAGGCGAACTCGTCGATCAGGGTAGCCTTGTCGATGTAGTGGACGCCGGTGGCGCGCCCCGCCGAATCGACGGTGACCTCGCGCACCATGGCTCCCGTGCGTATCTCGAGGTTGCCCGTGGCCAGAGCCGGGGGCAACAGCACTGTGGTCGACTGGAAGTTGGCGCGGATCGAGCACCCTCTGCCGCACGGTGTCGCCCAGTAGCATGCGGCCCGGCCGCGCATGGAGTCAGCCGTAACACGGCGCGCGAGCTCGTTGCCGGGGAACAGCTCGCCGGGGAGGCGGTCGGCGTCCTGGGTCTGCGTCATGATCGCCAGGTGCGCGGGGATCACCGGGATCCCCAACCGCCGGCAGGCCTTGCGGGTCAACAGTTCGTAGGCCCTCGGCCTCGGGGGCGGCTGCAGCACGCCGGGCGACGAGTTCGGGGTATTCTCCAGCCCCTCGTTGGAGCCGTAGACCCCGATGAGGGACTCGGTCCGGTCGTAGTACGGCGCCAGGTCGTCGTAGGACATCGGCCAGTCGAACCCCAGCCCATCGCGGGATCGGGGCTTGAAGTCGTACTCGCCCATCCGCAGCGAGATCCGCCCCCAGTGATTCGTGCGTCCGCCGAGCATGCGGGAGCGCCACCACATGAACTCCGATCCCTCAGCCACGGAGTAGGGCTCGCCGGGCACCTGCCAGCCGCCGTCAACGGTCGCGTCGTAGAAGCCGAACGGCTTTTCGGGCGTCGCGGCGCCCCGAAGCGGTGCGTCCTTCGGGAGCTGGAACATCGGGGTCTCGCGGATCGGGTCGTAGTCCCGTCCCGCCTCGAGCATCAGGACCCGCAACCCCGAGGTCGCGAGGATGAATGCGGCTATGCCACCGCCGGCACCAGAGCCCACGACGACGGCGTCGTACCGGTTCTGGCTGCGAGGGACCCCGGCCACGTCTTCCTACCCCTCGTCCGGCGGCCCGGGCGCGACCCGGTTGGCGCGGAAAGTCGGGATCTCGAAGATGTACGGGCTGTCCGCCGACGTCACCCGGAAGTTGCCGTCTCCCTCCGACAGCGCCAGCGAAGCCAACTCCGTGCCGTCGGCGTCCAGGGCAACAACCGTCCGCTCCGGCTCGTCCGGCAGCTCGGCGTCCTCGGGCGCGAACCCGCTCGCCCGCATGTTTGCGAGCTCCTGCAGGATGTTGCGCACTGTTGTCGCGTCGGCTTCGCCGTCCGCGCCGGTCCAGACCGAGTCCTGACGCTGGAATGTCACCGCCTCGCCGTCGCGCACCACCGTAATGCCCGCGACGGCCGCGGTGTCGACCCGCAGGATCATCTTGTCGCGCCAATCCAGCAGGGGACGGGCGGCGGCCGCGCGCAGATCCCCCTCGATCAGGCTGACCAGGTCATCGTCCGGCAGGCGGGCATACGCAGTGCGGAACCGGTTGCCGGTCTTGCCGAGAAGCACCGTCGGGCCGTCTCCCGAGGCGACCGCCCAGGCGCTGTCCGCGGTCACGCCCAGGCGGCCGTGGTTGGCGGGGTTGGTGGCGGCCACGGAGGCGATCTCGACCTCGTCCACTGCGCGCAGGAAGCGCGACACGGCCCCGGAGTCGGCCTCGAAGCCGTTGACAGTCCACCCGTCCACGTCCCGCGCCAGGCGCACGGTGTCGCGCGGTCCGGTGATGTCGAAGTGGGTCTGCGATTCTCCCGCCATCTCCCCGAACGCTTCCGCGAGATCGGAGTCCGCAGCCACGGAACCGTTGCCTCCGCCGCGCAGGAATGTCACGGCTACATACAGCGCCGTGACCCCGACCAGGCAGTAGAGCGCCAGGCGCAAGGTCTTCTCGCTCACTGTCCGCCCTCACTTCCCTCTCCTTCATCCCCCGCAGCACCCGCTTCGGCGCCTTCGTTCCAACGGCGCTCCGCGCGAGTCGCGCGCTGGGTCACCCGCACGAAGCCGAAGAGGATGAAGAGGACCGGCACACCCACGAGCGATCCCCACTTGAGGGCGTTCCTGCCGGAGTCGGACTCGAAGGCGAGCGCCGGCGGCGACCTGTTCTTCGAGCGAATGCCGATCAGCGCGTCGTCCTGGGCGAGCCAGTCGACGGCGTTGGCGGCGAAGATCACGTTCTGCGCGCTGTTCTGCGCGAAGCGGTCCTCGAGGAAGTCGCCGTCACCGACCGCGATGATGCGGCCGCCCGGCATCGGGCCCGCCACGTCGGCCGCGTCGATGGACTCGTCGTCCGCGGGTGCGTCCGCGGGTGCGTCCCCGGGCTCGGCGTCCTCGGGGTCCTCAGCGCCCTGGGCCTCCGTGTCCGCCAGACTCGGATCGATCGCGACCGCGAGGGTGTGCATCCCCAGTTCGTCCTCGGAGGCCGCGAACTGCTGGGTCGGATCGATCATTCCGCCGGGTGGCTGCGTGCCGCCGCCCTCGGTGGTGGTCCAGAGCGCCGTGACCGCGGCGTTGTCCTCGTCGAAGGTGAATGGGGCCGCCCAGCCGAAGCTCGCGTTGCCGAGGTCGCGGACGACTGCATGCTCCCCCCCCGTGAACGCGATCGGCCACAGTGGATAGGGCCGGATCACGCTGAAGAACCCCTGAGGCACCTGGACCCGCTCCGAGGACGCCAGGTCGAAGACCATCTCGTCCGACGCCTCGACCCCACGCGTGGCCAGCAGGTCCTCCAGGCCCGTCGTCACCGGCATGGACATCGGCGACTGCGGGTTGATCGTGTGCCGCTCCATCAGCAACAGCGCCGCGCCGCCACCGTCCAGATAGCTGTCGATCGCGCGGGCGGCCATGGGCGACACGGGCTGCAGCGGCGCCGCCACGACCAGCACGTCCACGCTGTCCGGCACCACCGGCGGCCCCAGCGTATCGGCGGCCAGGTCCACGGTCGTGATGTTGTAGCGGTCGGCGAGGCTCTCGCGGAACGCGCGGTACTGGAACGACTCCTTCGCCTCGAAGCCCGACATGAAGGCCAGCGTGGGCTTCTCGGTCATCGTCATGTTGGCGATCGCCGAGACCAGCCGGAACTCCAGGTCGTCGGCGCGGTCGACCACCGGCATGACCTCCTGCTCGTCGGCGTAGGTCACCGCCAGGCCGAAGTAGCCGCGCCGCACCTGCAGTTCGTCGTCGCGCAGCACGTTGAACTCGATCGGCATGACCCCCATCGACGACGCCTGGTCCGCCTCGTCCTCGCCGTCGTCGGGGTTGACCTCGGCGGTGTTGAGCATGCCGTTCGAGGCGCCCCGGAGGTCGGCAACGAGATCGCGCACGTCGCGCAGGATGAGCTGGATCTCCTGGGGAAGGTCGTCGCTGACGAAGAGCGTGAGATTCACCACATCGTCGAGCTCGCCGAGGATCTCGCGGCTGCCGTCGGAGAGGGTGAAGAGGTCGTCCCGGGTCAGGTCGAGGCGCCCGCGCACGTTCCCGCCCAGCAGATTGAGCATGAGGACGGCCAGCGCGATCACTCCCGTGCCGAGACGCAGCCGGCGGAAGGCGTCGCTCCTGTGGCTGAGCCGCTCCTGGCTGAGCGCCGCGACCGCGAGGAGCAGGAAGAGCCCGCACGTCGACCCGAAGTAGAGCAGGTCGCGCAGGTCGACCACGCCGCGCGCCACGTTCTCGAAGTGGCTGATCACCGACAGCTGGCCGGCCCACCCGGCGATCGTGGGCGGCAGGCCGATCTGGACGATCGGCGTCCCGATCAGCACGAGCGCGAAGCAGACGAAGGCACCGAGGATGAAGGCGGTGATCTGGTTGCGCGTCATCGAAGAGGCCCACACGCCGATCGCCACCATCTGCGCGATCAGCAGCGCGGCGCCGAAGTACTGCCCCAACATGATCCCCGGATCGGCCTCCGAGACCGCCAGCACCCCGATTGCCATCGGCAGCGTGCCCGCCAGCGCGATCATCACGAAGAGCCAGTTGCCCAGGAACTTGCCGAGCACGATCTCTATCTCGCTCAACGGCTGCGCCACCAGCCACTCGAGCGTGTGACTCCGCCGTTCCTCGGCCAGGCTCTTCATCGCCACGGCCGGGACGAACACGACCAGCAGCCAGGGCATCAGGTCGAAGAAGGGCCGCAGCGAAGCGACCGACATCGCGTAGAGCGAACGGAACGCCAGGTAGAGGCCCAGACCCAGAAACGCGACCGCCAGCACGTACGCCGTCGGCTGATCGAAGAAGCCGCGGAGCTCGCGGCGGGCGACGAGGAAGAGCTGCCTGGTGTTCATTCGGCGTCCTCCTCTACGGCATCAGCGGACGCGCCCTCGGCAGCCGCTCGATCCGTCGTCAGCTCGCGGAACACCTGTTCCAGCGTCGCGCGCTCGCGCCTCAGCTCCCAGAGCACCCAGCCGCGCTCCGTCGCCATACGGAAGATCTCGGGGCGCAACTCGTGCTCGCCGCTCGCCTCCAGGCCGACCCGCGCGCGCCCGTTGACCTGCACGACGGTGTGATCGGCCACCCCGGGGAGCCCGGCAAGCGCCTCCGCGACCCCCGCACCCTCCGCCTCGACCGTGTATCGCGAAATCCCGCGACCGGCGTCCATCAGCTCCGCCACCGTGCCGTCGGCCGCGATCGACCCCCTGGAGATGATCAGCAGCCGGTCACAGACCGCCTCGACCTCCTGCATGACGTGTGTGCTCAGGATCACCGTGCGCTCGCTCCCCAGCGAATTCACCAGCTTGCGGATCTCCACGCGCTGGTTGGGGTCCAGTCCCTCGGTGGGCTCGTCGAGCACGAGGATTTCGGGTTGATGAAGGATCGCGCCGGCCATCCCGGTACGCTGCCGGAACCCCTTCGAGATCTCGCTGATCGGGCGGAAGAAGACCTCCTCGAGCCCCGTTTCGTCCACCGCATCCGAAATGGCGCCGCGCACCGCGCCGGGAGCCATGCCCCGCAGCCCGGCCACGTATTCCAGGAACTCGCAGACGAGCATGTCGTCGTAGAGCGGGTTGGCCTCGGGCAGGTATCCCACGCGGGACTTCGCCTCGGTGAGATTGTCCGCGATCGGCGCACCGTCGAAACGGATCGCGCCCTCGTCGGGCTGGAGCGTTCCGGTGAGCATGCGCATCGTGGTCGTCTTCCCGGCCCCATTGGGCCCCAGGAATCCGACGACCTCTCCCCGGTTCACCTGGAAACTGGCGCGATTGACCGCCACGATGGAGCCGTAGCGCTTCGTTACCCCTTCTACTGCAATCATCCTTCCTCCTGTGGGACGGTGCAGGTTGCAACGACGGGAAAACCGCGAAGATTCTACGGCTGGGGCCGATGGGTGTCCAGACCGATCCGGGACGCGGCAACGCCCCCGCACTGGCCGAGCGGGACCGTTGCACGCCCGTGGCGGCGGTCGCGCTTGTCGCCGGGGATTGCGGTGGCGTACCTTGATCCAACCGAGATCCGTTCACCTTTTCGTTACCGTCAAGTGACTGAAACCGGGTCACACGCCACGTACTATCAAGCGGCCGGGACGGCACGAGCCGTCAGAGCCAATCCAACCACGACGCGGGGGGAATGGCCTGCCCGCAAGAACAACCGCACTGGAGGAGCCAGGCGATGAAACGACTCTATCTGATCCTCGCACTTCTGCCTGTCGCGCTGCCGCTCGGCGCCCAGCAGAGTGCCACGCTGACCGGAACCGTCACCGCCGACGGATCCGCTATGGGCAGCGCCCAGGTGGTGCTTTCACAGACCGTCACGGGTGCCCAGTACGGCGGCCTTACCAACGAGAACGGGCGCTACAACATCATCGGCATTCCGGCCGGCACCTACGAGGTCTCCGTCCAGGTGATCGGCTTCACCACCGCCACCGAACAGGTCAGCCTGAACGCCGGCGCGACCGCGATGCTCGACTTCGCGCTGACACCCACGGCGGTCGCGCTGGGCGGCATCGAGGTGCTTGCGGAGCGGGCCGAGGAGCGCCGCACGCCGGTTGCCTTCACCGACGTCACGAAGGCCGAGATCCAGGCACAGCTCGGCTCCCGCGACCTTCCGCTGGTGCTGAACATCACCCCGTCGGTGTACTCGACCGCGCAGGGCGGCGGCGCCGGCGACGCGCGCGTCAATGTGCGCGGCTTCAGCCAGCGGCACACCGCCGTGATGATCAACGGCGTGCCCGTCAACGACATGGAAAACGGCTGGGTCTACTGGTCCAACTGGGACGGTGTCGGCGACGCCGCCACGAGCATCCAGTTGCAGCGCGGTCTGAGCGCCGTGAACCTGGCGACGCCGTCCATCGGCGGGACGCTCAACGTGATCACCGATCCCAGCGCCCAGGACCCCGGTTACATCTTCAAGCAGGAGTTCGGGTCGGGGAATTTCCTCAAGACCACCATGACCGCCTCCACGGGTCCGATCGGCAACTTCGCAATGACCCTTTCGGGCATCCGCAAGACCGGCGACGGGATCATCGACGGAGTCTGGACCGACGCGTGGGCATACTACCTTGCGTCGCAGTACAGGTTCAGCGAAAACAACATCGTCGAGCTCTACGCGATCGGCGCGCCGCAGCGCCACGGCCAGAATCTCTACAAGCTCAACATCGCCACCCTGAACAGGGATTTCGCGGCCTCGCTGAGCGACTACGATCCGAGAGGACTCGACTACTTCGGCACCGAAGCCGGCCGCCGCTGGAGCCCCAACTTCGGCGGTGTGGATCCCGCCTACAACGGCAGGCAGTTCACGAGCACCGGGCCCGGCGCCGGCGTCTTCAGCAGACACAGCCGGAACTTCATCAACGAGCGCGAGAACTACTTCCACAAGCCTCAGATCAACCTGAACTGGTACTCGTACCTGGGCGACGGGCTGACCGCCAACACCGTGGCCTACTATTCCGGCGGCAACGGCGGCGGCACCGGCACCTACGGGTCGCTGCGCTGGGACTACACCTACGGCCAGCGCTTCCCCGACTGGAACGCGACGATCGCGCGCAACCGCGGCAATGACGACGGAGCGTCCTTCGGCATTCTCCGCAACTCCGTCAACAACCAGAACACGGTGGGCGCCATCGCCAAGCTGCAGAAGGAGTTCGACAACCAGCTGGTGACGGAGATCGGCGTGGACTGGCGCACCGCGACGATCGAGCACTATCGCGAAGTCCGCGACCTGCTCGGCGGCAGCTTCTACAACGACTGCTTCCGCGGCTGCAGCTCCGAGTTCTGGAGCGAGGAGCAGGGCAACCGCAAGCTCGGCGACAAGATCCACTACCACAACGAAAACGACGTCAACTGGGTCGGCGCGCACCTGCAGGCCGAAAAGTCCTCGTTCGAAGGTTCCTACTATGGAATGGTCGGCGTTTCGCGCATCTCCTACGACTTCATCGACTTCTTCACCCGCGGTTCCAGCGGCGGCTACCACCAGTTGAGCAGCAGCGGATTGAGCGGGTATCAGATCAAGGGTGGCGCCGTGCGCAACCTGAACCCCGAGTGGTCGACCTACGGCAACGTGGGACTGGTGTCGAAGGTGCCGATCTTCGACGGGGTGATCGACGACGTCAACGGAATCCCGATCGACAATCCCACGAACGAGACCTTCACCTCCTTCGAGGCGGGTACGCGGTTCCGCTCGCTGAACCGGAGATTCTCCTTCGACGCCAACGTCTACTTCACGCAGTGGAACGACCGCAGCGCCAGGCGCTTTGCGCGCGATTTCTTCGGCGAGGGCCAGGACGCACTGATCGCGCTGCTGGGGATGGACGCGCGCCACATGGGCGTGGAGTTCGAGGCGGCTTTCCAGCCCTCGAACTACATGCGCTTCGACGGATCGGTCTCCCTGGGCGACTGGGTGTACACCGACAATGTGGACGGCGCCTTCAGGGCCGAGGACCGCCAGTCCGAGACCCTCGAATACACCTTCCACGTCAAGGATCTCTACGTGGGCGACGCCCCCCAGTACCAGGCTGCCTACGCGTTGTCGGTATTCCCGACCGGGGGTCTGTACATGCGCCTTCTGGGCCGGACCTACGGCAAGCACTACGCCAACTTCGACCCCTTCTCGCGCACCAGCGAAACGGATGCCGGTACCCAATCCTGGCGTGCCCCGGGATACACCGTCTTCGACTTCAACGTGTCGTACCGGTTGTCGGAGGAGCTGTCGGCGCCCTTCGGCGGCAACGTCCAGCTGTTCCTCCACGGCTTCAACATTCTGGACGAGATCTACATCCAGGACGCCACCGACAATTCGCGGTTCAATGCCTACCGCGACGAAGCCGAACGCGCGGCGGGCCGGTGGAACCACCAGGCCGACGACGCCGAAGTGTTCCTGGGCTTCCCGCGCTCCTTCAACTTCGGATTCCAGATTTATCATTAGCTGAAGAGCGGCGATGACCCTGCGGCTGCCGGGTCGTCACGTGCTGCGAGGGCCCCCGCGCCGATGCCGGCGCGGGGGCTCTTCACGTCCGGGGGTGAATGACCGCCGCCCCCGCAATGGTCCCGCAGAAACCGGCAGGGACAATTGCATGCTCGGATGGGACAATCCCGCCGCGCCCGCCCACCCACATGGTCCCGCAGAAACCGCCAGGGACATTTCGATGCTCGGATGGGACGGCCGCGGAAGGCCCGAGCGCCGCCCGGGCGCCGCCCCGGCTCACCGCAGCCCCGCCACCAGCAGTTCGTGCAGCGCGTCCGGGTTTTCCGTGTTGACCCAATGTCCGCCGTCGACCTCGTGCAGGAAGACGCGGCCGGTGTCCCACACGCTCCGGCCGGTGCCCCGGGCTGCGCGACGAATCCGCGCGACGGCCGCCTCGTCCAGCACGCTCGACCCCAGCGCCCGGATGAAGTGGACATCGGTCCCGGCCGGAGGACTCTCCGCCAAGTCCCAGGCATCGGTGCGGAAGTAGTCGCGCAGGTAGGCCTCCATCTCGTCCGGGTCGAGGCGCCACTCCAGCCCCGCGTCCGTTCGCACCGCGTTGATGGCCATCCAGTTGGCGACCAGCGGCGCAAACCCCTCCGACTCCACCGCGTCAACCGCCTCGGCGCGGCTGCCGAACGGCCCCGGGTGCCGCCGGAGAACCCCCAGCATCCGCCACGCGCTCCCGCCGGGAGAACCGGTCGCGGGCGAGGAGTCGACGATCCAGAGCTCGCGAGGGGCGCCGCTCCCCGCCTGCCGCGCCCGCTCGCGGGCATGCAGCAGCGCGACCTTGCCGCCGAACGAATGGCCGAGCACGGCGTCGGCGGGCCCGCCGAGGTGGTCCTCCACATCCAGCAGGTCGGCCGCGCAGCACTCCAACGTATGCGGCGCCAGACGGGGCGAGTGCCCGTGCGACCGGAGATCCGCCAGCACGACGCTCCACTCCGGGCGCGCCCGGACGAGCCGCCGCGCGACAGTGCCCCAATTGCGGCCGGCGCCGTAGATGCCGTGCAGGAGCAGCATCCGCCGCCGCGGCGACGACCCGGGAGCCTCAACGATTTCGTGGTGCAGGGTGGCCATGAAGTATGTTATCACCGAAGCGCAGACCCCTCCCGCGCTGAAACGGTAGCCACGGGACGACAACCGACAACGTGAAGCGGACCAGAACATCACCTCTGGCCGGGGCGCTGCTGGCGGCGTTCCTGGCGATACCGGGCGGCCTTCACGGCCAACTCCGCCCTCTGCAACCCTCACCCGACTCCCCGATCACCATCCCCCGCCTCTCGGGCGAGATCGTCCTGGACGGCGTCGTCGACGAGGCGGCGTGGGACGAACTCGCGCCCTTCGGGATGTACATGTACCAGCCCAACTTCGGCGGGGAGCTCACGGAGCGGACGGAGGTGTGGGTGGCGCACGATGACAGCTACCTCTACGTCGCGGGGCGGATGTGGGACTCCGACCCCGACGGGATCCGGACGGGGACGTTCTACCGCGACCAGTACAGCGGCGACGACATCCTGTCGGTGATCATCGACAGCTACAACGACTACGAGACCGCGGTCTGGTTCACCGTGAACCCGTCGGGGGTGCGCCAGGACCGGACGATCTCGAACGATGCCGAGTTCACCAACGGCATGCCGATGAGCTGGGACTGGAACTCGTACTGGGACGTGGTCACCACGCAGACCGACGAGGGTTGGTTCGCCGAGTTCCGGATTCCGTTCTCGACGCTGGGATTCCAGGTCACCGGGAACGAGGTGGAGATGGGGCTGATCCTCTACCGCGCGGTGGCCCGCAAGAACGAGCGTCAGACCTTTCCGCCGATCGAGCCCAGGTGGGGGCGTCTGGGGTTCGCCAAGCCGTCGCGGGCGCAACGCGTGGTGCTCCGCGACGTACAGCAGTCCGCGCCGGTGTACCTGACCCCGTTCACGCTGGGCGGCTTCAAGCAGAATCCGGTGCTCGCCGAGCCGCCGGAAGTGCCGCGCGCCCAGTGGCGAACCGAGCGCGATCCAACCACCGAGCTGGGGCTCGACCTCAAGTACTCGCCCACCTCGAACCTCGCGCTCGACCTCACGCTCAACACCGATTTCGCGCAGGTCGAGGCGGACGATCAGCAGATCAACCTCACCCGCTTCGCGCTGTTCTTTCCCGAGAAGCGGCAGTTCTTCCAGGAGCGCGCCTCGACCTTCGACTTCAACACCGGCGGCATGTTCAACCGGCTCTTCCACAGCCGCCGGATCGGGCTGGACCAGGGCGAAATCGTGCGCATCTACGGAGGCGCGCGGGCCGTGGGGCGCTGGGCCGGCACGGACTTCGGCTTCCTCAACATGCAGACCGCCCCGCACCACGGCGTGTCGTCCGAAAACGTCGGCGTGTTTCGGTTGCGCCAGCAGGTCATCGACGACTTCTCGAGCGTCGGCGGCATGCTGACCACGCGCCTCGGCTCGTCCGGCCGCAACAACACCGCCTACGGCCTGGACGCGGTCATACGGTGGTATGGATACGAATACCTGATCGTCCAATGGGCCCACACCTTCGACGAGGCGGCCGATCAGGCGGGCGGACTGGAGTCGGCGCTGGGGAGGGTCCGGCTGGAGCGCCGCCGCGACGAGGGCTTCTCCTACTACGCCGAGGGGATCCGGGCCGGCGAGGACTACCTGCCGGGCCTCGGGTTCCAGCTGCGCAAGGACTTCACCTACGGGGGCGCCCAGCTGCGTTACCGGCAGATGCGGGACGACTCGTCACCGCTGCTCGCGCGCGCGCTGCAGATCAGCACGGCCCAGTACTCCCGCAACGCGGACGGAAGCGCCGAGTCCCGCGAGATCAAACCCGAGATCGAGTTCGATTTCCGCGACGGGTCCAACCTGACCGTCGGAACGCTGTCGAGCTTCGAGAGCGTGCGCGCTGCGTTCCCGATCTCGGACGTGGTGATTCCGGCGGGCGAGTACTGGTTCCACGAACTGACGTCCACGCTCAGATTCCCGCGCAGCGACCTCCTCCGGGGCGATTTCGAGGCCTCGGTGGGCAGCTTCTACGACGGCACCCGGGTCAGGCTGTCGCTGGGGCCCGTGTGGGTCGTGTCGAAGTACCTGGAACTCGAGGCGGGCTACGAGGTCAACCGCCTGGACTTCGCCGACCGGGGGGTCGCGACCACCGCCCAGCTGGCAAGCCTGAGAGTCAAGACGGCGCTGAACCCGAAGGTCTCGATGAGCACCTTCGGCCAGTACAACAGCGCCACCGACCAGACGAGCCTGAACGTCCGCTTCCGCTATCACTTCCGCGAGGGCACGGACCTCTGGGTCGTCTACAACGAGGGCTTCAACAACGTGCGCGACGACGGGCTGGGGCCGCGGCGTCCGCTGTCGTCCGGGCGGGCGCTGCTGGTGAAGTACTCGCATACGTTTGCGAGGTAAGGGGGGGCGGGGGGCGCCGATTGCCCAGCGCTCCCGCCGTCAATGGCCACTGTTTTCCCGTTCGGGCAAATCCGACGCTTGCCACGACGCTTGGAAGGCTGATTGTCCCGTTCGGGACATTCCGAGGTTGACTTGGGCCATCAGGGCACCAATCTTTCCCGTTCGGGAATGCAGATTGTTGAATGAAGGCTCCGGGTCGCCAGCGCCGCGGCGATGGTTTTCCCGATCGGGAAGGGACTCACGAAATGACGCCTGCGGAAATCGGAAGCATCGTACGGGCTGCCAGACGGGCACAGGGCCTCCGCCAGGATCAGTTGGCCGGCGCGGCAGGGGTGGGGGTCCGGTTCCTGTCCGAGTTGGAGCGGGGAAAGCCTACCGTCCGGCTGGAAAAGGTCATCACTGTCCTCGATACGCTCGGGTGCACATTGCGCGTCGAGATGCCCTGGGGCGAGGCGGCGTCAGCAGTCGCAGCGTCAGGTGAAGAGGCCATGGATCGGTCGGCGGCCCCGGCCGGCGGCAGCCAGCGGCCGGCGTGGTCGACCGAATGAGTCGGTCACTGACCGTCTGGTGGGCCGGGACGACGGTCGGCCGCCTTGCGTTGGATCGACACGGCGCCATGCGTTTCACCTACGACGGCCGGTGGATCGAGGACGGGTCGGCACCGCCCATCTCGTGCTCGCTGCCCAAGCGACCGGAGAGCTTCAGTGCGCGGCTTTGTCTGCCGTTCTTCGAGGGACTCCTGCCGGAGGGCGCGCAACGCGATGCGGTCGCAACGGCCCTCGGGGTATCGCCCTCCAACACGTTCCGTCTCCTGGCTGGGCTCGGAGCGGAGTTGGCGGGTGCGCTCACCCTGCTGTCTGACCACGAGGAACCGCGCGAAGCTCTGGCGGGAACGGAGCCCGAGCCACTCCTGGACGACGAGCTGCTGCTTCTGCTGGAGACCATCCGCACGCGGCCGTTTCTCGCCGGCATCGGACAGGACTCCGAGGGTCCGGCCGGCGCCCCGGGAGAAGGCTTGCGGATGTCCCTGGCTGGAGCCCAATCCAAGCTTCCGGTCGTGCTGGTCGATCAACGTGTCGCGCTTCCTGTCGCTGGCCAGCCCACCACACACATCCTCAAGCCGCCGATCCCCGACCTCGACCACCCCACCGAGAACGAGGCGTTCGCGATGCGCCTTGCGTCACGGATGGGACTGACGGTCGCACCGGTGCGACCCGCAGTGGTGGCGGACGGCAGCTACCTGCTGATGGAACGCTACGACCGGCGAACCGCCCCGGACGGCAGGGTGGAACGGCTCCACCAGGAAGACTTTTGCCAGGCTCTCGGGTTTGTACCCCAGAGGAAGTATGCCTCGGACGGCGGGCCCGGATTCCCGGAGTGCTTCGAACTGGTGCGACGGGTGTGTACCCGTCCCGCGGTTGCCGTGCTCGGTCTGCTCGATGCAGCGATCGTTCACGTGTTGCTGGGCAACGCGGATGCCCACGGCAAGAACTACAGCCTGCTGAGAAAGCCGCGGGGCGAAGTGGTGCTGGCCCCGCTCTACGACCTGCTGTCGACCGTTGCCTATCCACGGTACACGCCCAGGTTCGCGATGAACATCGCGGGTCGCCGTACGCTGGGAGAACTGCGCCGCATCGATTGGGACCGGTTCGCAAGACGGTGCGGCATGGCACCGCCCTTCGTGCGGCGGCGCGTACGGGAGCTGTGTGATCTGGCGCACCGGCGCGCCGGTGCGGTGGCGGAGGAACTCGCGCTCCCGGGACTCGGCGAAGAAGCACTTGTGAGCCAGGCCGAACTCGTCGGCGAGCGGGCGTCACGCCTAGTGTCCACGGTGCAGTGAGGCGAGCGATCCGCATGCCGGTGCGACGGTTCCGGGGATCCTTGCTGGTCGCTGCCCTCATTGTCTTCTCCACACCCTTCGCCATTCCCGCCCTGCGCGACACCGCCACCCTCCAACCCTTCCCCCCCGCTACCTTGCACCACCCGCCCGGCTACCTCTTGGGCGCGCCCCTCTTCGGCCTCTGGGACACGCTGTCCCTGCTCACGCTCAGCCAGCACCAAGCGGTCCTGGCGACGCTGATCGTGCTGTACGCGGCCACGCGCCTCGTCGCGGCCCGCACCTCACACCGCCGGCCACCTGGCCCGGCCCGCCACCCCCACGCGGATCAGCCCCAGGCCCGGAGCGCCACCGCCACCCGCCGCGCCTTCCCCCCCCCCCGTGCCCGGGTAGCCCGCTTCGCCCCGGCCGCCCACGCCGCCCAGGGAGGCGTCTACGGGGCGGCCCGCCGCCATGCCGGGCCCGACG
>VXQO01000023.1 GCA_009838975.1 Gemmatimonadota bacterium | reverse complement strand
GAGGTGGGGGACGTGGTGACGTTCCTGGCGTCCGAGCGGGCGAGTTTGATTACGGGGGCGTGTATTGCGGTGGACGGAGCGCAGGGGCGGTCGCTGGTGTGAGGCCCAAACCAACGTCGGTCAGCCGTACATTTTGCGACTTCCGTCAAAGATGGCCTTCCGGATCGTTCTGCATCTTCTCAAGCGTCTCGTAAGAGGCCGTCCGGCGCATGGCTGATTGTGCACACACCGTCTGCAGAATCGGGCTCATTCCGGCCCATTCCGATCACCGATTCCAGAGCATTCCGATCGGTGATCCTGCCCTGCCGACCGCGTCTCGTCGGAGACGCTTCGAACGCTCCCTACGTCTCGCATCTGCTCGCCGTCTCGTCCCTCGTCATTGAACACGGCGGAGACGAGGACCAGGCCATTGCGGCGCTGCTGCACGACGCCATTGAGGACCAGGGCGGCCCAAAGGCGCGGGACGAGATCATGCGCCGTTTCGGGAAGCGCGTGACCGACATCGTCGAAGGCTGCACGGATTCGCAAGCCCATCGGCAGCGCTTTGTGGGTGGCAGGGAAGGCACGCTTTGGTACTACCAAGCGCTACTAGCAGGTGGTGGCTGCGTCGTCGGTCGAATGCCCGTGAGGGTTTGTCCACGGACTCCTAGGCCAGGGCACTTTTGTATATGTTGCATATGATTACCGTTACGGTTTGCTAGTGAGAAGGAGGGACCCCTCGATGACCAGAGTTGCCGCCACCAAACTGCGAAGCACGATCTCCGACCTCCTCGACCGTGTGGTCCACCATGGCGAGCGCGTCGCGGTTGAGCGGTATGGAAAGCCGGTCGCAGCCCTGGTCAGTTCGAAGGACCTGGAACTCCTCGAAGCAATCGAGGACCGAATGGACCTCGAGGCGGCGCGCGAAGCGTTGAGGGAGCCCGGTCGTCGGCGTTGGGACGAGGTCAGGGCCGAGCTCGCTCTGCTGGACGACGCCGCAGTTTGACGGACCCCCCGCGATACGCCGTCTACCTGAAACCCGCGGCAGAACGGGCACTCAAGAAGATTGCGGATCGCATCGCCCGCCGCCGCATCGTCCGAGCGATCGACGGGCTCGCCACGACCGCGCGACCGGCCCAGGCCGTCAGAATTCAGGGGTCTAGTGGCCTGTTTCGCATCCGCGCGGGCGACTACCGAATCATCTACACGGTCGAAGACGCCACTCGCACCGTGCTCATTGCCACCATTGGCCACCGCCGTGAGGTCTACCGGCGATAAGGGGACATGGCCTCCGATTCATGATTCCGGTGCTCAGCAGTGGTTGCTGAGCCGCCGCTGGTCCTTGTGCCGAAGGCCGTGCGTGTCGAACGCCAGCGAGCCATCTGCCGAAATCGAATCCAGGAATTCGAGACCCGCCCGGATGGACTCCAGCAGGTGCTCCGCCATGCCCCGAGTGAGGTTGGTCTTCACGACGATCCGGAACATGGACGCACCGGCATCGGCATCGTGGAACAAGGGCAGCTTCTCCTGCGTCAGGGGATGATCGAACTGCATGCGATAGCTTCCCACGTACCAATGATGCTGAGCCAGGGCGTTCTGAAGGTCGAAATCGTCATACGAGAGTCGGCACTCGGGGTTGAGCCTGGCCGTGACCACCGGTAGGCAGTCGTCGTCGCCGTTGTCGAGCAGGACGAACCGCGGCTTGCCGCCGTAGCGCATCGACTGCAATCCGGCGCGCAGATAGGCGGCGTTGGCCAGCATGTTCTCGCAGCACTGCCGGTAGCCGGACATTCCGTAGTGGAGCAGTTTGTAGTATTGGACGTAGACGCCCGCCGCCGGTCTGGAGAAGTTGAGCGTGTACGACTCCGCCCTGCCCCCGAGATACGTTACGGCAATGGCGATCTGCTCGCTCAGGCGCTGGCGGTGTCGCCAGACGACCCAACCGGTTCCGCAGATCGACTCGCCGTACTTGTGTCCGCTTGCGGAGATCGACAGAACGTTTCCGACCCGGAAATCCCATGGCGGCAGGCCATCCTGGAATGGCGCGATGAATCCTCCGGATGCCGCATCGACGTGGATGCCGACCTGGTAGCCGTGTTCGGCGTTGATTTCGTCGATGACGTCGCTTATCTCCTGAACGGGGTCGTAGTGGCCGCCGTAGTGATTGCCCATGATGCAGACGACCCCCATCGTGCGCTCGTCGATCACGTCCGGGAGCTTGGCGGCATCCAGGGTGAAGGTTCCGACCGAGGGCGGGACGAGCCTCGGCTCGACGTCCATGTACCTGAACAGCTTCTCCCATGCCGCCTGGTAGCAGGTGGATACGACCAGATTCGGGCGCACCTCCGCCGCCTGCTCCACGGTCATGCCGCGCCTTTGGGCGTACCAGGCGCGCCAACGGAACTTCAGCGCAAGTCCAGCCAGCAGGCAGGCTTCGGTGGAACCGGCCGTGCCCGCACCCGGGAACACCCCGAAGTCCCTGAAGTCGGGACCCTCGGGGCAGTTCCACAGGCTGCCGATCATGTTGACGGTCGTGTCGTGGAGCCGGTAGGACTGTGGGTAGACCGTCTGGTCGGCCAGGTTGACCCGTAGCCCCAGAAGTGCGATCGCCTCTTCCTCGGGGTCGAGGGCCACGTTCACATAGGAAGACGTATTCAGCCGGTGGTCGAAGTCAAGCGCGTGGGCGTCTTCCACGACTTGCCTTGCCACCCTCCGATCCAGGCCCTGTTCGGGCATGCGGCGCAGCTTGAACCAGTCCGTCTTGACCAGCGGCGACTCGTAGTAGCCGTCCTGCGTTCCCTGAACCGATGCCAACCGCGCCTGAAGCCGTTCCACCTCGCGGCGCAGATACCGTACTTCGTCGGACATTCTTGGCCTCCTTTCCGTGGCCCGGAACCGCAGTGCCGCTTCCACTGTAGCGGTCCCGGTCTTCTGGACAAGTGGACGGCTTGAACATCAGGCCGGCCTTCTGCTGAACTTCTCGCGAGCACGCCGCGTCCGCATCCCGCGTCCCGGCTTCGACCTCAGAACGGCGGACCCGGTTTCGGCTCTCGCGCCCAGGTACCTGTAAACGCTGTCGATCCCATTGGTGTCCAAAGGCAAAATGCGAACCAGACACCACTTCCTGCCGATCCTGTCAGCGGCCCTCGTCGCCTGCGGTGGCGACACCGCACCCACACGTGACATCCCGGTCCAGATCTCGGACAGCGCCGGCGTCCGGATCGTCGAGTATCTCGGCGCGCCGGAGGTCAATCCGCCGTTCGGCATCGCGGAAGAGCCGATCTACCGCCACGGCAGCGGCCCGGGCGACTATATCTTCCAGTTTGCCAACGCCGGGCGGCTCTTTCCGGATGGAGGCGCGGTCGTTGCTGATCAGGATGGCGAAGTGGTCGTCTTGAGTCCGGACGGGACGACGTACAAGGTGCTCGCCACCCGTGGAGAGGGACCGGGAGAGGTCACCTTCCCCTACGCGGTGTTCGTCATCGGCCAGGACAGCGTTCTTGTGCCGGACAGTCGTCAGTCTCGCCTCACGCTCTTCGTCGACGATTCGGTCGTGCGCATGGTGAGCCTGCCTCGTGCAGCCCACTTCGGTGTGGCGGGGATCGGTTCAGCCGGTGAGCTGCTGCTCTGGAACCGATTCCCCAGCCGTTTGTGGATTGATATAGAGGAGGAGTGGCTCGCCGGACACATGACCCTGTTCGATACTGAGACCGGTGCCCTCGACACGGTCGCGTCGTACGACCACTACCACGGAGAGCGGTCGGGGGTGGAGGGCCCGATCATCCGGCCCATTGGCGAGGTCACGGCCGCTGCGGGGCGGTTCGTCCAAACGAGGTCCGACAGGCCCGAGATCAGTTGGCGTCTGCAGGACGGCACGGTAACCCAGATCGTGCGCTGGCGGCCCGGGCCCAACCTGCTGACCGAGGAACTCCTGGAGCACGGCGAGGCCTACAACCGAATGCTGGGCAAGATGATGTACGGAATGTCCGAAGCCCGGCTCGAGGAGGTCATTCAGGCAGACATGGCAAGGTATCGCGCCATGATCGGTCAACCGGTGCCGCTCTTCGGCACCCCCTTTGCCGACGCTGACGGAAACGTGTGGCTGCCCTCCTACCGGCCGGCCTACCCGGAAGAGGGGTCCCCGTACACTGTCATTTCGCCGGACGGGGAATGGCTGGGACAGGTTGAGACGCCGCCCAGGTTCCGAATCCTCGATGTGACCGGTGGGCTCGTGCTGGGGGTGCTCAGGGATGAAATGGACGTGCAGAGTGTGGTGGTTTATCAGGTGGTGGAGGGGTAGGGCGCGGGTGACGAGCCTACGCACGCGTCCTCAGGTCATCCCCGCGCTCCTGTCACCGATCGCACTCCTGGGCTCGCTCTTCACCTGCCGGGGGGCGATATCGTCTGTCTCGCCTCACTCTCTTCGTCGGCGATTCGGGCGCGCGGTGATCCGGTAGTTCGCAGGCGAACCTCCACGGAAGGGGGCTCGAAGCCGCTGGCGGCAGGGGCGAGAGAGTCCAGGATTTCGCCGTCCGAACCCATTGCGTGCAGGTTCCCCCTCCGCGTCAAAGACACGGATGTCCTTTGCTTGCCCGTCCAGGACGAACACCCGTCCGTCTTTGACAGAGGACGGCCGGGTCGTGCCTGTTGGGAGAAACGGATCGAGGACGGGCAATTCAGGAAGCCAGGAGGAGCGGTGACCGGATATCTGTTCATGGCGCTCGCTGTACTCGTGGGCGTGGCCGGCTGGGGGATTCGGCGTCGGCTGCGGCACCAGACCGGGAGCAGGGTAACGGACGAGATCGTCCATCAAATCGAGACGACGGGCCGCGTAGACGCGGAAGATGTCGAACCGGTGGACCTGGAGCGAGTGCAGGCCGCGGAGGACGAGTTCTGGGCCGAAACCTGGGACGAACCTGAGGAAGACTGGTAGTTACAGGACGAGCCCCGACCCGATAATGAACCTGCGCCCTCTGTTCAGACGCGCTGGTGGTCGGCGCGCCAATCCTCGACGGCCTGCTTTATGGACTTTCGGTCCGTGAGTTCGCCCGCGAGGACCCGGCGGACCAATCCGGGCAGTTCCGCGTCGGAAGCGAAGCGCAAAGCGATTAGCTGGTCCGTCGTCAGCTGCTCGATTTCGCCCTTCAGTTCATCCGGCAGAATCCTCTCCAGACGGAGGCGCTCCTCCAGACGGATCACCCGGTCCTGAACGCCCGTCGAGAAGCGCCGTGCATACAGAAGGCCTATCGCCGTACAGGCGGCGACCACGAACAGAGCCAGGGTCCCTGCGCTGAAGTCCACGACGAGCAGGTATCCGATGCCTGCCGTAGCGGCCGTTGACAGATAACACCCCACGAGGAACAGCAGGGGAGGGCGTCTGGAGTGGTTCGCGTAGTTCTGGGGCTGGGACATCACGATTCCGGATTCGGTTCACATTGCGGCTATCCGCGCGGGGAATAGCGTAAACAAGAGATTACGTCCTGACAACCAAACATTACATTCTCACGCAACGTCGTGCTGCTCGGTCCCATCGCGCAGGGCTTGGTCGATGCATGAATCAGCATGAATCCGGATTCAGGGTTTGTCCATCCTCGGCACAGAGTGTTGAGTTTTCAACACTCATGTGTTACGATTCCATTCGACCGGAGATCCCGGCCGTGAAGGCCGGACCCGAACACCGCCGAATGGAGCGACGGTATCGTGAGCCAGCTTCCCCCACTGAGCAGACGCGAACGCGAGGTCATGGATGTCCTGTACGAGTTGGGCGCGGGCACGGCGGTCCAGATACGGGAGCGTCTGGCTGACCCGCCGACGGACTCGGCCGTCCGCTCGATCCTGCGCATCCTTGTCGGCAAGCGACATCTGGAACGGAAGCCGGATGGTTCCCGCTACGTCTATTCTCCGACGCTGCCTGTCATGCGGGCGCGACGCTCGGCAATGCATCGGGTCCTGCGGACGTTCTTCGGTGGCAGCGTCGAGGGCGCGGTCGCGATGCTGCTCGAGCTCGGTGAAGGCGACCTGACGCCGGACGAGCGCGAACGCATCAAGCAAATGATCGATGAGGCCGAGGAGGACGGACGATGACCGGACTGCCCATCACTGCGGCGGAGGCCATGGCTCTGGTTGCGAAGGTCACGGTGGTCCTGTCCATCGCCCTCGTGCTCGCATGGTTCGCAAGACGCGGGTCTGCCAGGACCCTGCATCTATTGTGGACGACAACCTTCGCGGTGTTGCTCGCGTTGCCCGGGCTGAGCCTGCTGGGCCCTTCGTGGGTGCTTCCCATTCTTCCCGCCACGACCGCCGCAAGCGAGCACCATCTCCCGGAATACGCAATCAGCGACCTGTCACCGACGGCAGGTCCCTTCGGCGCGGTACGCCAGCCCCAATCGCTCAATTCACCCCCGACCAGAGACCTCCCGCGCGCCGCAGGGGCGGACGGCCCGATCCCGCTGACCCCGGCGGTTGGCGTGTTCCTCATCTGGGCACTCGGATGTGCGGCCGGGCTCGTCTCCCTCGCCACGGCCGCCCTTCGTTTCCGAAGACTCGTGCGGGGGGCAACCCCGCTTCAGGACCCGGACTGGATCCGGTCGACGGACAGGCTCCGGCACCGCCTGCGCGTGCGTGCCGACGCTCGAATCCTGTCCAGTGTTCAAGTCCCCGCGCCCATGACCGGCGGTCCGTTGAAGCCCGTGATTCTGCTTCCCGCGTCCGCAAGGGACTGGACGTCCGGCCGGCGCGAGGCGGTCGTGTCGCATGAGCTGGTCCATGTGCGTCGGCGGGACGCACTGTGGCGACTTGTGGGCGGCACCGTGGTCGCTCTGTACTGGTTCCACCCCCTGATCTGGCTCGCATCACGCCTCGCGGCCGCCGCCACGGAGCGCTCGTGCGACGAGGAGGTGCTGGCACTTGGAGTACGCCCTTCAGCGTATGCCCGCCATCTCTTCTCACTGGCGTCCGAAATCGTCCCTGGCCCAACCGTCCTCTCACTGCCCGTGGTACAACGCCCGCATCTGGAGAGCAGAATCATGTCCATTCTCAAGCCGCATCGGCCCCGTTTTTCGCAACTCCGCACCTCTGCCGCGCTGGCGTTGATCGGTGTGGCAGGCATCGTTGCAGCCTGTGCCAGACCCGTCCGCATGGATACGACCGAAAGCCCTGCGCCCCCGGCTGAGATCGCGGGTCTCCCCGAAAGTCCGACCGACACCCCGCCACCCGCAGCGCTTCAGGCGCCGGCGCCAGCTCCACCGTCCGAGAGAGCGCCGTCCGAACCCACCACGACGGGGCCGATCGCGGCTGCCCCGGCAGTGCCGGAAGCCCGCGGACTGCAGGAGTTCGAATGCAGATCCGGGAGCTTTACCGGCATAAGGCGGGACGGGGAGTCGATGACGGTACAGTTATCCGAGGACGGGATGTTGCTCTGCATGCGCACGAGCGGGGAGGTCGTCATGAATGAAGACGGCACCGCTGTCGCCAGCATGGATTCCGGCAGTTGGCTGGTTCTTGAGTCAGAGGCCGATCGGCTTCACCGGATGGTGATTACCTCCGGCCTGGATGGCCTGGAGTACGAGTGGAGCATCGATGGCCGCTCCCAGCCCTTCGACGATGAAGCTCGCGACTGGCGCAACCTGATGTTGACCGCGATGGGGGGCTCGCGCGAGGCCTGGGAGGTGCGCAGCAGGGCGGCCAGCCTGCGCCGCCAGATCGGGTCGCACGAACGGCACGTCGCAAGTCTGCATCGCCAGATCGGGTCGCACGAACGGCATGTCGCGAGCCTGCAGCGGCAGACAGGGTCGCACGAACGGCACGTTGCAAGTCTGCGTCGCCAGATCGGGTCTCACGAACGGCACGACGCCGGTCTGCAACGTGCGATCGAGGGCTACGAACGCGGGGTCGCCGCCCTGCGAAGTGGAATGGCCCGCATGGAACGGTGGCTTCGGGAAGAATCCGGGAACGACGTCCGTGAGCAATTGGCCGACATTCAGGTCGAGCTGGAGCGTGCCGAGCGCGCGGTGCAGTCGATTCGTCAGGCCATCGAGGCATACGATCTGGACCAGCGAGTGGGCGAGATCACACAGGAGATCGAGGAATACGACCTCGACGGCAAGATGGGAGAGATCGAGGCCCGGATCGAGGGATACGACCTCGACGGCAGGATCAGCGAGATCGAGGCCCTGATCGAGCAGTACGATCTGGACGGGAAGATCAGGGAGTTGGAAGAGCAGATCGAGGAGTGGGACGGCGACCGTCGCGCCGACGAAATCGAGCGGTCGATCCAGGACGAGATCGCCGCGCTGCGACGCCTGGTCCAGGCAGCCGAGCGCAGGCGCTGATCGTGCGACCGCGTGGGACGCTGCCCGTCGTGGCGTCGGTCGCCCTGATCGGCTGCGGCGACGCCGGGTCCCGGAGCGACTGGACCACCCTGCGGGACACCCTGCCTTCCGGCATGGTTCACGTCACGAACATCCCGCCAGCGGAGGCATCCCCCACCTGGGCGCTGGAAGAGGAACTGCGGGTCGGCTCGATGGAAGGTCCGGGGCCGGACGCGTTCGGGTATCTGCATGGCCTCGTCGCGCTGGACGGCGGCGGGTTCGCCATCCTCGATTCCCAGGCACAGGAGCTGCGCGTCTTCGGTGCCGATGGCGCCCACATCGCAACTCATGGCCGCAGTGGACAGGGACCGGGGGAGTTCGCGGACGCGAACGGCCTGATGCTCGGTCCCGGCGAGCGTCTCTGGGTCCCGGATGCGCGCAACGGGCGGATGTCGGTCTTCGATCCCGAGGACGGGTTCATCGAGTCCTTTCCGTTCGCCGACGGCAACTTCAACGCGACCTGGAACGGTGCCATGGTGGACGGCAGCCGCATCTACAGGCCTTGGAGGACGCGGAACCGGGCGCTGCTTCGCGTCTTCGACCTGACCATGACGCAGGTGGATTCATTGCCGCTGCCGGGCGACGGCCCGGAAGACGAGGAGTTCGATCCCTCCGACCAGCCCGGCGCCTTCTACCAGGAGATGGGCGGCGGCTACATGGCGTATTCGATCCCGTTCTACGCGCAGGAAGTCCGCTACATCGACGGCCGAGGCGTCTTCTGGTCCAGCCGGGACGGAGACCCGGCATATCGCATCAAGCGTTGGCAACCGGGCGGTGACACGACCCTGATTGTCGAGACGCGACGACCTCCCGTCCCCGTGCCCACCGTCGAGCGGGATTCCGTCATCGACATGATGAGGCGGATGACATCGAACATGGGTGTGGGCGAATGGGACTGGTCCCGGGTCCCGACCGTCAGACCCGCCGTCGAGGACATCTTCGCGTCGTACGAGGGCAACCTGTGGGTCCGAACGCCCGCGCCGGACGGCGGAGTCCTGTTCGACGTCTACTCGCGGGACGGTGCCCATCTCGGAACGACCAGTCCTGGCCCCGGTCTCAACCTGTTGGACCTGGTTGCCCCGGTTGTGCGTGGCGAACTCGCATGGCTGGTCGTGACGGACGAGTTCGACGTGAACTACGTCGTCCGGGCACGAATCATGCCAGCTGGCTGAGCCAGACGCACGATCAGAAAGCCCCGCCGGACCCTCCCCGACGCTTGTGGCGGTCCAGAAACTCGTCGGTGTGCTCGGGAAGGAACAGGTTGTCGGCGATCGCCGCGATCTCCTCGGCTTCGCGCCACGCCGCCTCCAACTGAGCCAGTTCGCCCTCAAGGGCGCGCCGTTCCTGCTCTTCGTTCAGCGCCATCTCCAGCGCAAGCCGCGTGGGCTTGGACATCGTGCGGACAAAGCCGGGCCCGGACAGCCAGGCCTTCCACCGGCGCCCGAGCGTGGGCAATCCGCGCCCGGTGGTAGCGGCTGCTCGCCCGGCGGCATCGACGATGAACCGATGTGGATCGCCGTGGGATTCGATCTGGGACACCGCTTCCCGGATGTGATGAGTCACAGCGCCTGCGCCATTGACGAGGGGGAGAACAGCGTTGATGGCTCGCGCGGCATCGTCTCCCACGAACAAGTCCGGACCCTTCTTCGAAAGCGATCCCTTGTGGATCTCGATGCGAAACCCCGGTTCGTGGTCGTCGGCTCGTATCCGCGTGAATTGGGTGACTTGCTCCCGTGTGAGCTTGCAGCGCGTGCCGTCGGTGCGCCGGAACTGCGCTGAATTGGCCTGCCTGTTCAGCAATCTCTGCACCGTCACCAGGGCCAGCCCGGCGGCACCGCCGCCCAGTGCACCTGCCCCAGCTACACCGATCAATCCGCCCGTCGCCGCCTGGATGGTTAACGAGGTAGCGATGTTCGCCGCGAAGCCCGCCGACCCGGCCGCGATCCAGCGCCTGCGCCGACGATGGAACTGGTCGCTGTAGCGCCAGGCAGCGAATTCGGGACGCAGCGGCTCGCCGATGCGCACCAGTTCGAGGCCTTCGGGTTGCCGGGCCAGACCGATATTCTCGGTGGAAGTGCGGATCCGCGTCGCGCGGAAAAGCCCTTCGCAGGTCTCGACCGCCTCCCAGCGCTCTTCGAGGGGAGTAAGGTTCCAGCGCTCGCAGTTGCGGCAAACCACCCAGAGGCGGCCCTTCGCCGGATCGAAAGCCAGGCGACGGCCGACCGGAAAGGCCTCCACGACCTCGTTGGAGCCGAGGGGCTTCTTGCAGAACATGCAGGTCCGGTACATTGCCTCTTCGGTAAAGTCGCAGGGCGCATCAACCCGCCAATCTAGGGCGACAAATACACCAGCGCGCCATCGCCCCCTACGACCGCGTCAGCCTCTAGAACCTGAACAATGCGAGCCACTGGTCGAAGGTGAGGCCGCTCGGTGGTCTGCAAGGATCGAACCTGAGATCCCGGCTCAGCCGACGGATTTGCGTTCGCGTGAATCGGGGTCGCAGACACCGCCTGATCGAGCGGCCGTCGCGACCGAAGCAACTCTGGATGAAGCGACGGTAGTCCACCGCCTGGTATCGGTCCACGAGCGGTCTCGTCCGGCGGGCGAGCCAGAGCGCGACGACGTCGACGCCGGGAGGGGGATCGAAGTCGGTACGGCGAAAGCGCCGCGCGATCTCGATCTGCCACCACGGCTTGAGGAGCAGCGAGGACAGCGTCTCGCGGGCAAAGGGACTGCCGGCGAACCGTTCGGCCGCTTCACGCTGGATCACGAGACAGGCGTCCTGCGGTGGAGAATCGGCCTGGACAAGCCGCCGGATGATGGCTGCGGTCCGATTGAACGGAATGTTCCCGAGGACCTTGTAAGGGACATCGGGCAGCTGAAAACGCAGGAAATCGGCATTCACGATTGTGACGCGGCTGTCGCTCACGAAGCGCTTGCGAAGGCCTTCCGACAGCGCGCCGTCGAACTCGACCGCGACAACCTCGCGGCATCGACGGGCCAGTTCTCGGGTCAGAATACCCCGACCTGGCCCGATCTCGACGACCAGATCGCTTCGATTGACAGGAGCCTGAGTGATCAGGCTAGCCGCAAGCGACCTGCTCCGCAGGAAGTGCTGAGAGAGGTCCGCACGCCGGGGTGTCCAATGCCTGGACACGGCGAACCAACACGAACGTAGACATGGGATCTCCTGCGGTGCACGGACAAGGTCGAAAGCCTTCGGCCACTACGCTAAGCAATCAGGCCTCTCGCCTGCAACCGACTCCGGCCGCCCCGATCTCAAACCGCCCACGCTCGGGCGAGAACCGGATCGCGCCGGTGTCGAAGGCGCCGCCGATCGCGCCGCTCCGGCTCAGTTCGTCCGGCGTGCCGACCGAGAAGCCACCCGCATCGTCGAGCAGCCAGACGCTGTCCGCAAGCTGAAGCGACAGGTCCAGATCGTGGCTCGAGAGTAGAACGATCTGATCCTTCTCCCTGGCCTGATCCCGCAGCATTGCCATGATCTCGACGCGGCTCGGCAGATCGAGGAAGGCCGTGATCTCGTCGAGGATCATGAGGTGCGGGGTCTGGGCGAGCGCCCGCGCGATCATCACGCGCTGTCGCTCGCCGTCACTCAGGTCGCTGAAGAAGCGGCGCAGGAACGGCTCGACCCCGGTGACCGCAACCGCGTCGGTGATCGCGACCCTGTCGTCCTCCGCCAGTCCACCCTGCCAGCCCGTGAAGGGCTGCCGCGCGAGCGCGATGACGTCGTCGACACGGAGGCCCGGATTAAACTGCCGCTCCGTCAGCACAACGGCGATCCGGCGCGCGCGTGTGGCCGGACGCATGGAAGCGATGTCCTCGCCGTCGAGCAACGCTGCTCCGTCGAGCGCTGTTTGCAGCCCCGCGATCGTCCGCATGAGCGTCGATTTGCCGGACCCGTTGCGTCCGAGGATGCAGACAAAGTCGCCCGGAGCGGCCGACAGGTCGATATCGGACACAACCGCGCCCCGCGCGTTGCGGTAGCCCACGGTGAGGGACTGCAGGTCCAGCATCAGCGCCACTGCCTGACGGCCGGCGAGAAGATCAGGATAAGGATGACGACCGGAGCGCCGACGATGGCCAGGATCGCGTTCAGGTGCAGGAAGTGCTGCTCCCACGGCGCATGAATGATGGCGTCTCCGGAAAGGGCGAGCAGTGCACCGCCGAGTGCGGCGAGCGGAAGGAGCGGCAGAATCCGCGCGGTTCCGGCCAGCGCCCGGGCGAAGTGGGGCGCGATGAGGCCGACGAAGCTCACCGGGCCGCAGAAGGCCACGACGGGTGCCACCAGAAGCACGGTTGCCGCGAGAACGGCATGTCTCAACGCCGTCACCTTGACGCCAAGGCTGCGGGCATAGGTCTCGCCAAGCAGCAGCGAACTGAGCGATTTGGCCGTCGCGACGGCAGCGCAGGCACCCAGAAGGATCGGCAGTGCGAGCCATGGCAGCGCCTCGGGAGCGACGCCGGCAAAGCTCGCATCCTGCCATCCGCCATAGATCCGGCCACCGGCGCGAGCCGCGAAGTGAAGAAGAACGCTCGTGAGGCCCTGGGACGTGAACCCGAGCATGAGGCCGATCACTAGCAGCGTAATGGCCCCGACGCGGCGGCCGAGAGCAAGCATGGCGAACGCCGCGATCGCAACGCCCACAGCGGCCGCGAGGGTGATGCTGGGGCCTTCGAAGAGGGTGAGGAACGACACGGCCGCGGGACCCGCGAACGCCGCCGCGGTCACGGTGAGCGCGACCCCCAGCTGGCCACCCGCCAGAAGGCCGAGGGACCACGCGTCGGCGACCGGGTTCCGGAAGAGCGCCTGCATCAATACCCCCGCCATCCCGAGCGCACCCCCCGCGACGATCGCGGCAACGACGCGTGGGAGGCGAATATCGAGGACGATCTGCCGGGCGAGGTCGGTCGACTGCGTACCGGTCAGCGCGCCGAGCGTGTCGGCCAGCGGAAGCGCGATCTGCCCGTAGGTCAGCGTCAGCAGGGCGAGCGCGCCGAGCGCGGCGATGAGGACGGCGACACTGGTACTCACCCGTGCGGACATGGCTCTAATCCCACGCTTCCTGTGCGAGGTAGCGCCACTCGCCGTCGCGCAACTCCGGATGCACCATCTTCACGATGTCGGCGAGGCGCCAGTCCGGCCGGATTTCCCCCATCTCCCATATCTCCCATGTATCCGCGGCGGGATGGCGCCTGCCCGGCTCCCAGAACACGCAGCCTTCCCGGTACGCCTTGAAGCGCGCCATTACGTCCCGGTCGTCGAACTTCGGGGACAACGGGTCGCGGATCATCCAGCAATCGGCACCGGTCGCGTCCCGCAGGAGGCGCTCCGTCGAAAGGTCGGAAAAGGTATCGAGTTCGGGATCGTCCTCGGCACCAAGCACGAGCTCCGCGTTCGCGTCGCGAATGAGCCCCGCATCGGAATTGCGCTGCGTAACGGCCCAGCGATTGCCACCGCCCCTGAACCAGGCCCAGAGAATCGACCGGCGCGGCTGGGTTGCGGCGAGGGACTTCAGACGGTCGACCTCGTGGGCGACCATCTCGACGAACGCTTCCGCTTCAGCCTCCTTCCCCGTCAACAGGCCCATCAGCAGCACCCACGCGACGCGCCCCATGTAGTGCGGCTCCGCATCGATGAAGGTCGGCACCACCGGAATGCCCAGCGATTCGACCCGCTCCATGTGCTGGGTGTGGGTGAGGTCGGCCATGCGCGCGATCAGCACGTCGGGCCCCGCCGCCACCAGCGCATCGAGGGTCGGGGGCATGTGCCAGCCATAGCCGATCTGCTGGATCTCGCCCGCCCGGGCCAGACGGCGCAGGTCATCGTGGTAGCTGTTGTGCCCGCCGACCGCGACGATCCGGTCCTCGACCCCGATCGCTCGCAACATGGCCTCATGAGGTTGATCGTTGACGGCGATCCGCCGGACGGGCGGAGCACCTAAAGTCCGAATCCCGGCAGGGAATCGTCTAACTTGTTACAGGGCTGCACGATCTGCGTTTCCTGCCGTTGTACTGGACTTTGCTGGACCGAGCCGCGAGAGCGGGAAAACCGGCCCTGAACGGCGGGACTCCCGCGCCCGTGCCTTATCTCTGCGGGAGGTCCTGGACGGCCCTCCCCGACCTCATTCCCGTGAAGCTATCCATGTCGTCTGGTCACCGCTGTTGCGGCAACCCATAGGCCTCCGGGCGGCCTTGCTGCTGGGTGGGTACGCCGACCAATCGCTTCTTCTTCCACGAGGGTTTTCAACCTCTTTCTCATTTCCTTGTTGCTCATGGAAGCCAAGCCAGCACGCCGCAACCTCGTTTGGATTTCCGCGATGGTCCACTTCTTACCATCAGTCAAGACGGCCATCAGCATGTCCTCGCGGTAGATTCGCGTCAATCGCTCTCCCTCTCGGAGTTCCCCAGGCAAGCTCCTGCGTCCTCTCTCTTTGGTCATGGTTCTCTCTCTTGTCCCTCCGGTGTTGAATTGAAAAACTGCAGAAAACCGCCTCTGACGCACTCGCCTCCGCCGAATCGGTTCGAGAGCCGCGCCCACGTCACCGAGGCACCGATCACCTTCGTATCTCAGCCAGATATCGGGATCGCGTCTTCATCACCGCCACGCGACCGGAGAGGGTATTCCCCGGCTCGTCACCACGTCGAGCGCGACACCGGCCGAAAGGCCGGCAGCGCCGTCTGCCTGCACCGGATCACCGCGCAGAATAGCTCGCACTTTGCCGTCCCCGTCGCGGTAGATCGACAGGGGGCGGTTCGTCGATTCGTCCAGAGTCGCCGTGCCGCCGGGTCCCGTCAGCGTGACGCTGGCCAGATCCTCCCACCCTGGCCTGACCGGCAGCGTGTAGGCGAAGCCGCCGGCGGCTTCGCCTACGTCCGCGATTTCGGGCATGGCGAACGGCAGCGAGAACAGCACCCGCCCGCCGCTGTCCCGGCCCTCCAGCTTCCACGGGCCGGGTTGCTCAGGGAACGAGGGTGGCGCATCCACCACAAACGCAGGTTCCAAGTATGCGCCATCTACCGCATCGTAGCCGCCCCAGAGCAGCAGGCTCCAGACCGGTTCGTTGGGGGCCGGGAAGGGTGGCGAACGACGCCGCCGATGGTCTAGTGCCTTCTTGTAGTGGTAGTCGGAGATCCACACGCCGTACCCAGGGAAAGGTTGCTCCAAACCCGTGCGCGTCAGCTCGGAGGGATAGCAATAGGTCATGAGGTCCGGCGTGTTTGGCGGCACGAACCTTGGGTATCCCAAGTCGTAGCCCCACGCCCCGATCCGACCGCCTCTGTAGGGGTAGTCTGAATCGAAGGTTATCACAGCGTCGCACCACTCCCCACGCCGATTAATCGCGGGGTTCGGAGGATGCCTGAGACCCAAGTTGTGGCCGAGTTCGTGCTCAGCGGACTCCGGGGCGGACCAACTCACGTAGCCGCCGACTACAGCCAAGCCTCCAGGCCCTTCGCCTCCCACGATCCCCATCCAGTAGCCTGTACCGCCTTCCAATTGCCGAATTACCCCTACGGCACCCAGAAAGGTCTCGGCACTGTGTACCCGCCGCTGATTCGTTTCGAAAACCCCGATTATGGGGTGCGTCTTCACTTCCACCCCAAATGATCCTGGACCGCACGGGGGCAGCCGACATCCGTGCGCTGGCAGCAGCCCAAACCCCACTTGATTCAGCTCGGCAGCCATTTGGTCTACCTGTTCCACGAGGCGACGAGTGAAACTGTCGTCTCGATGGGGATTGCTACTTACTAACGGGACCAGCGTGAGCTCCAACGGCGGAAGCCGTACCACATTGATCGTCTGGCACCCTTCCTGAGGAAAGCGGCCTTGGTCCCACTCGACGACCATTTCGAGACCCGGCTGCACCACGGAACGGGGAATGACGGCCGCTGGCGCTATCGTATCGACGTACATGGCCTGCCCTTCAGCGGCGTCGAAAGCGATCTCGTAGACATCCGCCACATGCACTTCGGTCCCATCCAGATAGAACCGGGCGCGAGCCGGAGGCGCTATGTCGAATGTCCGCAGCGCCGCCGACCGGTCCGCGACTAACGGTACGGAGGCATCACGCGACTGAACCACTTGGATCAGGTGCGCCGAGCCGCGGCAGCGACGCACCTGGTCCGGCGACCACCCCATTGTCTCCACCAGCCAAGCAGCGAGGGAGTCGGACCCAACGCAAACGTCGGTACTTCCACCATCAGCCCTGCTCATGGTGCCGATGCTGAGCCGCTCCAGATTGGCAAGGTTCTGGAGGGTCGGAGGAATCGGGCCGGAAAGATGCCAGCCCCTGAGGCTCAAGCCCTTCAGTGCAGCGAGGTCGCCGAACTCCGGCGGGATTGGTCCGGTCAACCATCCACCAAGATGCAGAACCTCAAGGTTGGCCAACGCGCCCAATTCGACCGGGATCGATCCGGCCCCGACGCCGAAACCAGGACTCGGTCCGATCCCAATGCCGAGAGCCAGATACTCCAGTGCTTCGAGGCTTCCCAATTCCGGGGGAACGCCGCCCCGTGTACTCAGCCTCTGCAGTAGCCCACCCTCTTCCTTTGCCCAGCAGACGCCCAGGCAGACGACGCGCCCCGCACCGTTCACGTCAACCCCGTACCAGTCCCCAAGTGGCACGTCCCAACGCCAGACCTCCGGTATGCTTGGGGAGGAGAGGCGGAAGGTCCCGCCTCCGCGGTCGGCGATGGCGACGAACTCCTCGCGTAGCGCCCAAAGAATGGCCTGGTCAGGGTTCTCAACCACCGCCACGGGAAAGACGGCCCGTGCCTCCAAGCCGTCGGGGTCGTTCGCCGTGACCGTGACGGTCGCCTCGCCCTGAACCGGCCCCGCCAGGCTCACCACAGGGCCGGGATGTAGTTCCACGGACGCAACGGAGGTGTCCGAGCTGCCGGCCGTGTACGTCAGGTCGTCCCCATCCGGGTCGCTGAATGCCCCGGTCAGGTCCATGTCCACCCGTGTCGCCCCGTGCCACAGCGTCTGAGCGAGTATCTCCACCGACGCCACCGGCGCACGGTTTACCACCACCCCAAACGTCGCAGACGCTGCCGCTCCCTTCAAATCGCGGGCTGTCACCGTCACTCGCCCCTTCCCCCCAGTACTTCCGCCCGTGAGCGTTGCCGCACTCCCCGCCATTGAGACCGTGACGACCGAAGTGTCCGAGCTTGCGGCCGCGTAGGCCAGTGCGTCGCCGTCTGGATCGCTGAAGTGTCCCGACACGTCGAGCGTGGTTGCCTCGCCAGGCCCCGACAGCCGTTGGTCTGGAATCGACCCCGACACCGTCGGCGGCTGATTCGGCGGTAGCATGTCGGGCGCGATCGTATGCTCGGCGCAACTCGCCAGGAACAAGGAAAGGAGTAGCATTGCGCGGACCACGAAAACGCTCTCCCGTTTGGGCGTGGAAGGATTCACGGCCGTAGCGGCGCGGTGGGGCTTGGTGGTCGAGGAACCGGTTGCCGTACTGGCCGGAGGTACCGTGCCGGCGCTCCAGCTACCAAGTGCTGATGATGCCATGAACATCGGCGAGACGGCCACCGCATCGGTCAAGCCAACCAGGGGGGGCAGCGGCTCGGAAAGACAACCAGAACGTGTCACTTCCTGCCGCACCCGTGTGCTGGGGCGTCACTCCGATGACATGCCGGAGCAGGGTTTCCTTGGAGATCGCCCAACACTGAGCGTCGAAAGGAGAAACGCCGAGGCAGATGGCGTACTCGTAGTCCTGGTCACGCAGCTGCTGGAACTTGAAGACGCCCGATTTCCAGAGGGTGGAAAACTTGATCTCGACTCGTTTGCCGGCGATTACCCGATCGGCTTCGGAGTCTCCGCTCTTGGTAACGTCGAAGCCCTTCGCGGCGCACCATCCCGCGACTAGCTGTTCTCCGATCTTGCCGACCTGTCTGGATGGTCGCGTCTTGATCCACTTGAAGGGACTATCGGACCACGGGTCAGCTTCGGCGCTCTTCACGTAGTCGTCACGGAGGGTGCCAGCGATCGACGCCAGCAAACCGACCTCCGGGTCCCCTATCCGGCCCCTCGGCCCCGTAGTCACTGCCTTCCTCCGAACAGGTCAGGTTGGCCGCGTGGCTCTTGGAGACCTGAAGGATCGAATCCTTCCCAGCGAACTTCGCCTACGTCCGCGAACCTCTTCGCCATGACCTCCAGCGCCTCGGGGTTGTTGTCAACCAAGATAAAGCGGCGTCCGAGTTCGTGGGCCGCCATCCCGGTTGTGCCGCTCCCCGCGAAGAAATCCAGTACCACGTCACCGGGCCGTGATGAGGCCGTGACGATGCGCCGGAGGATGCCCAGCGGCTTCTGCGTGGGGTAGCCTGTTCGCTCGGACCCGTTGGTCGGGACGATGGTATGCCACCAAGTGTCGGTCGGGAGTTTTCCGCGGGCGGCCTTCTCGGGTCCGACCAGGCCGGGGGCCATGTAGGGGATGCGCTCGATCTCGTCCACATTGAAGACGTAGTTGCTCGCGTCCTTGACGTAGAAGAGGATGTTGTCGTGCTTCGCGGGCCAGCGCGTCTTCGGCCGTGCCCCGTAGTCGTAGGCCCAGATGATCTCGTTCAGGAAGTTGCCCGGCCCGAACAGGTCATCCATCAGGAACCGGCAGCGGTGGACTTCCCGGTAGTCGACATGGAGGTAGAACGATCCGTGCGGGGCCAGTATCCTGTACGCTTCCCGCAGTCTCGGCTCCAGGAAGGCCATGTAATCGTCGAACTTGTCGTGGAAGCTCTTGGTGCCGACCGTGGAGGTCTCGTAGCGACGCCCCTGAAAGCCGATTCGATCCCCGTTCTCGGATCGTGTGGTCTTGATACGGGTTCGGCTCTGGGTTCGCCCCGTGTTGAACGGAGGATCGACGTAGACGAGATCGGCCAACCCGTCAGGGAGGTTCCGAAGCACTTCGAGGTTGTCGCCAAGAACGATCCGGTTCACCAACTGCTCCTCTAAGGGTCCGTGTAGCCCCCTTCATTGGGGAATGGATGGCACCCTGCGACGGTTGCCGCGCGAATGGCCCGGGCCACAGTCGCCACCGACGTCAACTACGGTAGTCGCCTGACACGCTGGCGCGCTAGTAGGCCGTAGCCTTCCGGTAGACGGGAGTCTCACCGAAGCGATTGGCGAGGAATGACTGCCGCACCCGGGCCGGTAGCGGCCATCCATGCCGCAGGAGGACGGGGCCGAGACCTCTCGGGCCGCGTGCTTCGCCGGAGGGGTCACTCACCCAGAAGCAGTTTATATTACATCCCGTGCGCGCCGCTCGGAAAGCAGCGCGGGGCTGTCAGAATCAAAGGGGCAAAGGCCCCCTCGTCAGCCCTCCCCGTGGCCACGGGGCCTCTCGATGGGCGGGGCGTCCATCGCACCACTTCTCTGGGGAACCGGCAAGGGCCTTACGTTTCCGCTGACACCAAGTCCACCCCGAATCCGGCTATACGTCAGTCCGCTGCCTTCTGCTTTAGGATATCTAGGAGATACTCCCACCTTTCCTCTGCGGTCGGGTCCTCGGGCAGCGTTGGCGGTAGGGCGGGGAGAACAAGGCGGCTAACCGACAGCGTCACCGTATCCTTGAGTTCAACGGTTGTGACGGGTCTGGGCACGTCATCGAATTCGGGCGGCTCAGGTATTTCTGGTGGCGGAGGGTTGTCCGCGATCGTAAACTCGAACCCTCCGCCCGGCTTCTCGTAAAGGCATAGCGCCAGCTCTACGTCGTGCGGGAAATCACCCTCGAAGGCAATCATGTTCTTGGTGTAGACCGCAGTCTGGTTGAGGGTATGCACCGCCAGCAACAGCTTGGCCTTGGTCTTGGGGTCGCGCATCGCGGGAGCCTGTGGGATTGGGGTGGTATCGGCGGCCTATCGTCACCAAGCCCTTTATCGCAGCTTGAGCTAGCCGTGTCAAAACTACGGCCTGGTGGGGGGCTGCGCCCCCTCCTCCTCTGACCCGGCGTTTCCGGCCCGCTATAGAGGAGCTGCGGGCGGCGAGGTGCTCCACCCCGCGAATCCCGTCGCGGGGGCCACCGCCGAGCGTAGCCCCGTCGTGACCGGCGCGGGCTTGAGGATCCGCCCCTAGGTGGTTCCTTGGCCGACGGGTGGCAGCTATCCAAGCCCGTGCCCCACGAAGCCCGGAGAACCGCTCTCACGGCCATTCTGTGCGCCTTGGGGGCGGTTTGGCGGAATCCGAGGCCGGAGGATCCACCGTAACGCAACGAACTCGTTCCCGGGAGGGGTAGGAGTACCCCCGGTTTCGGGCTTCCGGCCAAGGAACTCGACATCCTCGTGGGTGGAGAGGATCGCGGCACCGAAACAGGGGGAGGCGTCGCTCTCGACGGCTGAACGGCTGACGGTGGCATTCCTTGTCCTGCCAGGTGAGGGAAGGCCCCCCAGCGAGGGGAGCTTTCCCTTGCGGTCTACTCAGGGTTTCCCCTCCATGATTCCCGAGAGGCTGCACCGACATTGGAGATGCCGGACCGAACGCCCTTGGTGTATCGATCCGCCGCCGGCCCACGACAGCCGAATCGGAACAGGTGCCGCCCCGCGGGTGTACTTCTATTGCATGCGACGATGAAGGCGCGTCCCAAACGGAAAGGAGCAACGGTCATGCGTAGCCTGTTTCCCCTCTTCGCCCTGCTCGCGCTCGCTTGCGAGAGCCCTTTGGAACCGCTCACCTGCGAATCGCCGACGGCCATCTACGCCATTCGCGACTACCGGATGGAATACGGTCTCTGCTTCGACGGTCAGTCCCTGTCGTACGTCGTCGAGAGCTCCGATCCCGCGATTGTTACGGCCGAGACGGTCGGCGACGTGCTGATCGTGACCGGCCACGATCAGGGTGAGGCCAGCGTCTCTGTGACCGCCATGGCACCCAACGGTGCGACGGGCACCGTGGACTATCGGGTCGTGGCCCGGAACGTATGGGACGGCAAGATCACGAAGTGCGTCATGACGCCGGCGCCGGAAGAAGGTACCGACTTCGAGGTCAACGCGTGGATCAGGGCCAACATCGATCTCGTCAACGTCGAGGTTCGACACAACATCGGCGGAACCGAAGTCGCCACCGGCGAGTTCGAACGCATGTCCGAGGGCCAGACGATCGACTTGTTCACCAGCGGATGGATGCGTGCACCGCCGTCCAACCCCGAGTGCACCGTGGATCTCGACTATCAGATCGCCGGTTAGCCCGACCGTCAGACTCCGGGCCACCGGGGCCACAGCCTCCGAGTCCGGGCGCCGCCGTCAGCATGGCGGCCCGGGGGTGCCAGCCTCGTCGCCATGCAGCAGGCCGGGGGGCTGGACCGCGCCCGACATGCCCGCCCACGCTACGGACGGCAGGCCAGCGTCAAGCGCTGCCCGGTCGCCACGCTCCGGGCCGAAGACCCGCTGGGCGTGACGGGGGGTTACGGTCACCACCGTAACCTTAGGGGATTATGTACTTGGGTTGACACGGCCGGACGTTTTGCGTAGGGGATTATAGCGAATACTTGACTTCCGCGACCGCTACTCGCCCGCGCGGGCCAAGGACGACAGCCTCGACGCCCGCGTCCTCGCCGACGCTCTGAGGACCGATCTTCACCACTTCCGCAGGATCGATCCCGTCGATCCGGTCGTCATCGAACTCAGGGCGTGGTCGCGGATCGACGAGGATCTCACGCGGGACCGCACCCGCCTGTCGAACCGGGTGCGGGAGCAGCTGTGGCGCTACTATCCGCAGATCCTTGAAGCGGTCGGAAACGTGGTCGAGCCCTGGGTTCTCGATCTCTGGGCCAAGGTTCCGACGCCCGCGAAGGCCCGGAGGATCGAGCGCCGGACCCTCGAAAGGCTTCTCAAGCGCCACAGGATCCGGCGGATCACCGCCGACCAGCTTCAGGAAATCCTCCGCGCCCCGGCCATCGCCGTGGCGCCCGGAACCACAGAGGCCGCGGTGGCCCACATCCGGAGCTTCTCCGAACGCCTCCGCCTCGTGCATCGCCAGCTCGCCGACGCCAAGCGGGAGATCGCCCGCCTGATCGATGTCCTGGCCGACAGCGAGGACTCCGGCTCCGGCCAACCCGGCGGGCAGCGCGACGTGACGGTTCTCTCCTCCTTGCCCGGAGTCGGTCAGACCGTCCTCGCCACGCTGCTCGCCGAGGCGCCCCAAGCGCTGGCGCGCCGGGACTACAAGGCGCTGCGGTGCATGTGCGGCGTTGCGCCCGTCACAAGGCGATCCGCAAGTACAAGCTTGTCGTGCGCCGAATGGCCGCCCATGCCCGCCTTCGCGACGCAGTCTACCACTGGGCGCGGGTCGCAGTCCAGCGTGATCCCGTCAGCAAGGCCAAGTACGCCGCCCTTCGCGGGCGCGGCCACGGCCACGGCTTGCCTTGCGTTCCGTCGCCTGCTCGCGGTCGCCTGCGCCATGCTCCGAACCCAGACCTGCTACCGGCCTCCACGCCCGGCGGAGGATCATGCGGCCTGATCTCCTCTTCCAGCGTGGGCTAACGGGGCGGACCACAGCCGCATGCGCTCAACAGCCCGGGCCTTCCCCGCGACCCGGTCATGCAAATCACGCGGGAATCTGCATGATTATGGGAAACAAGCCAGCTTACCATGTGGGCTCGCTCGCAATGCGTACCCCTGTGCGATCAAGATCGCCACCGGGAAGGTCTGCGCGGTTGGCGGAGAGCCGTGGGAGGTTGGGCTGACTCGGGATCCTCAGAACTATCTGGTGGTGCCCGGACAGCCGTGGCTGGACGGCTACTGCGTCGAGAAGGGAGCCGTCCGACAGTTCGTGGCGATGCCGCTCGGAGAGGGCTACAGCGCGGAAGAGCAGTTGACGGGCGAAGCCGAGCATAGCGGCCTGCAACTGGCGGTCTATCCGATGAGGCGGGGCGTCTACGAGGAGTTGCCCAAGCCGAGACAGGGGAGTCGTGTTCGCGAGGGTCTGGAGCTTTTCCCCTCCGACCTGATGGGCGTGGCTCCGGGGGGACGCATGGCCCAGCAGATCTACCGGGACGCCTTCGGACTGGACGCTTGGGACCAGCAACGCGGTGTCCGGTGCTTCGTGACGCTGGCGAATTCAAGGCAGTGGATGGCGATCACCGGGGAGCGTCCGCTAACCCAACCACCTACGCCACACGAATACGCCGAGGCCGGGTTGCCGTGGTTCCTCTACTACAACCGGGATCGAGAAGAGGTGGACGGAGCCGAACGCTTGGGTGCCCTGAAGACGGTTGCCGAGGCGGCGCAAGCGAAACGCCATGGATGGCGGTCGTCCAATAAGGGATGACAAGGACATCTATCGATGGGTCGCGCACGTAAGGACATCCGCGCGTGGCAGGAGGCTTTTCGGCAATGTCGATCAGTGGATTGGGCCGAGCGATGGGCCGGGCGACAGCGATCCCGTGGGTCGCCACGGTTGGGAGGTGCTTCCCCATTTCCGGTCGATCTGGGTGGTGACACCGACTACCTGCGTCCTCCTTTTCGAAAAGGAGCTACGGGAGGAGTCGAAGGCGGCGGCTTACACTGCATGAAGTGTGGCCGTGCTCTTGAGCGTGGTGAGGCAGTCCAAGAGGTAATCTATCGCCGTACTTCGTTGGTGGTGCCGTTCGGGAACGGGCGTTGGCCACCGTCGGTCCCGTTGGTGGACCGCCGCCGACCGTATCTTCCACACTCGTGGCGGCCTACCCGGAGCGTGCCGCTTTAGCACGAGAATGCGTTGGTCTCCTGCCGAACCTTGGCCGCGTGGGCTTTCGGGCGGAACTGCACTTGAACGCGACCCGTGGGACCATGTCCGCTGGTTGACTCGGCTGCGAACGGTTCGTCACCGTTTCAGACATGGACACCCCGAAACAACTGTTTGGCCCGGCGGCAAACGCCGAGCGACGCGCAACGGCGCTGGAGCCCTTGGGCTGGAAGGGACGCCGCGCCGAATGGATCGCGCTCGCCTGCTGCCACGGCGGCGTGTTCACCCGCGTGCAGTGGACGAGCTTCCTCGGGTGCCACCACGAAAAGGTGGGCCGCGCCGTCCGCAAGCTCGTCGCCCAGGGCGTGGCCATCGAGGAGAAGCCGCCCGGCATCAAAGGTATCGGGCGGATATGCCGGATCCATGGACGCGGGATCTACAAGGCACTCGGCTTGGGGGACCGCCGCCGCCGGAGGATCACCTCGCCGGAGGTGGTGATGCGGCGCCTGCTCGGACTCGACTATGTGCTCGAACATCCCCGCCTTCCGTGGCTGCCCACCGAAGCCGACCGGGTTGCCGCCTTCGAGGCGCTCGGGATCGGGCGGGGGCTTCTTCCCCAACGGGTCTACCGGGGCGCGCTCGGGGGCCTCCGGCGCTTCTTCCCGCTCGGGCTGCCCATCGCGCTGGACACGGAGCGCGCCG
>VXQO01000022.1 GCA_009838975.1 Gemmatimonadota bacterium | reverse complement strand
CTCCCCCACACTCGCCTCCCGCAGCGCATCGGCCATGATCCCGCACGCCGCCCCGATCACCCCGATCCCGGCGAACATCGCCACCGTGGCCAGGATCCTCCCGCCGGCCGTCACGGGCTGGATGTCGCCGTACCCGACCGTCGTCAGGGTGACCACCGCCCACCACAGGCCGTCGTACACCGTGGCGAAGACCTCCGGCTGCACTCCGTGTTCGAGGTGGTACATGCCGAATCCGGCCGTGATCACGAGGATGCACGTGCCCGCGAACAGCGCACCGGCCTCGTCCATGGCGATGCGAGACAGGCTCGAACACTCATTCTGCTCACTGGTGTCCCCGGTTCGGGAAAGACCTTAGCTGGACTCCAGGTAGTTCACGGCGCGATTGACTCAGGGGTCGAGGCGGAAGGGGACATCGTCTATCTGTCGGGCAACACACCGTTAGTGGTGGTGCTCCGTGAAGCGTTGGCTAGAGATGAGCACCGTCGACTAAGGGAGGCTGGCGAGCCGAGCCAGTTGGCGAATGTCCGGAATTCGGTTCGGGCGCGTATCCAACACATCATCGACTTCCTTAAGGAATACCTAGTTGACTCAGATGAGCGGCCACCTCACGAGCACGTGATCGTGTTCGATGAAGCGCAACGCGCCTGGGACGCCAAGTTCGGTCAGCAGAAGTTCGAACGTCCGGCTTCCGAACCGCAGCTCTTGATCGAGATCATGGGGCGGCATGCTGATTGGTGTGTGTTGGTGTGCCTCGTCGGAGGTGGACAGGAGATCAACACTGGCGAGAACGGAATGGCTGAGTGGGGCAGCGCGATTCGAGCTCTCCCTCCCGAGGTTGCGTCTCGTTGGCACGTCATCGGGCCGCCCGACATCTTAGCGGGAGACGAGACAACTGCGGGACTAGGACTTGGCTCTCTCCCGTCGACCGTGGACGTATCGGAGGACCCTAGCCTAAGTCTATACGTATCGCTTCGGAGCTACCGATCGCCCGCGGTGAGCGGATGGGTCGGAGCAGTCGTTGAAGGCGACCGAGCCCGCGCGTCCCACCTCGCTGGGGAACTGGATGACTATCCGATCGGGTTAACCCGATCCCTTGACCAGGCGCGGTCTTGGCTTCGGGACCGTGCCCGCGGCGAGCGCCGGTGTGGGCTTCTCGCCAGCTCTGGAGCACGCCGACTCCGAGCGGACGGGCTAGGCGTTACCCTAAACGCAACGGACGGCAACAAGATCGCTCAGTGGTACTTGAACGACCTCGGTGACGTGCGATCATCGTCGGCGCTTGAAGTGACTGCCAACGAATACACCTCGCAGGGACTGGAACTCGACTTCTGCGGACTCTGCTGGGGCGGCGACCTCGTCTGGGATGGAGTCAACTGGCACTACCGCCGATTCCACGGAGACCGTTGGGTCCAGGTTGGCCAGGGTGACCGGCGGCGTTTCATTCAGAATTCCTACCGAGTGCTGATGACACGAGCGCGCGAGGGGCTCGTAATTTGGATGCCCGAGGGTTCTCAGACAGACTCGACGCGCGATCCTGAGCCGTTGGACCGCACAGCCGAGTTTCTCGTCGCGTGCGGAGTGGAAGTGCTACCGACAGAAGACGACTGATAACCGTCCCAGAGGGGACGTGAATCGCGGCAAGAAATCGACTAAGTCTAACTGGGACTGCACGATCTGCTGCTCTTGCCGTGAGGCCGCGATCGGGCCTGTCGGGCTCGAATAGCGCGAAAATCAGCTCGAATAGCGGGAACTCCCGGCGGCGCAATCCGAATCTCCCGGCTCATCTCGCCGATGTCCTCGTAGTGCAGCCAGTTGCAATACCACCTCGACCGTCCGCTGCGCGCTCCACCGGTTGGGAGGGCCTCCCGGGCTCCAAGCGGCCCGGTTGGTGTCGCATGTACTCTCCACGCCCTCCGGCGGCAATTCGTCACCACTCTGAGCGGTCGACCGTGAATCGAACGGAACGCAATGGACAGCGAGTCTCCAGCACCACCCACGCAAGGCGCACGCGCCTCCTCCTGCTCCAGCTTGACACCCCCCTAATCGTGTACCGATTCTTCGCGCCGCCGCCCACGCGGGCGGATGATCACACCCGACCCAGTCTCCGAGAACCCAGGTATCATGGACATCAAAGGCTCCCCTGCTCACAGTATTGAATTCGATGCATCCGAGAGCCCGAGGCTACGGGGTCGCCTGCGGTCCTTGCCGGCCCGGCACCGGGCATGCCTCGAGCGTATGTTGGCCGCGGTCGTCGGGGTCGACGGTGTCGTCGGCCTCGCGGTGGGTGGTTCGTTCGTCGCGGGCGAGATTGACGAGTTTTCCGATCTCGACCTCGTGCTGGCGGTGGATCCGGGGGCCTGGCCGGAGATCCTCGACCGACGACAGGCGATCGCCGCCGAACTCGATCCCTCGTTCCTGGCGGGCTTCACCGGAGAGCACGTCGGCGAGCCGCGCCTGCTCGTATGCCTCTATGGTCCTCCACTCCTGCACGTGGACCTGAAGTTCGTTTCGCTCGACGACGCGCACGAGCGGATCGAGGACCCGGTCATCCTGTGGGAGGTCGACGGCTGCCTGAGCGCTGCGTTCGCCCGCGCCGATCCTTGTCGCCCGGCTGCGGATCCGGACTGGATCGAAGCGCGATTCTGGATCTGGGCGCATTACTTCGCCGACAAGATCGAGCGCGGAGAGATCTTCGAGGCGCTGGATGGCCTGGCGTTTCTGAGGTCCGTTGCGCTGGCGCCGCTGGCGTTCCTCGGAGCCGGCGTCGAGGCCACCGGCGTGCGCCGGATCGAGGACCGGCTTCCCGCC
>VXQO01000134.1 GCA_009838975.1 Gemmatimonadota bacterium | reverse complement strand
GGGCGAGGGGAACGGGGGGGTGATCCTGCCGGAGCTGCAGCACACGCGTGACGCGCCGGCGGGTGCCGCGCTGCTGCTCCAGTTTCTGGCCGCCGAGCCCGGGGTGCCGCTTTCGGCTCGCGTGGGGCGCTTGCCTGCCTACCGGATCGTGAAGGAGAAGGTGTCGTTTCCGCGGGAGCTGCTCGCCGATGCCTTCGAGGCCCTGGGGCGGGTGCTGCCCGGCGGGGTCCGTGAGGAGAGCGACGGCCTGCGGATCGAGTGGCGGTCGCGGCGCTCCTGGCTGCATGTGAGGCCCTCCGGAACGGAACCGGTGGTACGGCTGATCGCCGAGGCGGGTGGAGCCGCGGAGGCGCAGTCGCTCGTGGACCGGGCGCGGGATGTGCTCGCGGGGGCGGCCGGCGGCTGATGTGCGGGATCATCGGGTACGTGGGGCCGCGGCCGGCGGGTCCGATCCTTCTGGAGGGTCTGAAGCGGCTGGAGTACCGCGGATACGACTCGGCGGGGCTCGCGGTCCTCGAGAATGGGGGACTGGCGGTCGAGAAGCGGCCAGGGAAGATCGCCGAGCTTGAGGACGCGCTCGACGGCCGGCTGCCGGTTGGGAGCTGCGGGATCGCGCATACGAGGTGGGCGACGCACGGTCCGCCGAACCGGATGAACGCGCACCCCCAGCTGTCGGCCGACGGGGATATCGCGCTGGTGCACAACGGGATCGTCGAGAGCGCGGCGCGCCAGCGGCCCCGGCTGCGCGAGCTGGGCTTCGAGTTCCGGAGCGAGACCGACACCGAGGTCCTGGTACACCTGATCGACCTGGCGTTCCGCGACTGCGAGGCGCTGGAGGACGCGGTCGCCGCCGCGCTGGCCCAGATCGAGGGGACCTACGGGATCGCGGTCGTGAGTTCACGCGACCCCGGCAAGATCGTCGTGGCGCGGCACGGAAGCCCGGTTCTGTTGGGCATCGGTCAGAACGACGAGCTCTTCGTCGCCTCGGACGCGGCCGCGGTGGTGGCGCACACCCGGAAGGTGGTGCGGCTGCGGGACGGCGACTCGGCGGTCCTGACCCGGGAGGGATACCGGACCTTCGACCCGGCTCGGCGGGCCGTGCGGCGCGGTTCCCAGATCGTCAACTGGGACGTGCGGAAGATCGGCAAGGGCGGCTACGACCACTACATGTACAAGGAGATCCGCGAGCAGCCCTCCTCCCTGCGGGACGTGATGCGGGGACGGCTCCTCGAGGACGAGGGGATGTCGCGGCTGGGCGGGATCACGGTGTCGGACCCGGACCTCCAGGCGGTCGACAGGATCGTGATCACGGCGTGCGGCACCAGCTGGCACGCGGGACTGATCGGGGGGCGCATGATCGAGGACATGGCGCGGATCCCGGTCACCGTCGAGTACGCGTCGGAGTTCCGCTACCGCAATCCCGTCCTGTCCCCGGGAACGCTGGTCATGGGGATCAGCCAGTCGGGGGAGACCGCGGACACGCTGGCCGCGCTCAGGGAGGCCAGGCGTCGCGGCTGCCGGATCATGGGGATCGTGAACGTGGTGGGCTCGAGCATCGCGCTGGAGACGGACTTCGGGGTCTATCTGCACGCCGGACCCGAGATCGGGGTGGCGTCCACGAAGGCGTTTTCGAGCCAGGTGGTGGCGCTGGCGCTGGTCACGCTGTACCTGGCGCGCCGCCGGAACATGTCGCTGCCGGAGGGTCGCCGGCTGGTGCGCGCGCTCCAGGCGTTGCCGGACCAGGTGGAGGAGGTGCTGGAGGCGGACGACCGGGTGGCGGAGCTGGCGCGGAAGTACGGGGACGCGCCGAATTTCCTCTATCTGGGGCGCGGACACCAGTTCCCGGTGGCCCTCGAGGGAGCGTTGAAGTTGAAGGAGGTAAGTTACATCCATGCAGAGGGTTATCCCGCCGCGGAAATGAAGCATGGTCCGATCGCGCTGATCGACGAGAACATGCCGGTGGTGGTGCTCGCGCCCCGTGACGTGGTGTACCCGAAGACGCTGTCGAACATCGAGGAGGTGCGGGCCAGGCACGGTCGCGTGATCGCCGTTGTCAACGACCGCAACAGCGAGGTGGTCGACCTTGTGGACGACGTGATCCTGGTCCCGCGCACGATCCCGGCGCTGATGCCCGTGCTGACGACCGTGCCCCTTCAGTTGCTCGCCTACCACATCGCGGTCATGCGCGGTTGCGATGTGGACCAGCCGCGCAACCTCGCCAAATCGGTGACGGTGGAGTGACGCGGCGGTGAGGGTCGTGGTGCAACGGGTCGCCGAGGCTTCGGTGACGGTGGAGGGCGAGGTCGTGGGCGAGATCGGACCCGGGTTGCTCGTGCTGGCCGGGTTCGTGCCGGGGGACGACCGGGGCGTCACTTCCTGGATGGCGGAGAAGCTGGTGAACCTGCGGATCTTCGCGGACGGCGAGGGGCGGATGAACCGAATCGCTCGCCGACGTCGGGGGCGAGGTGCTGGCAGTGAGTCAGTTCACGTTGTACGGAGATGCGCGCAAGGGGCGACGGCCGTCGTTCGTGCGCGCGGCGCGTCCCGAAATCGCGATTCCGCTCTACGAGGGCTTCGTGGCGGAGCTGGAGACGCGGTTGCCGGGACGCGTGCGGTGTGGGCGCTTCGGGGCGGAGATGAATGTGGCGCTGGTGAACGACGGCCCGGTGACGCTGGTGGTCGAGCGGCAGGGGGACGCGGCATCATGACCGTGCGTGCGAACCCGGTGCGGGGCCGGCGGGCCGGGACGGCGGAGAAGACCACTTCGGCACGCGGCTCGGTCCCGGTCGTGTTGGCGTCGGCATCGCCGAGACGGGCCGATGTACTGAAGATGCTCGGGCTGTCCTTCGAGGTGGCGCCGGCCCGGATCGAGGAGCGTCGTGAGCCGGGCGAGGCGCCGCTTCGCTATGTGGAGCGCCTTGCCCGGGAGAAGGCCCGTGCGGTGTCGGCGACCCGGGCGAACTCGCTGACGATCGCGGGCGACACGATCGTGGTGCTGGACGGCCGCGTCCTGGAGAAGCCGACGGACCGGGAGGACGCCGCCGGAATGCTGGCGTCCCTGTCGGGGCGTGTACACAGCGTCTATTCCGGTCTGGCACTGGCCCGCGGGGGAAGGATGGCGTCCCGCGTGGCGAAGGCGCGGGTCACGTTTCGCAGCGTCGGCCATGACCTGATCGGCAGCTACGTGGAGACCGGCGAGCCGCTGGACAAGGCGGGCGGATACGGCATACAGGGATACGGTTCGGCGCTGGTGGAGAGGATCGAGGGGGACTACTTCACGGTCGTCGGGCTCTCGGTGGCAGCCTTCGTCGAACTGCTCCCGGAACTCGGGCTCGACTACCGCCCGGGCAAGGTGTTCGCGCCATGAGCGGCGGCGCGGTCCTCGCCATCGACCAGGGCACCACCGGGTCGTCGGCGCTCGTGGTATCGGCCCGGGGCGAGGTTGTGGGGCGGTCGTATCGCGAGTTCACGCAGCACTTCCCGCGGCCCGGATGGGTGGAGCACGACGCGGAGGAGATCTTCACCGTGACCGCCCGGGTGGCCCGCGAGGCGATGGCGGACGCGAACACCGAGGTCGCCGCGGTCGGGATCACGAACCAGCGCGAGACCGTCGTGGTGTGGGATCCGGCCACGCTCAGGCCGCTGCACCGCGCGATCGTCTGGCAGGACCGGCGCACTTCCGCGCTGTGTCGCGAACTGCGGGCGGCGGGGCACGAGGAAACGGTTCGCCGCCGCACCGGCCTTCTGCTGGATCCCTACTTCTCGGGGACCAAGCTGCGCTGGCTCTTCGAGACGGATCCCGGACTGGCGGCCAGGGCGGAGAGCGGAGACCTGGCCGTGGGGACGATCGATGCCTGGCTGGTGGCGCGCCTGACCGCGGGCGCCGTGCACGCGACCGACCCGACGAACGCCTCGCGCACCCTCCTCTTCGACCTGGACGAAGGGGGCTGGAACGACGACCTCCTCGCGCTGATGGGCGTTCCCCGGCGCATTCTGCCGGAAGTGCGCCCCAGTTCGGGGGACTTCGGAGTCACCGACGGTGGTGTGCTGGGCGTTGAAGTCCCGATCGCGGGCGTCGCCGGCGATCAGCAGGCGGCACTGTACGGCCAGGGATGCTGGGAAGCGGGGACGGGGAAGTGCACCTACGGCACCGGGGCGTTCCTGCTCTTCAACACCGGGTCCACGCGTGTGGCATCCGATCACGGTCTGCTGACCACCGCGGCCTGCAACGCCACGGGAGGCCCCGCTTTCGCCCTCGAAGGCTCGATCTTCGTCGCGGGCGCGGCGATCCAGTGGCTGCGCGACGGCCTCGGGATTCTGGAAGGCGCCGCCGAGAGCGAGGCGATGGCGCTTTCCCTCTCCGGAAACGACGGCGTCTACCTCGTCCCGGCCCTCGCGGGGCTGGGCGCTCCCCACTGGCAGCCCGACGCGCGCGGCGCGATCACCGGCCTCACCCGCGGAACGACACGCGAGCACCTGGTCCGTGCCGCGCTCGAGGCGATGGCGTACGGAACGCAGGAGATTCTGGCTGCGATGGAACGCGATTCGGGGGTGCGCTCGACCGGACTCCGGGTCGATGGCGGTGCGGCGAAGAACGACTGGCTGCTCGAGTTCATGGCCGGAGTGCTCGGGGTCCCGGTGAGCCGCCCGAAGATGGTCGAGACGACCGCGTTGGGCGCCGCCGGGTTGGCCGGACTGCACGCCGGGGTGTGGCGCTCGCCGGAGGAGTTTTCCCGGGCCTTCGCGGCCGGACGCAGCTTCGAACCCGGGATCGACGCCGGGGAGCGGGAGACGCTGATCGAGGGCTGGCGGCGTGCAGTGCGAGGGGTTCTGGCGGCGTCCGGACTGTCCCCGTAACACGACCTTAGCCTAGATTATCCGAGTGCCCCTCCGCAGGATGCCGGGCGCGGCACGGCTGGGCGGTCCCACCATGGAACCGGAGAGAGGATACTCATGAGGCACGGACGTTTCTTTGTCGGCCTGGTCGGCGTGGCCGCGGTGGTGGCGTATCTGATGTGGACCGGGATCAGCGACAGCATGGTGTACTACCTGACCCCGGTCGAACTGGCGGAGAGGGTCGAAGCGGACCCCACCTTCCATGAAGTGGGTGTGAAGGTGAGCGGGCGGGTCGTCGAGGGTTCCTGGGAACGCGGCGTGGCCGGCACGGGGACGCATGCCTTCACGGTTTCCGACCTTGAGCAGCCGGAGGTCGCATTTGTGGTCCGCTACGACGACGTGCTGCCCGATACCTTCAACGACCAGGCAGAGGTCGTGTTGGAAGGCATCTACGGTACGGACGGCGTTTTCCGCGCCCACACCGTACTCACCAAGTGCGGCAGCCGGTACGAGGCCGCCGAGGAGGACTTCGCGACGTGACGATCCTGGGCGAAATCGCCCTTTGGATCGCTCTACCCGTCGCCCTGTGGGGCACGGTCCTCTCGTTCATCGGGGGCAGGTCCGGGCGTAGCGAGCTGGTGCTGAGCGGTGAACGCACCGTCTATGTGCTGACCCTCCTGCTCCTGCTCGCCTCACTCGGGATCATCGCCGCCTTCGTGGGGAACCGCTACGAATACAGCTACGTCGCCAACTACTCCAACCGCGAGCTGGACACCTACTTCAAGGTCGCCGGGCTGTGGGCGGGACAGCGCGGCTCGCTCGTCTTCTGGACATTGCTGCTGTCCGTCTTCTCCACGATCGCGGTGTTCATCAACCGCGCCCGCAACCGGGAGTTCATGCCCTATGTGAGCGGGACGCTGCTGGGGATTCTCGCGTTCCTCATCGTGGTCCTGCTCTTCGCGGACGTGAGTCCGTTCGAGCGGATGGGATTTACCCCGGAAAACGGACGGGGCCTGAATCCGCAGCTGCAGAATCCCTGGATGACCATCCATCCGCCCACCCTCTACCTGGGCTTCACCGCATTCGCGGTCCCCTTCGCCTTCGCCATCTCGGCGCTGCTCTCCGGCCGGCTCGACTCCCGCTGGATCGCGATCACCCGGCGCTGGATCCTGCTCAGCTGGTTCTTCCTCACCATCGGGATCATCTTCGGGATGCGGTGGGCCTACGAGGAGCTGGGCTGGGGCGGCTACTGGTTCTGGGACCCGGTCGAAAACGCGTCGCTCCTTCCCTGGCTGACGGCCACGGCGTTCCTGCACTCGATCCAGATCCAGGAAAACCGCGGGATGCTGAAGGTGTGGAACATGGCCCTGGTCGTGATCACATTCCTGCTCACGCTCTTCGCGACGTTCCTCACCCGGTCCGGCCTGATCGAGTCGGTTCACAGCTTCGCCGAGAACCTGACCATCGCGTACATCTTCCTGGGCTTCATGGGCGCGCTGGCGGCTTTCTCGTTCCTGCTGATCGTTCATCGGCTGCCGTTGCTGAGGTCCGAGAACCAGATCCAGTCCTTCGTGTCCCGTGAATCCGCGTTTCTCTTCAACAACCTGCTGCTGATCGGCGTCACCTTCGCCGTGGCCTGGGGGACGCTCTTCCCGCTGATCACCGAGGGATTCTTCGGCGAGACCATCAACGTCGGCCCGCCCTTCTACAACCGCGTGAACATTCCCATCGGGCTGATTCTGCTGGCGCTCATGGGGATCGGACCGGTCATCGCCTGGCGGCGCGCGTCGCCGCGCAATCTGCGCAGGAACTTCGTCGTACCCCTCCTGGCGGGGGCCGTGACCCTTGCCCTGCTGTTGCTGGCCGGAGTGCGGCACACCATGGCGCTGACGACCTTCGCGATCTCGGCCTTCGTGATGGCCATCGTCGTCAGGGAGTTCTGGAAGGGTACGCAGGCGCGGGCACGGATCGCCGGCGAGGGTCCGTTCAACGCGTTGCGCAGCCTTGTGAGGCGGAACCGGCGCCGCTGGGGTGGTTACGTCGTGCACGCCGGCGTGGTGGTGGTCTTCACCGGACTGGCGGGGGCGGCGTTCGACGAGATCGTGGAACAGGAGCTGGCGCCGGGGGAGGCGATGACGATCCGCTCGGCCTTCGGCAACGAGTACCGCCTGGTGTACGAAAGCCTCTCCCATTCGCGGCCCCGGGTGGCCGAGAACGTCGCCGAGAACGACTGGCGCTGGACCGCTCTGATGACGGTCTACCGCAACGGCGAGCGTGTCGACATCGTGCGCCCGGAAAGGCGCATCTACCCGGTCATGGAGCAGCAGTCCACCGAGGTCGGAATCGTCACCACCGCCTTCGAGGATCTGTACGTGATCCCCAAGGAAGTGGATCTGAACAGCGGCGAGGACCGCGTGCTGTTCGAGGCCAAGGCGCTGCCGCTCGTGCCCTGGATCTGGTGCGGCGGACTGGTCGTGGCCATCGGTGCCATCGTGGGCCTGTGGCCCGCGGGCACCGTGCCGGTCCGGGCAACGGTACGACGCAAGGCGCGCGGGCCGCTCCCGGCGGGGGCGGTCGGCTGATCTCGCCATGACCGCGCTGATCGGCGGGATTCTCCTCGCCGCGGGTGTCATGCTGTACGTGCTCGAACCCGTATTCTCCGGACGTGGAGCGCCGGTCTATGCCGGGGAGGACGACTACGACGAGGGGGCGGCGCGCCGGCGTGTCGCGCTCACGGCGCTCCGCGATCTCGAATACGATCGCGCGACCGGAAAGCTCGACGGCAAGGACTACGAGCTGCTGAAGGGGGAGCTGTCACGGGACGCTTTGCGACAGCTGGGACCGGGGCCGGAAGGGGGCGGGAGCGATCCCGTTGTGGACCGGGCTTCCACGCAACTCGAGGAAGAAATCGCCCAGCTTCGCGACGCCCTTCGTGAAGGGCTCCAGTGTGCCCGGTGCGAACACGTCAACCGCAGGGGCGCGCGCTTCTGCGGCCATTGCGGCAAGGCACTGGGCTCGGCACCCGACCTGACGGAGGGCGCGGCCGCAACCGTGGCAGCGGGCGGGATGCCGGTCGACGGCACGGGAAGATGAGGCTGTCGGCGCGGGGACTGGTCTGCGACTACGGCCCCACCCGCGCCCTCGACCGGGTGGACCTGGATGCGTTCGGCGGATCGATCCTGGCGGTGTTCGGCCCCAACGGCGCGGGGAAGACCACGCTGTTGCGGGCGCTCAGCGGCGAGCGCAGGCCCGACGCCGGCGACGTCACGCTTAACGGCGCGGCGGTGTCGGGCTCGGATCCGGCGTGGCGGGCGCGGGTGGCGCTGGTCTCGCACCGCACCGGTCTGTACCGGAAGCTCACCGTCGGCGAGAACCTCGCCTTCTTCGGCGCGCTCCACGGTCTCGCAACCGATCCGCACGCCGGGTTCCGCGCTCTCGAAGAGGTGGAGGCGCGGGATCTGGCGGACATCCCGGTCGAGAAGCTCTCGCGCGGGCAGCGGCAGAGGGCGGCGCTGGCGCGCTCGCTGCTGCACGACCCCGACGTGCTCTTCCTGGACGAACCCTTCACCGGTCTCGACCCCGGGGGGGCTTCCACCCTGGAGGCCATGCTCCAGGCGCGCCGGGAGGCGGACACGGTCGTGGTGCTGGTGACGCACGACCTGGAGCGGGGTCTGAAGCTGGCGGACAGGGCGCTGGTGTTGCGTCGGGGCAGAAGGGTCCTGGACACGGAGTCCTCCGGGCGGGAGGCCGAGGATCTGCTTCCCTTTTTCACGGCCGGAGGGAACAGGGTCGAATGATGTCGCTTCGCTGGGCCCGGCTGATCGCCTGGAAGGATCTGCAGGTGGAGTTCCGGTCCGGCGGACGGCTCCTGGCCATGATCGCCTTCGTGGTGCTCGCGTGCTTCCTCTTCGCCCTTGCGCTGGACAGGAGCCTGGTGCCGGCGAGGAATGTGGCCGCCAGCCTCGCGTGGCTCACCATACTCTTCGCGGCGACCACCGGCGCCGGCCGGACGTTCGACACCGAAGAGGAGGACGGGGCCTTCCGGCATCTGCTTCTCACCCCGGTGTCGAGACACGCGATCTTCCTGGGCAAGTCGGCGGCGAACCTGGTGCTGGTGTGGATCGTGACGATCCTCGCCTTCGTCGCCCTGACGAGCTTCCTGGGAGTACGCGACGCCGGTTCCATCGCCCGGCACGGGGCCGTACTCCTGCCGGGAACGATCGGGCTGGCGGCGGTGGGCACCTTTTTCGGCCTCATGTCGCGTCACAGTTCGCTGGGGGACACGCTTCTTCCGGTGCTGACCTTTCCGCTGCTGGTTCCGGTTATCTTCTTCGGGGCCACCGCCTCGGGCCGGGTGCTCACGGAACGGCCGTGGGCGGAGATCTCGGGGTCGGTACGGCTGCTCTGGGCCTTCGCGATCGGTTTCGTCGCCGTGGGTTCCGTGCTCTTCAGATACCTGGCCGAGGAGTAGAGAGCCTGTAGAATGTATGGTAAACATGACAATATGTAATATGTGCTTTACATTGCGACCGACGGCATGAATACAAGGAGCGCGACGACGATCGGGTTGGTTCTGGTGGCCGCCGGAGTCGCCACGATGCTTCTCGTGCACTGGATGGTGGTGTTCTGGGTGCCGACTGAGGCGGAGCAGGGGATCGTCCAGCGGATCTTCTACATTCACGTCCCGGCGGCGTGGACGACGTTCCTTGCCTTCGGCGTGGTTGCGCTGGCGAGCGCCGCCTACCTGTGGCTCGAGGACGAGCGTGCCGACGCCGCAGCGGTGGCGGCTGCCGAGGGCGGCCTGATCTTCGGCGCGATCATGCTGATCTCGGGGCCGCTTTGGGGGCGGATCGCGTGGGGAACCTACTGGACCTGGGAGCCGCGGCTGACCCTTACGCTGCTGCTCTGGTTCACCTACCTCGGCTACTTCCTCGTCCGCGGTTCGGTCGCCAATCCCCGCAAGGGAAAGAGATTCGCGGCCGTGCTGGCGATCGTCGGATCGCTCAACATCCCGCTGATCCATGTGAGCGTCGTCTGGTTCAGATCGCTGCACCCCGAGCCGGTCGTGATCAAGGCCGAAGGACCCACGCTGCACCCCGACATGCTCACGACGCTGCTGACTTCGCTGGCAGGATTCACGATGTTGTTCTTCGGACTGTTCCTTTTTCGCTACACGGTCGAGCTTCTGGGCCGGCGCCCGGGACGGGGAGGCGCTGCACGCTTGGCCGGTGAGGGGTCGACATGATCTTGTGGACTGTCACGGACGCGGCCGCCGCGGCACTGGACCTGCTCGCGCTGTCGGCGCAGGGCGGCGGGAGTCCCTCGCTGCGGCCCTACGTGCACATCTTCCTCGCCTATGCGGCGGCCTGGATCCTGATCCTGTTCTGGGTATGGCGGATCTGGCGCGGCATGGGGCGACTGGACGCGACCGAGGACGGATGACGCGCCCGCACCGCCGGCTCTCCCTCCTGGGCATGGCCGGCGTTCTGGCGCTCACACTTCACGTGGCCCCGGGAAGCGCGCAGACCCTGCGCATCCCCTCGAGCCTGCGGTACGGTTCCGGGCTGCTCCACATCCCGGTGGCATCGGTGTTGCCGCACCTCGTGGTCACCGGCACCTACTCGGGGTTCCGGGTCTCGGTCCCGAACCTGCTGATCGTGGATCGCGACGGCGAGGGCTTCGCGTCGGGCGAGCCCTTCGAGAAGTGGATGTCGGACGGCTCGGTCGCAATCGGGCTCTTCAACCGCGTGGAGGCGGGCGCGACCCTGCAGCACTTCGGCGATGGGGCTGAGGGCGGCCGGATGGTCGGTGCGTTCGGCCGTATCTCGGTGCTGCCCTCGTCGGTGCGGTATCTGGATGTCGCCGCAGGGCTGCGGTATGTGCCGGCGCCCACCTTCGGCGGCCGCTACGACCACGACTTTCAGCCGAACCGGCTCGGCTACCCCGATTCACGAATCTTCGACGGAGTCGGCGGCGAGCCGTTCAACAGCACGCTGACCCCCTACGTGGTCGCGACCGCCCGGCTCCCCGGCCTGGAGCCCGATCCCGGCTACGACGTCACCCTCACCGCCGGGTGGGGAGGCGGGATGTTTTCGGCCGGAAGGGAGCTGGATTTCTACCGCGCCGGCTCGTCGGGAGGGCTGTTCGTGGGATCGGCGGTCCACCTTTCGATGGGACGGGGGCGGCTCGTCAACGTCATGGCCGAGTACGACGGATTCGACGCCAATGCGGGCGTGCAGGTGGACCTGGGCGGGTTGCGGCTGGGCGCCTTCTCGCTGGGCCTCGGCGGCGACGGCCAGTCGACCTTTCGCACTGCCCGGTTCGGGGTGCTGGCTTCGGTGGCGTTCTGCGCGGGGACGGCGTCGCCCTGTGGTCCGGGGCCCCACGGTCCCGCGCCGGACACGGTCGTGCTGCCCGCGCCACCGCCGGACACGGTGCTGATCGAGCGGGCGCCTGTCGCGGAGCTCGTCCCGGGGACGCCGGTCACGCTTTGCCTGGCCACGGGGATCGAGGTCGAGGTGTCGATCACGGCCGCGGGGGACACGCTGGTGGGTCCGGCGGCAGTTGCCATTCGCGAACTGCGCCCGGGCGTCGACTTCGCGGGCACCTACGCCAGGGGTGAGGACTGGTTCGAGCAGAGTGGTCGGCTCGAAGTGGCCGGTCGTGAGTATGAGAAGTCCGGACAGCCGGTTCGGCCCGCCTGCAGCGGGATCGTGCCGGTGGCTGGCTACGAGGGGGTGCCCGTCTTCGCCGCGACGGGCGACGCGGAGCCGTACCAGGTGCTGTACCTGCCGATTGCTCCGGGCCTGTGGCAGCGCTACACGCCGCGGCCTCCGCCGGGCGCCGGGTCGAGCCCGAGGCGCTCCAGCACTTCCGGCGTGAGGTCGTCTGCCGTGTCGATGTCGGACTCCAGCTCGAGCCAGGTCAGGCGCAGCCCGGCTTCGCGGGCCCGTGCCGCGGTGTCGCGAAGTACGGTGTCGGTACTCCAGGCGATTCCCTCGAAGAGCGCCGGGCAGGGGGCGCGGAGGCCCATCAGGTAGTAGCCGCCGTCGGTGGCGGGTCCCAGTACCACGTCGGCCGAGTCGAGGGCGTCGAGGGCGCGGTTGACGGTTTCCCCGTCTACGGCGGGCGCGTCCGTGCCGATCACGATGACCCGGTCGGCGGCCTCGAAGGCGCGCTCGAACATGCGGGCCATGCGCTGGCCGAGGTCGCCGGGTGGCTGCGCCATGTACCGCGCCGGCGTGTCTCCGAGCCAGGCTCGGACCTCGTCTCCCGCCCCCGGCGGGTCGTAGCAGACGGTCACCGTGGCTTGCACGGCGGCCAGCCGGTCGACCACGAAGCGGCCCATGCGCCGGTACACCTCCGCCGCCGCCACTTCTCCGATGCTCCGGGCCAGCCGGGTCTTCACCTTCCCGGGACGTGGGGCCTTGGCAAAGACGAGCAGGGTTGCCCTCTTCTCCTCCTCGACGATGCCCCGCCGGGAAGGGCTCGCGGCAGGGCGTGGCCTGCGCGGAGGGTACCGGTGCGCCAGTTCCGCAGGGCTTGCGTCCAGCAGGAACCGAGTGATCAGGGTCAAGTTGCGGACCCATGCGCGCAGGCGGCCCTCTTCTTCGTAGCGGCGGGGGCTGGTCGTGATCGTCGCGGGCAGGGTCCGGAGCCTCCCTGCGACGACCAGCCGGCGGTTGAGGATGACGTCCTCCATGATCGGCACGTCGGGGTAGGGGCCGAGGCCGAAGAAGAGGTCGCGCCTGATCAGGAGCCCCTGGTCGCCGTAGACGAGGCCGGCGGCCCGGGCGCGAATGCGCTGGGCGGCCTCGATGAACCGGTAGAAGAGGTGCCGATGTGCGATGGCCAGCCGCAGGCACGCGGCGTCGGAGCGGGCGGCGCGCACGTGGGATTCGACTGCCCGCAGAGCGTCCGAGTCCAGACGCGAATCGGCGTGCACGATGAGCAGCCACGGTGTCCGGAGCAGGCGCGCACCGGCGTTCATCTGACGCGCGCGCCCCGTGCGGCTCCTCATGACCCGGGCACCGGCGCGCCGGGCCGCTTGCACGGTTTCGTCACGCGAGCCTCCGTCGACCACCAGCACCTCATGGCGGAGGTCGAGTTGTGCGAGATCCCGGAGCAGGTCGGGAAGGGCCTCGGCCTCGTCGAGAGCCGGGATGACGATCCCGAGTTCCGGGGTGTCCATGGTCGGGGGGTTGCGGGCGGCGTCTAGCGCGAAGTGTCGTTCAGCGTCCAGTCGTAGTCGATGAACTCCAGGCCGGTGTTCGGGTCCTCGAGGGCCTCGGCGTCGGATCCGGGGGTGTAGCGCGCGAGGAACGGACGGATCCCCGCGAGGCCGCCGAAGTCCTCCTTGAACCAGTCGAGCACGATGTTGACCCGCACGGTGCGCCGCCCGCCTTCCGCCGCCACGGTGAACTGTCGGGGATCGTTCACAAACGCTCGCACGCGGGCGTCCAGCTGCGCGTCCAGAGTGGAAGCGTCGTAGGCCTCCGGGATGAGCGGGGGACAGCTCAGCGCGGCACAGTTGATCGCGAAGTGGATGCGGGGGTCGCCCATCGGGCGGATGATCTCGTGTTCGATCTCGTCCTGGGAGCGCACGCTGCCGGCCACGGGGCAGTGGTCGCCGGTGAAGACGTTCGCGATCTGCCACACGGAGTTGGCCGGGCGTCCCGCCACGGCATTCGTGATGCGCTGGAGGCCCCCGGCACGCCTGATCGGGTAGTGGTCGGCCACGCGCTTGAGCATGCAGGCATTGTAGGCGTTGATCCAGAACGCGAGTTGGGCGTCGGGGGAGGCAGCGCTGAGGTCGATGGGGTCGGTGGCGTCGAGTGCGGCGATGTAGGCGTCGAGGGCCGAGCGGTCGGCGGCGAGGCGTGCGTAGTCCACCAGCGGCGGCGCGCCCACGACAGGGGCGAGCACCGCCGTGAAGGCCCGGTGGTCGGGGAGCCCTCCGCCACGCGCGGTCTGCGCGGCGGCGTGTCCGGTTCCCGCGAAGCCGGATGCCAGTGCCGCGACGAGAACCGCCGCGCCCATGCCCGGGAGCCGCACTCCGAGCCGCTTGAGCAGCGCGGGGAGGAAGCTGAGCGAGATGAGGAGCAGGCCGGCGGCGGCCACGCGGATGAGCGCGTCGCGAGATGCCTCCTGCGAGCCCTGCAGCAGCGCGTCCGCGAAGAAGGTGTAGACGGCCGTCCCCGGGAGGATGCCGACGAGCGTAGCCACGGCGTAGGTGCGCCACTTCAGCGGCATGAGCCCGGACCCGAAGTTGAGCGCGTTGAAGGGGACCAGCGGGATGAGCCGCAGTGTCAGCAGGCCCTGGAATCCGTGACGCCTGACGACATTGTCGAGTTTTTCGAGGGCGGCCGAATCGTCGCCGATGAGGTGGCGGACGCCGTCCCGTCCCATGGCCCGCGCGATGACGAAGGCCGCGTTGGCGCCGATGTTCGCGGCAGTGAAGTTCAGCAGCGTGCCCCACCAGAAGCCGAAGATCGCGCCTCCGCCGAGGGTCAGGATCGTGCCGGGCACGGCCAGCGCGGTCGCTGTCGCGTAGATTGCGACGAAGATCACGGGCGCCCAGGGGTGGCCGCGGAGCCAGTCGATGACTTCGAAGATCCCTTCGCGGGTGACATAGCCGCCCAGCGGCGTCCGTGTGTACACGAGGTAGCCTGCGATGATGAGCAGGACGAGCGCGCCCAGTTTGAAGAGGGCTCCACGCGACCGGGGCCTTGCCGGGGCGGACGGCGCGGTCGTGTCCGCAGGCTCGGCCGGGTGGGTTCGTGCCGCGGGTTCCGGCGACGCGGCAGTGTGGTCTACTTCAGCCATCGTATCACTCGCTTAAGAAAGCGCCCCGAGGCGGTGTCCAGGCGGGAACGCATGTATTCCTTGGCGGCCCGCTGCACCCCTTCGGCCATCGTGGGGTAGGGGAAGATCGTGTTCGCGATGCTGCCGAGCCTGAGTCCGTGCTGCTTCGCCAGGACGAAGGGCAGGATGAGATCGCCGGCCCCGTGCGCGACCACGGTGGCTCCCATGACCCGGCCCTTGCGGTCGGCCGAGACCTTCACGAAGCCCGTGGCGGTGGCGTCCACGATCGCGCGGTCGAGGTCGTCGAGCTGGTAGGTGTAGGTCATGCCGCCCTCTGCGGCCGCCTCGGCCTCCGGCATGCCGACGTGGGCGACTTCCGGGTCGGTGTAGGTGACCCGGGGCACGTTGTCGTAGCGGATCTTCGCCTTCAGCGGCAGGACCGAGTTGCGGAGCGCGACCTTGGCCATCTGGTCGGCGACGTGGGTGAACTGCATCGCTCCGGTCACGTCTCCGGCGGCCCAGACGGAAGGGGAAGAGGTGCGGAGGTGGGGGTCGACTGTGATGGCCCCATTTTGCGTTTCGACACCGGCGTCGCCCAGGCCCAGCCCGCCGGTCGTGGGGCGGCGTCCGGTGGCCACGAAGATCTCTTCGGCGGCGATTCGGGCACCGTCGCTGGTGTGCAGGACCTTGGCCCCGTCCTCCACGGTGACCCGCTCCAGCGCCGCGTCGACATGGACGTCGATCCCCTCGGCCGTGAAGAGGTCCTTCATGAAGGATGAGGCATCGGGGTCCTCGTGGGTGAGGATCGACGGCATCATCTCGACGATCGTGACCCGCGCTCCCAGCCTGGAGAAGACCTGCGCGAACTCGGCGCCGATCGGTCCGCCCCCCACGACCACGATGGACCCAGGCAGTTCGTTCTCGTCGAATACGGTCTCGTAGGTCCAATAGCCGGCTTCCGCGAGCCCGGGGATGGGCGGGATGGCGGCGACGGCACCGGTCGCGACCACGAAGCGCTTCGAACGCACGCGGCCGATGCCCGGGACCTCGACGGTGTTCGGGTCCAGGAAGCGGGCGGTGCCGAAGTGGACGGCGACGCCCATGGCGCGGAAGCGTTCGGGGTCGTCGTGGTGGGAGACGGTGTGGCGGGCCGAGCGCATTCGCTCCATGACGGCGCGGAAGTCGTGGCGTCGGGGGCCGCCGTTCGCGAGGCCCAGGTCGGCGGCGCGGTCCATGTGGTGTGCGAGGCGGGCCGAGGCAATGAGGGCCTTGGAGGGGACGCAGCCGGTCCAGAGGCAGTCGCCGCCGAGCGCCGCCTTTTCGATGATCGCCGCGTCGAGCCCCAGGTACGCCGCCCCCGCGGCCGAGACGAGTCCTCCGGTGCCGCCGCCGATCGCTACGAGGTCGTATTCTGCGTTCATTTGACGAGTGGGAAGGCCGGGCGCCGCGCGTCGCGGGGGCCGCGTCGAAGATTGGCGCATTCAGACATGGAACCGCCCCCCGATAAGGATAGCTTGATTGTCGTCGTCCCGGCGGCGCTTCCGCGGAGCGCGGCAGCGGGCGCGGGAGTGGGCGTGGAGCCTCTTCCGGTTCGCTACACCGGCCACCGTCATCGGGTCCGGTGTTCTTGACGACGAGCTATTTCGTGTTATCTTCGGTTTTGGTACGAACCCCGACTGCAAAGGAACAGGCAACGATGTCCGGAAAACAGAAGAAGCCCTCTGCGAGCGGCAGAGACAGGGAGTTGAAGAAGAAGGCGCTCGACACGGCCGTCACCCAGATCGAGAGGTCGTACGGGAAGGGGGCCATCATGCGCATGGGGTCCGATCAGCCCAGCCTGAAGATCAGGAGCATCTCCACCGGCGCGATCAACCTCGACGCCGTGATCGGCATCGGCGGGGTCCCGCGCGGACGAATCAGCGAGATCTACGGGCCCGAGTCCTCAGGCAAGACGACGCTCTGCCTGCACATCATCGCCAATGCGCAGCGGGACGGAGGCGTGGCCGCCTTCATCGACGCCGAGCACGCGCTGGACATTCAGTATGCGCGGAAGCTGGGGATCGACGTGGATGACCTGCTGGTTTCCCAGCCGGACACCGGGGAGCAGGCGCTGGAGATCGCCGAGGTGCTCATCCGCAGCAACGCCGTCGACGTGATCGTGGTGGATTCCGTGGCGGCGCTGGTGCCGCGGGCGGAGATCGAGGGCGAGATGGGCGATTCGCACGTCGGACTCCAGGCGCGCCTGATGAGCCAGGCGCTGAGGAAGCTGACCGGGGCGGTGAGCCGCTCGAACGCGGCGATCATCTTCACCAACCAGATCCGCGAGAAGATCGGGGTGATGTTCGGGAGCCCCGAGACGACGTCGGGCGGACGCGCGCTGAAGTTCTACGCGTCGCTCCGCATGGACATCCGCCGGATCGGCGCGCTGAAGGACGGCCCCAACATCATCGGGAACCGGACCCGGGTGAAGGTCGTGAAGAACAAGTGCGCGCCGCCCTTCAAGCAGGCCGAGTTCGACATCCTGTACGGAAAGGGAATCAGCCACACCGGGCTCCTGATCGACATCGGGGTCGAACAGGGGGTGGTGGACAAGTCCGGGTCGTGGTTCTCCTACGGTGATCTGCGGCTGGGTCAGGGCAAGGAGAACGTGCGAACCTTCCTGGAGGAGAATCCGGACGTTGCGGAAGAGATCGAGGCGCGGCTGCTGGTTGCGCTGGGGATCGTGGACCCGCCGGCCGAGGAGCCGCAGGGCGCACCGTCGGTCAAGGTGGTGTAGGGGGGCGGTCGCAACCGGGTTGGGCTAACTTCCAGAGCCCTTGGGCGCGCCGGCCCGGTGGTGGCCGGCCGCCCGTGACGGAATCAGCCGCGAGCGTGCGCAGAACCCGCGAACCCGATGAAATCCGCAGAAATCCGCCGCAGCTTCCTGGAGTATTTTCGGGCCCGCGGCCACGAAATCCGGCCGAGTTCGTCGCTGGTGCCGGCCAGCGACCCTACGCTGCTCTTCACCAATGCAGGGATGGTCCAGTTCAAGGGCGCCTTTCTCGGGATGGAGAAGCTCTCATTCGATCGTGCGGTCACCTCGCAGAAGTGTGTCCGCGCGGGCGGCAAGCACAACGACCTGGAGGAGGTCGGACGCACCGCCCGCCATCACACCTTCTTCGAGATGCTGGGCAACTTCTCGTTCGGCGACTACTTCAAGCGCGAGGCGATCGCCTACGGGTGGGAGTTCCTGACCGGGGAGATGGGCCTCGAGCCTGACCGCCTCTTCGTCACCGTGCACTACACGGACGACGAGGCCGCCGCGCTCTGGACCGAGGTGGCCGGGGTTGCGCCCGAGCGGATCTATCGGCTGGGCGACAAGGACAACTTCTGGCAGATGGCCGACACCGGGCCCTGCGGGCCGTGCTCGGAGGTCCACTACGACCTTCGGCCGGCGGCCGAGTGGGGGACCGTTCCCGGGACCGAGGAGTTCGAGCGGCGGGGCGAAGCGGGCGAATTCCTGGAGCTGTGGAACCTGGTGTTCATGCAGTTCGACCGTGACGCGGCGGGTGTACAAACGCCGTTGCCCGCGCCGAGCATCGACACGGGGCTGGGGCTGGAGCGGCTGGCGGCGGTCATGCAGGGGGTGGATTCGAACTACCACACGGATCTCTTCGTCCCGCTGCTCGAGCGGGTGGCGGATGTCGTGGGACGGCCGTACGCCGCCGCCGGCGAGAACGGCGTTTCGTATCGTGTGCTCGCGGATCACGCGCGGGCGGTGGCGTTCCTGCTGGGCGACGGGGTATTTCCGTCGAACGAGGGGCGGGGGTATGTGCTGCGGCGGATCCTGCGCCGGGGCGTGCGCCATGCATGGCTGCTGGGAAGGCGCGAACCGACACTGACCGAGGTCGTGGGTGCGGTGATCGACGAGATGGCGGATGCCTACCCGGATCTGGCGGCACAGCGTGAAAGTGTGCTGGCGAACTCGCTTCGAGAGGAGGAGCGCTTCCTGGTCACGGTGGACGGAGGGATGGAGCGGCTGGAGCGCGTTGCTCCGGCGCTAGCCGCGGGTACGTCGTCGCGACCGGTGATCGCCGGGGCGGACGTCTTCCAACTCTACGATACCTTCGGGTTTCCGGTCGACCTCACCCGGATCGTGGCGGAGGAGCGCGGGTATGATCTGGACATGGAGGGGTTCGAGAAGGCGCTGGAGGAGCAGCGGGAGCGGTCGCGGGGAGCGCGGTTCGCGGACAGGCTCGGCGTGACCGTCGAGAGGCGGGTCACGGTGGACCAGGCGGAGGCCTGGGCGAAGGTGCCTGAGGCGCCGGCCGAGGCCTTCGTGGGCTACGACTCGCTTGAAGGGCAGACCACGGTCATCGGGTACCGCGCCGGCGTAAACAGCCGATCCGACCTCGTTGTCCAGCACCGCCCCTTCTACCTCGAGGCGGGTGGCCAGGTCTCCGACCGGGGTCGCATCTTCGGCGCCGGCTGGAGCATGGAAGTGGAGGAGATCGTCCACGACGGCAATCACATCGTTCTCCGCGGCCGCCCCACCGGCGACTTCCCCGGCGAGGCCGTCCTCGGCACCACCGTCACCGCCCAGGTCGACCCCACTCACCGCCGCGATACCGAGCGCAACCACACCGCCACCCACCTCCTGCATGCGGCCCTGCGCTCCGTGCTGGGCGGGCATGTGCGCCAGCGCGGCTCCCTCGTCGCCCCGGACCGCCTGCGTTTCGACTTCGCGCACACCGCCCCCATGACCGACACCGAGCTGGACGACGTGGGCGCGATGGTCGTCGAAGGCATCTGGGCCAGCCATCCGGTGCGCACTTCGATTCGGCCCTACGCCGAAGCTGTGGAGGCCGGGGCGATGGCGCTCTTCGGCGAGAAGTACGGCGACGAGGTCAGGATCGTGGAGATCCCGGACGTGAGCATGGAACTCTGTGGTGGCACGCACGTCCGCCACACGGGCGAGATCGGCCCCTTCGTCATCACCTCCGAGAGCGGGGTCGCGGCCGGGGTCAGGCGGATCGAGGCGCTCACGGGACGGGTTGCATTCGATCACCTCGCCGGCTACAAGCGCAGGATCGGCGAGCTGGCCGGGACCGTGAAGGCGCAGCCCGCCAACGTCGAGCGGCGCGTGAACGAATTGCTCGCGGAGAAGGCCGCGCTCGAAGCGCTGGTCGACGACCTGCAGCGCCAGGACGGAGGTGGCGCCGAGATCCTGACCGAGGCCGAGTGCGACGTGAACGGTACGCGGCTCACCTACCGTGGGGTGCGCATCAGGGCCCGCGGCGCCCGGGACGCGAGAAACTGGGGCGACCGTTTCCGTGAATCCGGGGGAATAGGCGTGGCCGTGGTCGCCGCCGAGATGCCGGGCGACAAGCACGTCCTCTTCGCCTTCGCCACGGACAGCGCCATCGCAGCGGGAGTGCGCGCCGATGCCGTCGTGCGCGAGGTCGCTGCCGCGGTGGGTGGCAGAGGAGGGGGCAGGCCGCACATGGCCCAGGCCGGGGTCGCGGATCCCGAAGGCATCGTCGCCGCGGTCCGCCGCGGTGCCGAGGTCGTCGGCAACCTGGCGGGAAAGTGACCGCACGCGAGGATGACCCCTCGGGAGTGGCCGCATTGACGTTCGGCGAGTGGATCGACCGGCGTGAGCGTCCGGTCCCCGAGCCGCTTCGCCGCCATCTGAACACTGACGGCACCGTCACTGCGGACGCCATGGTCAGGGCCGCGGAACGGGCGGCGCAAGCGTGTCGCGCCGGCACCCACCGCGACCGGGATGCTGCGTTCGGGCTGTTGGCCGCCGACGCCTACATCACATACGCCTGCCTCTGGCTTGTGGTGAACGACGGCTGCACCGACGCGCTGAAATCGGTCGTACGGCGAGTGGCCGGTGCGGCTTGGCGCGAGTAGGAACGCTCATGGCGGGGTACGCGGATTTCCACAGTCACCTGATCCCGGGAGTGGACGACGGATCGCAGACACTGGCCGAGGCCGTCCATTCGCTGGAACGCATGCTCGACGCCGGGATCACCCGCGTGATCACTACACCGCACCTTTCCGCTTCCATTGCCACGAGCCACGACTTCGCCGCCTACCTCGGGCTTTTCGACCGTCGCTGGAACATGCTGCGCGACGTCGTCCGCGACCGCCATCCCGACCTCGATTTCCGGCGCGGATTCGAAGTGAGGCTCGATGCGGCATTCCCGGACACGCAAGACGAACGACTGTGGCTCGGCGGCACGCGCTTCGTCCTCGTCGAGTGGCATGGGTTCCGGGCCCACGGCGAGACCCCCGAAATGCTCGAGCGCATCGCCGCCGGTGGCCTGACCCCGGTTGTCGCGCACCCCGAGCGATACTACGGGATCGACGAGCGACTCGATGTCGTCAGGGCCTGGAAGAGCGCCGGCGCATTCCTGCAGGGCAACTACGGCTCGCTCGCGGGGCAGAACGGTCCTCGTGCCCGGGACCTCCTCATCCGGCTACTCCGCGAAGGCCTCCTCGACTATCTCTGTTCCGATTTCCACGGACGCCCGGACTACACGCTCTACTTCCCGCCCGGCGCCGCTCGTCTCCAACGCCTCGGGGGCGCCGCGCAGCTGGAACTTCTGGGCAAGGTCAATCCGGGTCGGCTCTTCGAGGATCGGCCGCCGTTTCCCGTGCCCCCCCTGGTGGTCGATGAGCAGGAGAGCGACCGCTTCGCAAGCGGGTCCCCCGGATGAGCGCGATGCACCCTCCACCGCCGCACGGTGCGCCTGCACGATGAAAGGCCGCGACCCTCGCCCGGAGAGACCCACGCACATGGCTCCCGCCCGCACCCCGGCCGCGTTCGGCGAAGACCTCCTCGAACTCGCCGAGGTAGCACGCGCGGCCGCCACCGTCTGCAGCGACGCCATCGGCGCGTACGCGCGCAACGCCGCGGAGACACTGCGCAGCGGCGGCAAGCTCCTGTTCTGCGGAAACGGCGGGTCGGCGGCCGACGCACAGCACCTTGCCGCCGAATACGTGGTCCGCTTTTCCAGTGACCGCAGGGCGCTGCCCGCCGTTGCGCTGACGACTGACAGCTCCATCCTGACCGCATGCGCGAACGACCTTGGCTACAAGGAGGTGTTCGCGCGCCAGATCGAGGCCCTGGGACGGCCCGGCGACCTTCTGGTCCTGCACTCGACATCGGGCGAGCCCGCCAACCTTCTGCGCGCCGCCGAAGCGGCCGCGGCCGCGGGGATCCGCACGGTGGCGGTTCTCGCACGGGGCGGCGGGCGCCTCGCCGGGCTCGTCGACACGGCCGTTGTGGTCCCTACGGAGCGCACGGCGCGCGCCCAGGAGATCCAGCTGGCGATCGGTCACATCGTCTGCGGCTACGTTCAGGGCGCGGCCACAACCGTGGCCGTTGGACACGAGCCCGGCCCTGAAACGGATCGAACCTGAACACGGAGAACCAAGTGACGGGATTGAATCTGCAACTCGCAGGCAAGCGGGCCCTGGTTACCGGAGGGTCGCGTGGGGTAGGCGCCGCCACGGTCCGCTTGCTTGCCCGTGCCGGCGCCGATGTCGGGATCTCCTATCACAGCCGTGCGGACGACGCGCGGCGAGTGGTCGAAGAGGCGCGCGCAATGGGGGTGCGGAGCTGGGCCGTGGGCGGAAACCTCGCCGAACGCGGAGCCGCCGATGCCCTGTTCGAGCGCGTGGACACCGAGTTCGGAGGCCTCGACATCTTCGTGGGCAACGCTGGAATCTGGCCCGTTGCGGACGTGCCGTTCGCGGAGATGGACGACGAACAGTGGCACAGGACCGTGGCGGTCAATCTCGATTCCATCTTCTTCACGACCCGGGCAGCGCTGCAGCGCATGAGCGACGATGGCCGCGTAATCCTGGTAAGCTCCACGGCTGGGCAGCGCGGCGAAGCGTACCACGGCGACTACGCGGCCACGAAGGGCGCGATCATCTCAATGGTGAAGGGGCTGTGCGTGGAGGTGGGCCGTCGCGGGATCACGGTGAACGCGGTGGCGCCCGGGTGGATCGATACCGAGATGTCCGAGGCCGCGCTGCAGGGGCCCGACAGGGCTGCGATCGACGCGGCCATTCCGCTCGGCAGGGTTGCCAGCGCCGATGACGTGGCGGGCCCCATCGTGCTCCTTTGCTCGCCTCTGGCGCGCCACATCACCGGAGAGATCGTGAACGTGAACGGGGGATCGGTACTGGTCGGGTGAACGTGAAGGTGAACGCTCCGCCCGCTGTCCACCAATTGATCGCCACTCTCGAGGGTGAAGACTTCGAGACCTGGGCGGTCGGCGGTGCAATCCGGGATGCGCTTCTGGGCGAGCCCGGAGGGGATGGCGATTGGGACCTGGCCACCCGTGCGACGCCTCGTCAAATCCAACGGCTGTTTCGGCGCACTGTTCCGCTTGGCATCAGGTATGGAACCGTCGGAGTGTTCGGACCCGATGACATTCTCTACGAGGTCACGACCTTTCGCCACGATGTGATCACCTACGGCCGCAAGGCCGTGGTCGCCTTCGCCACCAGTCTGGAAGAAGACCTCGCTCGGCGCGACTTCACGGTAAACGCCATCGCGTGGCATCCGGAACGGGAGTTGTTCGATCCCTACGGCGGCGCGGAGGACCTGGAGCACCGCCTTCTCAGGACCGTGGGCGATCCGGCCGAGCGGTTTCGGGAGGACTACCTGCGCGTGCTGCGCGGCCTGCGATTCGCTGGAACCTTCGAGATGGAAATCCATCCGGACACGTGGAAGGGCATGGTCGATGCCGTCCCGGGACTCGCTCGCCTGTCGATGGAGCGTGTGCGGGAAGAGTTGCTGAGAGTTCTCGCAAGCGCCGTCCCATCCCGGGCGCTGGAACTCTACGAGCGCTGCGGAGCCCGAGCTCTGATTCTTCCCGAGCTCCAACAGGGTATCGGACCATCGGCGTTGGCTACGATCGACGCGGTTCGGGGCAGGCGAACCAAGGAATCTCGAAGTGTGGCGGCGGAAGTCCGGCTTGCGGTGCTCCTACTCTTCGGGGCCGGGTTGGAAGCCGATCCGACCATGGTAGCAGATACACTGACGCGGCTTCGCTTCTCGAAATCGGAAACCGAGCGGGTACAGGCCGCGATCAGCGGGGGGTTGGGCCCCGGGGCCGGCCTTCTGAACGACCCGGTGGCCCGGCGCCGCTGGCATGCTTCACTGGGACGCTGGCGCGCTCACGATGTGCTCCGCATTTGGTTTGCGGCATTGCGCGCCGGCACATCTCCGGCCGGCAGGGCGGAGGTGTTCCGGTTGATCGCCCAGGCCCGGAGCGACCTTCGGAACGGTGTCCCGATGTCCCTCGCCGATCTGGCGGTCGCCGGGAGAGACCTGCTGGAAAAGGGGTGGGCGCCGGGCCCGGAGATCGGGCGCACGCTGGGGCGCCTTCTTGAGGCCGTCTGGAGGGATCCCGGTCTGAACGACCGCGCTGCGCTGCTCGAATTGGCGGCCGAGGAGGGACCGGTTCGGTGAGCGAGAGCTTTGAGCTGTTCCCGGGTGAGGCACACGGCGGTGGCAGCGATGGCGCCGCCGGGAAGGACCCGAACCCGTCGGCTCCCCTCGCCGCGCGCATGCGTCCGCGCACGCTGGAGGAGTTCCGCGGCCAGGAGAGGGTGGTGGGCCCGGGCGGCGCCATTCGCACGATGATTGATACCGGGCGAATCTCCAGCTTCATCCTCTGGGGACCGCCGGGGTGCGGGAAGACGACGCTTGCCCGGCTGGTCGCCGGATCAGCCGACGCCGCCTTCGTCTCGTTCAGCGCGGTCACCGAAGGAGTGGCGCGGGTCCGCAAGATCATCGCCGAGGCGCGGACCCGCCGACGCGCGACGGGGAGGGGGACCATACTGTTCTGCGACGAGATACACCGGTTCAACAAAGCGCAGCAGGACGCGTTTCTCCCCCATGTCGAGGCCGGCGACATCGTGCTCATCGGCGCAACCACGGAGAACCCGAGTTTCGAGGTCGTGCGCCCGCTCCTGTCGCGGGCCCCCGTCGTGGTGCTCGAGGCGCTCTCGCGGGACGATCTTCGCGAACTGCTGCGCGACACCATCGCGGACGGAGAGAGGGGCCTCGGCGAGGCCGGGATCGACGCGCCGCCGGAGGTTCTCGAGCGGATCGCGGAGGCCGCCGACGGCGACGCCCGGCGCGCGCTCGGTATCCTGGAGCGGGCGGCCGAGGTCGCGGGTCCCGGCGGAACGCTGACCGTCGAAGCCGTCGAGACCGCCATCCAGCGACGCTTCGCCGTCTACGACAAGTCGGGCGACCAGCACTACGGCCTCATCTCGGCGTTGCACAAATCGGTACGCGGCGGAGATCCGGACGCCGCCCTCTACTGGCTCGGACGCATGCTCGACGCGGGCGAGGACCCCATGTACATCGCACGGCGGCTGGTCCGGATGGCGGTCGAAGACATCGGACTCGCCGCGCCGGGGGCGTTGGCGATCACGATCGCGGCGCGGGACGCCTACCGCTTCCTGGGCTCGCCCGAAGGGGAGCTGGCGCTTGCGCAGGCGACCGTCTACCTGGCCGGAAGCCCCAAGTCCAACCGGCTCTACAAGGGGTGGGGACGTGCGCTGAACCGCGCCCGCGAGACCCCGGGCGAGGCGGTGCCCCTTCACCTGAGGAACGCGCCCACCCGGCTCATGAAGGACCTGGGCTACGGAAAGGGGTATCTTTACGATCCGGATCAGCCGGGCGGCGTATCCCGCCAGAGCTACCTGCCCGAGAGCATGCTCGGCGAGGACTTGTACAGCCCCGGCGATTCCGGCTGGGAGTCCGCTCTGCGGGAGCGCCTGGCCGAGTGGCGACGGAAGAGGAGGTAACGGCTCATACCAACCCAGCTGCTGGATCCCCGCAAGGTCGTCGAACGGGTAGTCCTCGTGGGGACGCCGCGCGGACCCGAAGGGGGCGCCGAGGCGAACGAACACCTCGCCGAACTCGGCCGGTTGACGGACACCGCCGGCGGGGTGGTCGTCGGTGAGGTCGTCCAGCGGATCCGTTCGCCGGGCCCGCGATACTACGTGGGCAAGGGCAAGGCCGCCGAACTTGCCGAGCTGGTGCGGGCGCAGAAGGCCGAACTGGTCATCTTCGACGACGAGTTGACTCCTGCACAGGGGAAGAACCTCGAGGACCTGTGCGGCGTGCGGGTCATGGATCGGGCCGAGCTGATTCTGGACATCTTCGCGACCCGTGCGCGAACCTACGAAGCGCGCATGCAGGTCGAACTCGCGCAGTTGCAATACCTGCTTCCGAGGCTGCGCAGGATGTGGGTCCACCTCTCGCGTATCCGCGGCGGGATCGGGTTTCGGGGCCCGGGCGAGACCCAGCTTGAGACTGACCGCCGGCTGATCGGCGTGAGGATCGCCGAGTTGCGCCGCAAGCTGAAGTCCGTCGCCCAGGCGCAGGCCACCCAGCGCAAGGGGCGGCGCAGCTACTTCCGGGTGGCGCTCGTCGGCTATACCAATGCTGGCAAATCGTCGCTCCTGCAGGCGCTGTCCGGCTCGGAGCAGTTCGTCGAGGACAGGCTCTTCGCCACTCTGGACGCGTCGACCCGACTGGTGCCCCTGGGCGACGGGTACGAGACGCTTCTCACCGATACCGTCGGCTTCATCCGCAAGCTGCCCCACCACCTGATCGCCTCGTTCCGCTCCACACTGGAGGAAGCCCGAGAAGCCGATGTCCTCCTGCACGTCGTCGACGCGTCGCACCCGGACCGGGAGAGTCACAGGAGGGTGGTGCACGGAGTGCTCGACGAACTGGGGCTGAGCCGCCGACCCAGAATGCTGGTCTACAACAAGACGGACCTTCTTGCGCCGGACGACCTGCTTACGCTGAAGAAGCTGGGCGACCCGGGCACGAGGGGGAGGTCCACGCTCTATCTTTCAGCGCTGGTTCCGGCCACGCTCAGGCCGCTTCGAAGGGAACTCAGGGCCCGCATCCGCGCAGGGTTGCGAGAGGTCCGGGTACGACTGCCCGCCACCGAGGGGAGGACGTTGGCGACGCTCTACGAGGAAGGCGAGGTCCTCTCGCGCAGCCAGGATGGGTGTACCGTCAGCGTGGTGGCCAAGGCGTCTCCGGCTCTGATCGGTCGTCTCTCGGGTATCGCGGGAGTTCAGGTAACCGACATCAACCAGGGAAGTCCCAAATGAGACTGTACATCAACATCGACCACGTCGCGACGGTGCGGCAGGCGCGCATGACGGATGAACCCGACCCGGTGCGTGCGGCCGTGCTCGCGGAACTCGGCGGCGCCGACGGCATCACGATCCACCATCGTCAGGACGCCCGTCACATCTCGGTGCGCGACGTGGAGCTCCTGGGGCGCACCGTACGCACCGGGATCAATCTTGAGATCTCGTCCAACGAACGCATGGTCGACCTTGCCGTGCGGACGCTGCCCATGCAGGTCACGCTGGTTCCCGAGAAGCGCGAGGAGGTGACCACCGAAGGCGGGCTGAACCTGACCTCGGCGTCGGTGCGTGGTTCGCTGGCCGCGGCGCTGGGGCGGCTGGCGGACGCCGGCATTCGCACCTCGCTCTTCATCGATCCGGATGCGGTGTCGGTGGAAGAAACGAAGGCGCTGGGGGCGGACGCCGTCGAACTGCACACCGGTGAATACGCAAACGCGGCCGTGGACCGCGACAAGGCCATGGAGCTTGCGCGCCTGGCGGAAGCGGCGGCGCGCGCCGACGCTGCCGGGCTGGCCGTTCACGCCGGCCACGGGCTTACCTACGAGAACGTCGTTCCGGTCGCCGCGCTTCCCCTGATCGAGGAATTGAACATCGGGCACAGCGTGGTGTCGCGGTCCGTCTTCGTGGGAATCGAGCGCGCGGTGCGTGAAATGAAGGAGATCGTGGAAGGGGCCCCCGGGCGCGTTCGACGCCCCGGCGAGTGGGCGCCGCCGATCGGTTTCTGAAGGGCTGACTGGCTCTCGGATGCGCACCCGATGGATGACGATACTCGGGCTCGCGATTGCCGCCTTCCTCATCTGGTGGCTGCTCCGCCATGAGGATCCGGCCGAGGTGTGGAGTCACGTCCGGGACGCGAACTTCGGCCTCCTGGCGCTTGCCGTCCTGGTCACCACCGCCGTCTTTCCGCTGAGGGCGATTCGCTGGCGCTATTTCCTGGCGCCGGCTCAGCCCGACAGCCCGTTCCGATCGCGCTTCGCCGCAGTCTGCGTCGGCTTCATGGCCAACAACCTGCTGCCGGCCCGGGCCGGGGAACTTGCCCGTGCGTACGCATACAGCCGACTGGAACCGGTGTCCACGGCCACGGCGCTCGCCACGCTGGTGGTCGAGCGATTCCTGGACGGCGTCGTGATCCTGCTCCTGCTGGTTGTGGCCCTGGCGCACCCGGACTTCCCCTCCGGTGCGCTGCCGGACGAGCTGGTCGTCGGAGTCCGGGGGGCATCGCTGTTTCTCGCCATCGTTCTTCTCGTCTGTCTGGTCCTGCTCGCCTTTCCCGAACGCAGCCTCCACGCCGCAACGACGGTGGCTCACGCACTACTTCCGACTCGCATCGCCGCGGCACTCGTGACCATCGCCGAGCACGTCGTGGCCGGACTGGCGTCGATGCGCGGCTGGCGCCTTCTGCTCCCGGCCCTAGCATGGAGTCTGGCCGTGTGGACGATGCAGTCGCTCTCCTTCTGGATCGGCTTCTTCGCCTTCGGCATCGAACTGCCATTTGCAGCGGCCCTCCTCGCAAACGCGACGGTGGCCCTCGCCGTGGCGGTCCCGTCGGCACCGGGGTACGTGGGGACCTTTCATGCCGGTGCAAAGCTCGCGCTGACCGACATCTACGGCGTGGCCGCGGCCTCGGCCATCGGATTCGCCTTTGGCTGGCACCTGGGAGGCTTCATTCCTATCACCCTGATGGGCCTGTGGTACGCCCGTCGCATCGGCCTCTCGATGCGGGACCTGCGCGGAAGCGCCCGCGAGCCCGCATCCGCAAGCAGGGCGCACGGCCACGAACAGACCGCCCGGTGACCGGCGTCTCGGTAGCCTGTCCGGCCAAAGTCAACCTCTTCCTGCGCATCCTTGCGCGCGAAGACACGGGGTATCACCAGATCGAGACCCTATTCCAGGCGATCGGGCTCTTCGACCGGGTCGAGGTCCGGCGGCAAACGAGCACAGGCATCTCCCTGGAGATCCGCCGGCGAGAATCCGTTGCTGGAAGCGGCGACATCATCGGCGACCTGGGGGAGCCCGAGCAGAACACCGTGATGAAAGCGGCCCAGGCCTTCTTCGCAACCACCGGAATCACCCCGGCGGTTTCGATGTCATTGACCAAGAGGATTCCGGCCGGGACCGGTCTGGGCGGCGGTTCGTCCGATGGCGCGGGGACGCTTGCGGCGCTGAATCTCCTGTACGGCAGACCGCTGACAAGGAGCGATCTGATCGAGTTGGGAGGACGAATCGGTTCGGACGTTCCCTTCTTCTGTGCCCGCGTCCCTGCGGCGCTGGCGTGGGGCAGGGGTGACCGGTTGCTGCCCTGCCCGCCACCCCCCGCTGCAAGGATCGTGGTCGTGGTTCCGCGCGACCGCGCGAATACCGCCGCCGGCTACCGGGAGGCGTCGGCGGGGCTGGATCTGCCCGCCGCTTCCGCAATGCTCGATGGAATCGACTCCGCGGACTGGCAGCGCCTTGCCTCGCTCCAGGCCAACGTCTTCGAGCGACCCCTCTTTGCCCGGTTTCGCGGGCTCGCGGTCGTCCGCGATTCCCTGGAGCGACGCGGGGCCGTGCTGAGCGGCCTGACGGGCAGCGGTTCGGCGGTTTTCGGGATCTTCGACCGCGCGCGGGAGGCCCTGCGGGTCGCCGGAGAAGTCCGCGGCGGACCATGGATCGCGGCGGTTCTGGTGGTGCCGACCCTGACGACCATTCCCGAGCCGGTGCCGGTTTCCGGTGCGGCCGGGCGCGCGCCCGCGTCTTGAACCCGCTCCCGTGCCTGCGCTACGATTCCGGTGCTGGGAATCGGGAGCGACGATGTCCGTCAATCGATCGTCGTCGACCGGAGATTCCCGCTGTCTGGCCCGTCGTCTAATGGCAGGACACCGGTCTTTGGAACCGGCGGTGGTGGTTCGAATCCACCCGGGCCAACTGCGTGCCGCCGTGCGGGGGCCGTGTCCCAGGTCAGTCCATGGAGTCCCACGGGTCCTCCCGCCTGGCCCGCATCTCCGAGGTCTTGCGCTGCACCAGGCCCTCGAACTGGTCGATGAGCGCGTCGGCGTCCGGTGCCTCGAGTCGGGACAGGGCGTCCCGGGCATGGCTGGAGGGAATCCCCCGTAGCCGGTGCAGGTCCAGCCATCCTTCGAAGCGGGCGCTCAGGCGCACTACGCCATAGAAGAAGCGTGGACGGCTTCCACGCCCGGTGAGCAGGTCGATCACGATGGCTATGATCGACAGGTTGATCGCGACTACGTCCTTCAGCCCGTCAGCCGCCAGTTTGATCTGGAAGACGATGAAGTCCCTGATGACCACGCCGCGACCGGCCGGCACAGGTAGTTGACTGCCGTAGGAATCTGACATCATGAGGCTCCAGGAATGATGTCCGACGTTGCGAGGCGCCGGGCCCGCCTTCAAGGTATACAGCAACCCGGACCCGTCGAACACCATGATCTCCCATGCCACCCTGGCCGCCTCGCTGGCGGCGCTGCCCTCGGGCGCCGTTGCGTCCCCGGCGACATACTCGGTGGCCGAGCACTTTCAGGTCACGGATTCCGCGGACACCCACGACCACGCCCGCAGCCTCCAGGCGCGGTTCGAGCGCCGCCGCGTGCGTGAACTGCCCCGCTCGCTGTCGAGTGGGGGCCACGAGTGCGACGAGATCATCGGACGGCTCTGTGTCTGGGACGACGGGGACGAGGGTTGGCGGCCGCGGGAGGAACCGGAAGACATCGGCGCGGCCCGAATCGAGTTCCTGGCCGCTCTGGACTCGCTGGCCCGCCTGATCCCCGGAGATCACTGGATCTTCGGGCAGCGGATCCGCTACTTCGTCGAGGCGGAGCGGCTGGAGAGCGCCGAATCGCTGGCACTGGCGTGCGGGCTGCCTGATCGATGGCGATGCGATGCCTATCTCGGCTACGTGCGGCACCATGCGGAGGATGTCGAAGGCGCCGAGGACGCCTTCGCACGGGCACTGGAGGCCATGCCCGCGGAACTCCGGACGGAGTGGACGGACCCCGGGCTGCTCCTTGACCGCGGGCTCATGGACTGGCTCTCGGCCCAGGCCGACTCGTCCCCTGCGGCGGACCGGCTCTGGCTGCTGGCCGACCCCTTGTTCCTCGCCGGCGGCAACGACCGCTGGACCGGGCACCTGAGTCGGTGGGTGTACGCCATGAGCTCCGAGGGAGCGCGCAACCCGCACCGCCTGCGATGGGGCGACGACATGGCGGAGGCCGCGGTCCGCTACGGCTGGCCGGTCGCGTGGGAGCGTTCGTGGCCGCGGGGCGGATCGCAGACTTTCACGGTGACGGGGCGCGACAACCCGGCGGCGGTCAGGACCTTTCCTCCCGGCGAGCTCCTCGAATTCTCCGGCGAGGACGCCGTTCCCTGGGAGATCCGCGACGGACACGCGCGCAGCGTCCACCTTCCTCCGTTCCTGGACTCGCTCGCCCCGCTCGATGGCCAGGTGGGACGGTTCTGGCGCCGCGACGGGGTGGTCGTCGCGGCCGCCTGGAAGCCGCCCACCGCGTCGGTAGCCGACAGCGCCGGTTTCGCGCCGGGACCCGTGGAGGCGGGGCTGTTCGTCGAGCAGTTCGGCGCACTCGAGCTCGAGGCGAAGATCGAGGCCCGTGCCGGCGAGACGGTCAGGATCTCCGGGCTGACTCCGTGGGGCGAGTGGGGCATCGTCAGCTTCGAAGCCCTCGCGCCGGAAATCCGCCGGGGGTACCGCCTGCGCACCGGGGTGGGGCTGAGGCGCGTACCGCCCGATGTGCTTTCCATCTCGGACCTCATGCTCCTCGACGCCCATGCCGAGCCGGCCGATTTCGACGAAATGCTGACCGTACTCCGGGGTTCCGGCGAAGTCCCGGCCGGGGAGGCCCTGAGCGTCGCGTTCGAGGTGTACGGGCTTGGCTTCCGGTCCGAAGTGGTGGGGTTCGACGCGTGGGTGGAGAAACGCGGCGAAGGAATCCTCTCGCGGGCAGTGCGATGGCTGGGCTTCGGCGGCCCGAAGGAAGAGGTGTCCGTGAGCTGGGAAGAGGCCGGCCCGGATCGGCCCCGGCCGCTCTTCCGCGCCTTCCGGATCGGTCTGCCGGATCTCGGCGCAGGAGAGTACGACGTCGTGGTGGAAGTATCCGTGCCGGGCCGCTCCCCGCTTTCCGGGCGACGGAGCTTCCAGGTGCGATAGCACTTCCTGAGCGAGCCCCGGCGCCGCACGCGCGACCGTGTCGACCTCTCACACCTGCCGACCTGGAATCGCTATAATTTACGGCTGTCACGGAATCGACGGGCATCCATCTCCAGGGCACCGCTTCATGGAAGAATCGATCGGGCCGAATCCGCTACTGCTCCTGGCTGGCCGGGCCAACCGGCCTCTGGCCGGGGAGATCGCCGACAACCTCGGCACATCGGCGGACGGGGTCACCATCTACAACTTCGCGGATGGTGAGATCTTCGTGCGGATCGACCGCAACGCACGGGGCAGGGACGTGTTCATCGTCCAGCCGACGGTCGCGAACGCCGACAACATCATGGAACTGCTCCTGCTGGTCGACGCCGCCCGGCGCGCATCGGCGGCGCGGGTCACGGCGGTGGTGCCCTATTTCGGCTACGGGCGCCAGGATCGCAAGGACCAGCCTCGTGTTTCGATCGGCGCCAAGCTCGTCGCCAACCTGATCACGGCGGCAGGGGCCGACAGGGTGGTCAGCATCGATTTCCACCAGCACCAGATCCAGGGTTTCTTCGACATTCCGGTCGATCATCTCTATGCCGCGCCGGTCTTCACGAGCTATTTCAAGCAGAAGCGGCTGCCGGACCTGGTGGTGGTGGCGCCCGATGTAGGCTCGGCCAAGATGGCGCGGGGGTTCGCCAAACGGCTGAGCGCGTCGTTCGCGATCATCGACAAGCGGAGGCCCACCGCGAATGTCTCCGAAGTCCTCAACGTCGTGGGTGACGTGGACGGACGCACGTGCCTGATCACCGACGACATGATCGACACCGGCGGCACCATCGCGCAGGCGGTCACCGCGCTCAAGGAACGCGGAGCCAGGCGCGTCTACGTCGGAGCCACGCACGCCCTGCTTTCGGGCGAGGCCGTGTCGAGGCTGTCGGCCTCGCCGCTGTCGGAACTGGTGGTAACCAATACGATCCACATTCCCCACGAGAAGCGCTTCGACCGACTGACGGTACTCTCGGTGGCGGATCTGCTGTCGCGGGCCATCACCTACATCCACACGCACTCGTCGGTCAGCCAGCTCTTCGAACTCACGAATCAATACGGGCCGCCCAAGGTGGTCGCCGGATGATGTCGAGTCCTCACTGACGTACGGAACTTTCCCATGGAAGCAAGACTGAACCTCAAAGCCCGCAACGAAGCCGGAAAGGGAGTCGCCCGCAGACTGCGGCGCGCCGGCCGCGTCCCCGGTGTCATCTACGGTGACGGGCGCGACACGGTGCTGGTCTCGATGGAGGCCCGTGAAGCCCACAACCTCCTCCATTCGATTTCGCTCGACGACACCGTACTCCAACTGGCCGTGGACGACGGGACGAACGAACTCGCCACGGTGCAGGAGGTACAGGTTCATCCCGTCCGCGCCCAGCTTCTCCACGTTGATTTTCTCCGTGTCGGAACGGAGGGGTCCGGCGGGGACAACGGTTGACCACGGGTGGGGAAGCGGAGTGCCGCGCCCCCGAAATCCGCACCATCGTGGTTGTCGGGCTCGGCAACCCGGGACCCCGGTACGACGCCACGCGCCACAACGTCGGGTGGTGGGTGCTGGACCGCTTCGCATACGATCACGAATTCGAGCCTTTCGCGCGCCGGGCGAAGCGATTCGAGACCTCCCGCGTGATCGGCGGACGCACCATCCTCCTGGTCAAGCCGCGAACATACATGAACCGAAGCGGGCTGGCCCTGACCAACCTGTGGCGAATCGACGGATTCCGCGTCGAAACCGATCTCCTGGTCGTGACCGACGACGCCAACCTGGACGTGGGACGGGTGAGGTTCCGCCCCGGTGGCGGCGCGGGCGGCCACAATGGCCTCAAGTCCGTCAGCGAGGTGCTCGGCACCAACGCCTACGCCCGCCTCCGGGTCGGAGTGGGAATCGCCCCGGCGGGAGCGGATCTGGCCGACTGGGTGCTGTCGCCCATACCCGAAGAGGATGAGGACCGGGTCGTGGCGTTGTTGCCGGAGCTTGGCGAGGCGATCGGGGTGTGGGCCGATGACGGCGTCGAGGCGGCGATGAACCGCTTCAACCGATGACGCTGCCGGCGCGACCAGCCTTGCCGAAACACTTAGACTGACGACCGACAACCTCCACAAGAGAGAGATGAAGACCAGATGAATCCCCTGAACTGGACCGACTGGGCCTGGGCGTTCGGCGCCCTCGGGTTGTTCGCCGCACTGCTGGTGTACCGCTACGTCGTCCGGCAGCCGCAGGGCACCGACATGATGTCCGACCTGGCCGGGCAGATCCACGATGGCGCGATGGCGTTCCTGCGGCGCGAGTACACCGTGCTCGCGGTCTTCGTGGCCGTAGTGGCCGTTCTTCTCTACCTCGCGATCGGAGGGCCCTCGGCGCTCGCGTACGTGGCCGGCGCGGCCAGCAGCGTGCTGGCGGGCTTCTTCGGCATGAAGGCCGCCACACGGGCGAACGTTCGCACCTCTGCCGCGGCCAACGAGGAAGGGCAGGGCAAGGCGCTGCGCATCGCCTTCTTCGGCGGCGCGGTCATGGGCCTGTCGGTGGCCGCCCTGGGACTCCTGGGCATCGGTGCCCTCTATGTCACCCTGGCCGCTGACGCGATTCCGGGCACGGGCGACCTCCCGCGCTTCGCCGAGATCATTGCCGGCTTCGCCATGGGGGCCTCTTCCATCGCCCTCTTCGCGCGCGTGGGCGGCGGCATCTTCACCAAGGCCGCCGACGTCGGCGCCGACCTGGTGGGGAAGGTCGAAGCCGGCATCCCCGAGGACGATCCCCGCAACCCGGCGACGATCGCCGACAACGTGGGCGACAACGTGGGGGACGTGGCAGGCATGGGAGCCGACATCTTCGAGTCCTATGTGGGTTCGGTGGTGGCGACCATCGCGATCGGCGCGACCTCGGCCGCGCTGGCGGCGAGCACGGTGGAAGCCGTGGCGCTCCCCATCATCACCGTGCTGGTGGGCCTGGTCTGCTCGCTGATCGGGATCGGCTCCATGAGGCTGCTTGAGCGCACCGATCCAGGCGCCGCGCTGCGCAACGTGACCTTCGTCGCGGCCGGGCTCTTCCTCGTGATCATGTTCTTTGTCGTGGGCGCCCTCGACATGCACATCGAGGATCCCGCGACCGGTTCCGTCCTGTCACCCATGGGTCCCTTCTGGGCGATCCTGTCGGGAACTCTGGTCGGGATCCTCATCGGCGTGGTCACCGAGTACTATACGGGATCGCGCCCCGTCAGGAAGATCGCCGGCTCGTCCGAAACCGGCTCGGCCACCAACATCATCACCGGACTGGCCGTGGGCATGGAATCGACCGCGATCCCGCTGCTGCTCATCTGTGCGGCCATCCTGATCTCCTTCGTCACCAGCGGCCTCTACGGGATCGGGATCGCCGCGGTGGGGATGCTCGCCACGGTGGGGGCCACCATGTCGGTGGACGCCTACGGCCCGGTGGCGGACAACGCAGGAGGGATCAGCGAGATGGCGGGCCTCGGGCCCGAGACGCGCAAGGTCACCGACTCGCTCGACGCGATCGGCAACACCACGGCGGCGATCGGCAAGGGCTTCGCCATCGGATCGGCCGCGCTGACGGCGCTGGCGCTGTTCTCCGCATACTCGACTGCCGTGCAGCTCCAGGCGATCAACCTCATCAACCCGCTGGTGGTGATCGGGCTCTTCATAGGAGGAATGCTCCCCTTCCTGGTCGCGGCCTTCACCATGACCGCGGTCGGTCGCGCCGCCGCCGGAATGGTCGAGGAAGTTCGCCGGCAGTTCCGCGAGATCCCGGGCCTGATGGCGGGCACCGCCAAACCGGATTCAGCGCGCTGCGTGGACATTTCCACCCGCGCGGCGCTCCGCGAGATGCTGCTGCCGGGAATCACGGCGGTGCTCGCTCCGGTGCTGGTCGGCAGATTCCTCGGCGTCGAGGCGCTGGGCGGGATGCTCGCCGGCGCCACCGTCACGGGCGTGCTGATGGCACTCTTCATGGCGAATGCCGGCGGTGCCTGGGACAACGCCAAGAAATACATCGAGGGAGGCGCACACGGCGGCAAGGGTTCCGACCCCCACAAGGCCGCGGTCGTCGGCGACACGGTGGGCGACCCCTTCAAGGACACCTCGGGGCCGTCCCTGAACATCCTCATCAAGCTGATGAGCGTCGTGTCGCTGGTGCTGGCTTCCTGGTTCCTCAGCGCAGGCTGACCCGCAATGACCTCATCAGAGAGAGCATCGTTCGACGCCGCCCTGGCGTTCGCGCAGGACCTCATCCGCATTCCCTCGATGCCGGGAGAGGAGGGCGAACTCGCGCGCCGCGTCGTCGCCGAAATGGAGAAACTGGGCTACGACGAGGCCTGGACCGACGACCTCGGCAGCGTGGTGGGGATCGTGCGGGGAGGCGCCGGGCCGACCGTCATGCTCAGCGCACACCTCGACATGGTTGCCGCCGGAGATCCGGAGGAATGGGAGTACCCACCCTTCGACGGCGTGATCGCGGACGGCTTCCTGCATGGACGCGGCGCCATGGACATCAAGGGTCCGCTTGCCATCCAGACCCACGTGGCCGCGGCGCTGCGGGACCGGGCACCCGGTGACATCATCGTCGCGCACCCCGTCTACGAGGAGCGCGGCGGCTGGGGCATGGACCACCTCACCCGTCTCGACGGGGGGCTGTGCCCCGACGCGGTGATCATCGGCGAGTCGACGCAGGGAGACATCGCCATCGGGCACCGTGGGCGCGCCGAGGTCGAGATCATCGCCCAGGGGCTGGCGGGCCACGCTTCGGCGCCCGAACGCGCCCACAACGCCTTCGATCTCGTGCCTCCCATCCTTGCCGGCGTGCGGGACCTCGCCGCGCGCCAGGACTCGGACGACGTCCTGGGAGCCTCCTCGGTGGTGGCGACCGGCATCGACGCCGTCCCCACCAGCCTCAACGTCATCCCCGACCGGGTCACGGTCACGCTCGACTGGCGCATACTCCCCGTCGACACGGAAGAGAGCCTGCTGGGCCGCCTTGCCGACGCGGTCCGCCCCCACCTGGACCGGTTCGATGCGCAAGAGGGAGAGCAGCGCGGAGCGGGCGTCGAGTTCCGCCTGGCCACGCAGATCCAGCGCGCGTGGACCGGGGTCGAAGAGGAACGCCGCATCCTCAGCCCGGGCTTCCTCATGGATCCTGGCCACCCCATCGTCACGGCGGCGGCCCGCGCGGTGGGCAGCCGGAACGGCAACGGCAAACCCGCCCGGGTCCGACCCTGGACCTTTGCCACCGACGGCGGCTGGACGTGCGGAGTGCGCGGCGTCCCCACCATCGGCTTTGCCCCGGGCGAGGAGCGCCACGCCCACACCAACACCGAGCGGCTCGATCTGGCAGAGGCGCGCTGGGGCTACGGGAAGTACCTGGACCTGGTGCCGGCGGTGCAGACCGCCGCGCGCACCGGCCGCGACTGAGCGGAAGTCCCGCCTCTCCGCGTGGCGGGGGGCGGGACCATCCGCGCGCTAGTTCATCGGCACCGTCTGCACGATCCGGGCACCCACCCGCTCGAAGATCTCGTCGAGGCTGGTCCCGGTGATCGTCAGGCCGTGGTTCTTCAGCCCCACCACGCACCGGCTGGGATCGTCCGATTCCCGGACGATGTCGGCGACGGCCTGGCCCAGCTCGCGCGTGCCGCACGGGTAGTTGAACTCGGTCGACGGAACACCGTTGATCCAGCCGTGGACGTGCAGGATCGCCCCGACCTCCGGGTGCTCGCGATAGATCATCCAGTGCTCGATCGCGTCGACCGAGACCCGGCGCGGCTCGACTCCGGGCGGGTGGCTCACCCGCATGCCGTTCCGCTCGGCGTCGTAGTCCTTGACCATCAGAATGTGTTGCCCGATATCCTTCAGGTTGGACTTGTCGACCCCGCTCGCACTCATCCAGAACCACTCGTCGTTGTAGCGCGCCGACAGGTTGCCGTAGCTGAGCCCCCCGATCCCGAAGAGCCGCTTCAGATGCCGCAGGTCCCTCTCGGCCAGGTAGTCATGGATCGGGAAGGGCGCCGGAAGAAGGTTGAGGCCCTCCAGGTGCTTCCCGGCCCGGTAGATCGACTCGGTGATGTCGTCGCCCTGCCAGAGTTCCTCCGGGAGATCCGGTTCGAAAATGTTGTCGATGACGAGGGTCGAGGCGGCCAGAGGCTCGATGCGCGCGTAGACCTCGCGGAAGAAGTTCTCCCGGTCCAGTCCGCCGGACACGACATAGTGGCCCTGTTCCGGGGTGACGAAATGGATGTCGGTATCGCCGCCGTCGGACGACGGGACGAACCCCGCCACGAGGTTGGCCAGCGAGCGCAGCAGGAAGGGATAACCCTGGGAGAGGTGCTCGGTGAAGGGCGCCGGAAACTCGGTGACCGCACAGACGAACACGGCGTTGGCCTTCCGCCGCACCGGCCTCGGCCGAGTTGGCGGAAAGAAGTTGAGAACCAGCTTGGCGTCACCCGAGTTCTCCATATACCGGTGGCCTTCCGATTCCATCACCTCCCGCAAGCCGCGGGCGAACCAGCCGAAGGTTTCGCTGCTCGTAGCACCTACGAACGCAAAGTCCATGTGCGAGGGGACCTCTCGGGTTCAGGGTAAGGCAGGTAGCGTACACAAGGTCGCCTTCCCGCGCCAGATGGCAAGGTGCTACATTTCGCTGACAACCGTACCCGCTCCGCCCGGGAAGCGGAGCCCGTAGTTCACCGCGGTCCAAGGGAGTTCCCGCGAATGAGAGAATACGAAATCGTCTATATCCTCGACTCGGCTCTGAGTCGGGAAGCCGTAGACGCCAAGCTCGATACCTTCCACGCCGCCCTGGGCGGGGAAGTCAATACCGTCGACCACTGGGGCGTGCGGCCGCTCGCCTACCCGATCCGCAAGGCCGGCACCGGGTACTACGTGATCGTCCACGTGACCGCCGACCCGGTCGGCCTCCCGGAGTTCGAGCGCCTCCTCAAGCTCGACGAGGAGATGATGCGCTACCTGATCGTGCTCAACGAAGGGCAGCCCAGCTCGGGTGCCTCGGTCCTCGCCGAACGGCCGCAGAAGCCGGCCGCGGAGGATGCCGACTCGGAGCCGCCCCCGCAGGAAGCCGAAGAAGAGCCTGCTTCGGACGCGGAGGGCGACGGCGGCAGCGGTGAAGAGACGGAAGCGGAAGCGCCGGAGGAGGCGCAGCCTTCGGGCCCGCCGGTGTTCTCCGGTGCCCGCGGGCGTCGCCGGCGCCACGAGGGGCCGCCGATCGTTCTCCTCAACTACAAGGACGTCACGACCCTGTCCCGCTTCCTCACCGAGCAGGGCAAGATCCTGCCGAAGCGCACGACGAAGGTCACGGCCCGCTTCCAGAGGCAGCTTGGAGTCGCCGTGAAGCGCGCGCGGCACCTCGCGCTTCTCCCGTACATCAGGGATCACGAGGCCTGAGGTCCGTGCAGCATCCGAACCGGAGCAACCAATGAGACTGATTCTTCGTGAAAAAGTGGCCCATCTGGGACAGGCCGGTGACCTGGTCACGGTCAAGCCCGGGTATGCGCGCAATTTCCTGATCCCGAAGGGGTTGGCCTACAGGGCGACCGAGGCGAACGTCCGGCGAATCGAGGAGGAACGTCGCATCGGCGAGGAAAGGGCCCGCCGAGCGTATCTGGAAGCCAACCGTCGCGCGTCGCGCCTGGAGGGTGTGACCCTGACCTTCAAGGCCCGTGCGAGCCCGGAGGGCACCCTCTTCGGTTCCGTGGGCATGAAGGACATCTTCGATCGGCTGGAGGAATCGGAAATCGGCTTCGAACTCGACAAGCGGTCCGTCCTGCTCGACGAGCCGATCAAGTCGATCGGCGAGCACATCGTCCCGCTGCGCCTGCACGCCGGGGTGGAGACGGAAGTGCAGGTCATCGTGGAGGCCGAAGAGGATTGATCGCGTCCTGAACGTGAACGGATCGGCCGACCTCGAGATGCCGTCGGAGGTGCGCAAGGCGGCCGACTACGCCCTCGACAGAAAGGCCGTCGACGTCACGGTGCTGGATCTGCGTGATCTGTCGAGCGCGACCGACTTCTTCGTGATCGCGACAGGGCGTTCCGACATTCACGTACGCGCGATCGCCGAACACATCCTCGACTCGGCCAGGGGGGACGGGAATCGCCCGGAGCATATCGAAGGACTGGACGAGGGTCGCTGGGTCCTGCTCGACTACATCGACCATGTCGTCCACGTCTTTCATCCGTCCGTCCGCGACTTCTACCGCCTGGAGGCGCTCTGGGGCGACGCGCGCTCGATGCCGTTCCCCGATTCGTCGGCCCCATGAAGCTCAAGTCCCTCCGGCTCCACGGCTTCAAGTCCTTCGCGGATTCCACGCGCGTGGAATTCCACGAGGGCATCACCGCGATCGTCGGCCCCAACGGGTGCGGCAAATCCAACATCGGTGATGCCGTCCGCTGGGTCCTCGGAGAGCAGCGACCCACCGCGATCCGGGGGGCCAAGATGGAAGAGGTGATCTTCCAGGGCACGGCTTCGAGGCGTCCGGTGAACCGCGGCTCGGTCTCCATGGTCGTCAACAACGACGACGGAGCGCTCGCCATCCCGTTCGAGGAGGTGGAGATCGCCAGGACGGTGTATCGGGACGGTGGAAGCGACTACCGGCTCAATCGCTCCGCGTGTCGCCTGCGGGATATCGTCGATCTGTGCCGCGACACCGGTCTGGGTGCCAACGCCTACTCGGTGATCGAGATCCGGATGATCGATGCGATTCTCTCGGAACGCACCGACGAACGCCGTTCACTCTTCGAGGAAGCTGCCGGGATCGGGAAGTACAAGGAGCGGCGCCGCGCCGCCATTCGACGCCTCGAGACGGCGGAGGTCGATCTCCAGCGGGTCGAGGACGTCATCGCGGAGGTACGGACCAAGGTCCGCTCGCTGGCGCGCCAGAAGGGAAAGGCGCAGCGCCATCGCGAGCTGCGGGAGCGGCGCCTGGCGGTCGAGGTCGCGGTCGCACGGGTGGAACTCGACGAGCTCGATCTTCACCTGTCGCGATTGAAGGCCGACCTGCAGTCGGACCGCGAGGAGTCGGCGGGGATGGCGGCGGCCCTGACCGCTGCGGAGACCGGGCTCGAACGGACCCGGCTCGAGCAGCTGGAAGCCGAGAAGACGAGGGTGGCCTGTGCAGAACGGCTGGACGCCGTCGGCTCCGAACTCTCCCGGATCGAGACGGAGGTAGCAGTCGCGGACGAGCGCCTGGCCAACGGCAGGCGCCGCCTTGCGCAGATCGCCGAGGAACGACAGTCGGTGACCGCGTTGCGCGCCAGCGCGAAGGATGAATTGGCTGTGCTGGAAGATCTGAGGTCAGAATGTAAACTGTTCTTTACATCTTTACAAGTAGACCTTACAGAACGAAAGCAGGCTGCCGACGAAGTCCGGACGAGGGTGGATGAAGCCAGGGCCGAGACACGCACGTTGGAGGAGGCGAGCAGGAGCGTTGCCGCACGCATGGCTCGCCTCGAGGGGGACCGCGACAGTGCACGGCTTCAGGCGGCCGAGCTGGCGCGCAGGCTCGAACGTCTGGCGCGGGATGCCCGTCAGGGAGCAGGGGCGCTCAGGGAGGTCGAGTCGCAGCGCGACCTGTTCGCGGACCGGCGGACCGTCGCGACAAGAGCAGCCGAGCAGGCGACCCGCCATTTCGAGGCCTCCCGCCGGCGTCTGGCCATGGTGCGGGGGCGTCTCGCGTCCGCGCGGGCCGAGGAAATGCGGGCCGAGACTCAACTGTCCGCTCTTGAGGCGGAGCTTGCGGCACTGAAAGGGCTGGCCGGGTCGGACGAAGGGGTGGCGTCGATGGCAGCGGCGGCGCGCCAGGCGTTCCCCGAGGCGATTCGAGGAGAGCTGTCGGATTTCGTGCGGGTCTCGGGCACCGCTGCTCGCGCCGTGGACGCACTGCTCGGACCCTGCGGATCGGCGCTGGTGGTGCACGGACGGGGCGATGTGGAGCGCATCACGCGCTGGTACGAAGGCAACGCAGAACGTCGGGCCGCCCTTCGGCTCTTGCCTCTCGACGCGGTGCCGGCGCCTCTGGGGCCGCTTCCCGCCGGCGTGACCGCGGCCGGGGACGGGGCGCCGTGGGTGAAGGCGTTCCTCGGGGGGGCGGATGCCGGGGACGGTGGCGGCTGGACGGATGTACGGGGCGTCTGCCACCTGCTTCCCGACATCGGTGTGGAGGGCGGTCTGGAACGCCGGGGACGGATCGAGTCCCTGTCCGCCGAGTGCGAGCTGGCGAGGAAGATGCTGGATGAGGCCAGAGAGGTTCGACTCGGCTGCGAGGAGGAACGAGAGGGCGCCGAAGCCGAGGCGGACCGGGCCTCCGACCAGGTGCTGGCCGCTCGAGACGAAGCCAGAGCCGCCGAGTCCGAAGCGACGACGCAGGGTGAGCGGCGGGAGCGGCTGTCCCGTCACCAGGAGGAAACCCAGCACAGGCTTGTTGAGACTCGCGCCTCCCGGGACCGGGCGCTGGGAAGGGAGCGTCAGGCGGAGGCCGAACGGAGCCGGCTCCGCGACGAGGAGGTGTCGGTGACGGACCGTGTGCAGGAGTCGCGCGAGGTGCTCGCCGCGGTGGAGGCCGAGTGGGAACATGTGCGCGAGTCCGCTTCAGAGGTGACGATCCGTTCCGCGCGGCTAGAGAGCCGGCTGGAGAGACTCGACGGGCAGTTGGGAGACGCTCGCACGACGCTGGAGAGCACGGTGGCGCGTCTTGTCGACCTCGCGGGGGAGCAGGACGCGCTCACCGGGGAGTCCGTCCGGATTCGCGCCGCGCGGAACGAAGGGAGGGACGCGCTCGAAGGCCTGTTCTCGAAGCGTGACGAACTGAAGGCGCTGCTGTCGGAACAGGACCGGGTTCTCGGCAACGCCTCGGCAGCGGTTGCCGAAGCCGAGCGCCGTCTGAAGGAGATGCGCGGCAAGGAGCGGGAGGCGGTCGGACGGAGACACCAGCTCGAGATGACGGAGCAGGACATTCGCAATCGGGCGGCCCGGATCGGGGAGCGCCTGGAAGCGGAGTGGGGCAGGCCCGTGGAAGCGCTGTTCGACGAGGCACACAGGGTCGAGGGCGACACCGGGGCGCTCAGGGACGAACTGCAGGAGATTGTCCGGGCACTGGAGCGAATCGGACCGGTGAACATGCTCGCGGTCGAGGAGCACGCGGAGGAGAGCGCCCGCCTCGAATTCCTGGTCCGCCAGCGTGATGATCTGGCTACTGCGCGAGACGACCTCCGGTCCGCAATCCGTCGGATCAACGCAACCGCCACCACACTCTTCATGGACACGTTCGAGGCGATCACGGAGAACTTCCGGTCGACCTTTCAACATCTGTTCAGCGGCGGTCGGGCGGATCTTCGTCTCTCCAACCCGGAGGAACCGCTCGAATCCCCGGTGGAGATCCACGCGGCACCGAAGGGCAAGCGCACCCAGAGGATCGACCTGCTTTCGGGGGGTGAGCGGGCGCTTACGGCGCTTTCGCTGCTCTTCGGGATCTACCTCGTCAAACCGAGCCCGTTCTGTGTTCTGGACGAGGTGGACGCGCCGCTCGACGACTCCAACATCGGGCGTTTCATCCGGTTGCTTCAGGGGTTCAAGTCGCAGACCCAGTTCGTGGTGATCACCCACAGTCCACGCACGATCGCGGCGGCCGACTGGATCTACGGGGTGACGATGGAGGAGCCCGGGGTTTCGTCGATCGTGGGCGTGCGCCTCGAGTCTCCGGCCGAGGCATCCGGAACAACCGCATGACCGCCCGGTTGACGGTCATTGGATCGGGAACGCTGGTTCCGTCGGCGGATCGCACCAGCCCCTGTCACCTGGTCGAGAGCGGTTCCGATATGCTTCTACTCGACGTGGGCCCCGGTGCGGTTCACGGACTGGCCCGTCTCGGCAAGCCCTGGTGGAAGATCAGCCACGTCGTCCTGACGCACTATCACACCGACCACATCGGCGACCTTCCGCACCTGCTCTTCGCCTTGAAGTGGGCGGCTCCTTCGCCACGCGGCCGGCCGCTGCACATTCTGGGTCCCCCCGGCCTGCGGGTCCGCACGGAGGCCTTGCGTGCCGCGCACGGTGACTTCATCGTCGCCCCCGGCTTCACGGTCGTGTATGAGGAGATCGACACACAGGCGACCTGGACCGAAGCGGAGGCGTCCCTGCGGCTGAGCTTCCTTCCGACACCTCATGCGGAGGTCTCGGTGGCGGTGCGCGTGGACACCGAAGGCGGGTCGATCGGGTATACCGGAGATACGGGACCCGATCCGGCGCTTGGGGCGTTCTTCGCGGGCGTGGATCTTCTCGTGAGCGAGTGCGCGTACGCCGACCCGCCTCCCGCGAACAACCACCTTTCGCCCGCTTCGGTGGCGGCCATGGCGCGCCGCGCACAGCCGGGTACCCTCCTGCTCACGCACCTTTATCCACCTCTTGAAGCCGACGCCGTCCCTGCACTGGTGCGCGACGCCGGCTATTCCGGGCGCGTGTTCTGTGCCCGTGACGGTCAGGGCTTTTGCATCGGAAAGGCGAAACCGTGCTCATCGTGATGGATCATCGGGCGACGCCCGAAGAGATACAGCGAGTCGTCGATACGATTTCGGACATGGGATACGGCGCGAAGCCGATGCCCGGCAGACAACGCACCGCGATCGGGCTGGTCGGCAACGACGGCAGGGTCGAGTCGGCCCGCCTGGCCGGACTCCCGGGCGTGCGGGAACTCATCAAGGTGAGCCAGCCCTACAAGCAGGTTTCGCGCGAATGGCGGGACGAGGACACCCTGGTTGACATCGGCAACGGAGTCGTGATCGGGGGCCGGGAAGTGGTGGTGATCGCGGGCCCGTGCGCGGTCGAGGGGCGGGAGCAGATCCTGGACATCGCGGCAAGGGTCAGGGACGCCGGCGCGAGTGCGCTGCGGGGTGGAGCGTTCAAGCCGCGCACCTCGCCCTATTCGTTCCAGGGTCTCGGCCCCAAGGGCCTGGAACTCCTCGCCGAGGCCCGCGAGGAGACCGGCCTCGCAGTCGTGACCGAGGCGGTCGAACCGGAGGGCGTGGCTCTGGTGGCCGAGTACGCCGATGTGATCCAGATCGGTGCGCGCAACATGCAGAACTATCCGCTCCTGAAGCGGGCCGGCCGCTCCGGACGACCGGTTCTCCTCAAGCGGGGCATGTCGGCGACGATCACGGAGCTGCTCCTCGCGGCGGAATACCTGCTCAGCGAGGGGAATCCCCATGTCATCCTCTGCGAGCGCGGAGTGCGCAGCTTCGACACGCGGACGCGCAACTTGCTGGACCTGACAGCCATACCGCTCGTCAAGTCCTTGACCCACCTGCCGGTAATCGCCGATCCCAGTCACGGGACCGGCGTGCGCGACAAGGTCACACCCATGGCCCGGGCTGCGGTGGCGGTGGGGGCGGACGGCCTGATCATCGAGGTGCATCCGAACCCGCCCGAGGCCCTGTCCGACGGTGCGCAGAGCCTGTACCCCGAGCAGTTCGAGCGTCTGATCCGCCAGTGTGGCCCGATCGCGGAGGCGATCGATCGTTCCCTGGCGCGGCTCCCGGAGACAGTGGGGTCCGCAGGACACTTCTGACCCCCGCCGGAGCAGGGGCCGGGCCGTTTCGTGCGGCGGCCGGAGTCGTCGTGGTTGACTCCGTCCCGGTTCCACAAACACCTGTTTCCGACGCGTCCCATCCAGCCATTCCAACGCCCGCGGGATCTCGCCACCTTGTCGGTCATGAGCGTGAGGACCGGAACAAACGGGTGGGTTCAGGGGCGCAGGGGGGAGGCGATCGCGGCAGCCCATCTGCGCTCGCGGGGCTGGACGGTGCTGGCCCGGAACTACCGCGCCGGGTCGATGGAAATCGATCTGGTGGTTCGCAGGGGCCGGGTCGTCGCGTTCGTGGAGGTGAAGACGCGCACGACCTCTTCGGGGGGCACTCCGCTGGAACCCATCGGAAGATCCAAGAGGAGGACGGTCGTGTCGGCGGCAAGAAGGTGGATCCATGAGCACGGCAGGGCCGGCACGACCTATCGATTCGACGCGGTCGGGGTGAGAATCTTCGGAGAGGAGGTCGAAATAGAGCACATACCGGATGCCTGGCGCCCCGGTTGACGCTGGTTCGCGAATCCGGGTAGCTTTGCTGCGTGCCCCAGGTCCGCGGGTCGGAAGCTCATGAACCCCGTCAGGACCCCGCAGGTAGCAGCGGTAAGTGTGGTGACCGTCGCCGCGGAGCGCCTGGGGCACTGCGCGGCCACCCGAAGCCCCCACCTACGGCCCCTTGTCCTATCTTGCCCTAGCCCGGAAATACCGGCCCCGCCATTTCGGTGAGGTGTCCACACAGGAACACGTGTCCGAGACGCTCAAGCGGGCCGTGGCCGGTGACCGCGTAGGACACGCCTACCTCTTCTGTGGACCCCGCGGCGTGGGAAAGACGACCGTTGCGCGGATTCTCGCGATGTCGCTGAACTGCGCCGACCGGACGCCCGAGGGCGAGCCGTGCGGACACTGCGACAACTGCGAACGCATATGGGGTGGCCACACTTCACTCGATGTGGTCGAGATCGACGCCGCCTCCAACCGGGGCGTCGAGGACGCCCGCGACCTGAGACAGCGCGCGATGTACGCTCCGTCGGACGAGGGCCGCTTCAAGGTGTACATCCTCGACGAAGCCCATATGCTCACGCGCGAGGCATGGAACGCCCTGCTGAAGATCCTCGAGGAACCGCCTCCGCGCGTGATCTTCTGTTTCGCCACCACGGAGCCCCGCCGGATCGAGCAGAGTGCCTCACCGATCCTTTCGCGGTGCCAGCGGTTCGACTTCAGGCGGATCGGCGCCGACGACATTGTCCAGCGTTTGCAACAGGTACTCGAGACCGAGGGCATCGCGTTCGACCGGGAGGCGCTTCGGGCGATCGCGCGAAAGGCGAACGGGGGGATGCGCGACGGGCTCTCGCTACTGGACCAGGTACTGGCGCTATCGGACGAGGAGGTGTCCGTCGAGTCGGTGGTTCAGGTGCTGGGTGTCGTCGCCGAGGAACGGTACCTGGAGGTCCTGGACATCATCATCGGGAAGCGGCACGGGGCCGTCTTCGACTTTGTCGAGACCCTGATCGACGAGGGGTACGACCTGGTCGAGTTCTACCACGGCCTCACGGAGAAGCTCAGGCTCCTGTTGCGCATGGCGGTGGACCCGGAGGCCGCCCCCGGGGTGATGGGAGCCCAACTGCGGGATGCGCTTACGCAGCGCGCGGCCGCCTTCGCCCCGGGCGATCTCGTGCGCATGCTTGCCATGTGCTCCTCGCTGGAAGCGGACGGCAGCCTACGGCGGACAGGCCGTCCCCGGGTGCTGGTCGAGGTGTTGCTTCTGCGCATGAGCTATCTCGACAGGACGGTCGAGCTCGAGGACGTTATTCGGGCTCTCGGGGGAGCGCCCGAAAGGGTACCGGCTCCGGCCGCTCCAATGGCGGCTCCGGCCGTCCCGACGGCGGCTCCGGTGTCCGCCGACCCGGTGCCCTCCTCCTCGGCCGAGGCTCCAGGAACGGCGCAGTCCGCTCCGCGCGGTCTGGCCGACGCCTGGAAGGAGTTGCTCGACGACGGACCGCGCCTCCCTCGCGGACTTGCCAGCATTCTGCGCGGCGTGAGAGCCAGGGAAGACGGTGAAGCCCTGGTACTGGAGGTTGGGGAGGACCTCGCGTCCGGGCGCCTCGGAGACACGTCGATCCGCCGGAGGCTTGAAGAGGGACTGGCCCTTCATGCCAGGCGCGAATCTGCCAAGATTCTATTTGCGAGCGAACCGGCCGATGGTTCGCCGGCAGCGGAGAGGGTTACGAGGGAAACGGTCCGCCGAGACCGTTTGCAGGACTTGATCGACCGCGCGCCCGTCATTGATCGGGCGGTCAGGGAACTGGACCTGGAGCTGGTTGACTGACGGAAGCCCGGGACCACAGCAACGAGAACGAACAATGACGAACATTCAGCAACTCATGAAGATGGGACAGCAGCTCCAGGCGAAGGTGAAGGAGCTGCAGGACAGTCTCGACAGCGAGCAGATCGAGGCCTCGGCGGGAGGGGGGATGGTCAGGGCGCGCGTGACGGGCAAGGGCGATCTGGTCGGCGTGTCGATCGAACCCGAAGTGGTCGACCCGGAGGATGTGGAGATGCTCGAGGACCTTGTGGTCGCCGCGGTGGCCGAGGCGCAGCATCGTGCCCGGACCTTTTCGGAAGAGCGCATGCGGAGCGCGGCGGGAGGGTTTCCGGTGCAGCTCCCGGGACTCTTCTGACACCCCCGATCTTGACGGTGTCGGCGATCGGGAATCTCACGCGCGAACTCGGCAGGCTTCCGGGCGTGGGTACCAAGACTGCGTTGCGCCTTGCGTACCATCTGGTAAAGGGGGCCAGGGGTGATACGCGGCGGCTGGCACGCGCGCTCGAGGACGTGGCCGACCGTGTGCATCCGTGTCCCAGATGCGGCAACTACTGCGAGGCGGAGCTGTGCCAGGTGTGTCGGGACCCGTCGAGGGACCAGGAGGTCATCTGCGTCGTCGAGGAAGCCTATGAGGTCGGAGCGATCGAGCGCGCGGGCCGATACAAGGGGCTTTTTCATGTGCTGGGTGGCCGTCTCTCCCCGCTGGACGGGATCGGTCCCGAGAAACTCAACATCGCTGGCCTGATCGAGCGGCTGGATGGTGCCGGGACGCCCGCGAGAGAGGTGATCCTCGCGACCAACGCGAGTGTGGAGGGTGAGGCCACGGCGGTGTATCTGGAACGCATCCTGCGGCCCCGGGAAGTGCGCATTACGCGGCTGGCCAGAGGCATTCCCGTAGGCAGCGATCTGGAATACGTCGACGGGACGACCATCGCCGAGGCCCTGGCGGGCCGAAGGGAGATGTAGCGAGCCGATGGACAGCCGCATGCGCAGGTTCGGACTGCTTCTGCTCGGGGCCGGCGCGGTCGCCGCCATTTCAGCGCTGATTCTGCGCGATCAGGTGTCCCGCCACCGCAGGAACCTCTTCAGCCCTAGCCCCTTTCGCCGGCTGGCGGCCCTGGGGCATCTCGCCGGTGAACCGGCCAGCGTCGGTGCGGTCACGCTCCTGCGGGACTTCCGGGCGTGGGAGGCGCGGAGACTGCTTCGCGGCAGGGCCGCAGCGATTCTCGCCCGCATGGAGGATGAGCTTCGCGGAAGGGTCACTAGCTCGTGAGCATTCCCAATGTCATCTCGGTCGCGCGGATCGCGCTGTGTCCGGTCATCGCCTACCTGGCACTGTCGCCGGACCGGCTTCATCGGTACGCGGCCTTCGCCGTGTTCGTGGTCGCCGCGCTCTCAGATGTCTGGGACGGCCATCTGGCCCGGAAGCACGGATGGATCTCGGACGCGGGCAAACTCCTGGACCCGATAGCGGACAAGTTGCTCATGGCGAGTGCCTTCGTGCCGCTCTACTTCATCACCCGCAGGGACGACGGATTCCACGAATTGCCGTTCTGGGGCACTCTACCGGTCTGGGTCATCGCCGTGGTGTTCGGCAGGGAACTCTTCGTAACCGCTTTTCGCGGCTACGCGGCCCGGCGGGGGACGGTCATCGCGGCCGGAAAGTCGGGGAAGTACAAGTCCCTGGTGACCAATTTCTTCATCGGTTCGCTCCTGCTCTGGTATCCCCTGTTCCTCTCCGCGACCGAAGCAGGCTGGACGCATGGCTTTTGGGACGCGTGGCAGATCCTCCACACCGGCTTCGTCGCTGTCACCCTGGCCGTCGCGGTGTTCCTGACGCTCTTCTCGCTCGCCGACTATGTCTGGCGCTACAGATCCGTGGTCGCGCAGTCCAGATGACGGCAACCGCGGGGAATGGCGAATTCTCCTCCGTTGCGGACGGGGTACGGCGTCTGGCCGGCAGGGCGATGGCCCGCGGTCTCAGGCTTGCAACCGCCGAGAGTTGCACGGGCGGGCTGCTGTCGAAGGTGATCACCGATCTTCCCGGTGCATCGGGCTGCTACAGCGGCGGCCTGATCGCCTACTCCAACGACATCAAGGTGCGGCACCTGGGAGTCGACCCCATGGCACTGGAACGTCACGGCGCGGTCTCGCGAATCGTCGCGCTGCAGATGGCCTTCGGCGCCTGCCGCTCCTTTTCGGCGGATCTGGCGATGTCCGTGACCGGAATCGCGGGCCCCGGCGGCGGGACGAAGGACAAGCCCGTGGGCACCGTGTGGCTTGCGGTTGCCATGTCCACGGGCACCGGAATCGCCCGTCAGGAGCTGTTCGATGGCGACAGGACCACCGTTCGCGAGAGCAGCGTCGTGGCAGTCCTGCACATGGCGCTGCAGGCCATCGCGAGACGGTAGAACCGTCGATCGAGCCTGACGGCGGCAGGCCGGAGCCCCCGATGTATGGACCACGGTACCCGAATACACGACTTTGGAATGCACCCGTTGACGGGCCGTCCACCGGGCTTGCGGCTCGAAGGATCCACGGTGGCACCAGATAGATGGCGAGCGAGGAAATGAACTCTCAAGACGAACACAACGGTGAAGAGGTGGGCCGCGAGGCAGACGCGGGGGAATTCGGCGGCCACGAGGAGACGCGTCAGGGCGAAGACGACTCCGGGACCGGAGAGGCGCAGCGCGCCGAGGGGCTCCACGGCGACGAGAACGTGCCCGACGGTGGGGCCGGCGCCGAAGGGGTCGGGGAGGACCCGCTCGTGGAACTTGCGGCCGAGAGGGATCGTCTGAGGGATCAACATCTTCGGCTTGCCGCCGATTTCGACAACTACCGGAAGAGGACGGAGGACAGATTGCGGCAGGGCTGGGACCGCGCGCAGGCCGACCTCGTTTCCCGTCTTCTCGACCCCCTGGACGATCTGCTCCGGGTTACCGCCCTGGAGCCGGAAAACAAATCCTCTGTGGATTCGATCGTGGAAGGGGTGGACCTCGTCGAGCGCAAGTTCTTCCGCGTACTGGGGGACGCCGGGGTCGAGGTCGTGGACCCCGCCGGCGAGGCTTTCGATCCCAACACGATGGAGGCGATGATGCGGGTTCCGACCGAGGCGGAGGAGGACGACGACACCGTCGCAATGGTGTTCCAGAGAGGGTATACCCTGAGGGGGGTTCTCATCCGTCCGGCACGGGTGAGCGTCTTCAAGTCCGACTAGCGGTTCAGAGGCGATGACGACCACCGACAAGGACTACTACGCCATCCTCGGTGTCGATCCGAAGGCGGATGCGGAGACGATCAAGAAGGCCTATCGCAAGCTGGCGAAGCAGTACCATCCCGATGCCAACCCCAACAACCCGAAAGCGTCCGAACGTTTCAAGGACGTCGGGGAAGCGAACGCCGTTCTGTCCGATCCGAAGAAGCGTGCCAGGTACGATCAGGTGCGCAAGCTCGGGGCATTCGGGTTTGGTGGCGCGCGTCCCGGCGGAACACGTCCGGGAACGCAGCAGTCCACGAGCTTTTCCTTCGAGGACCTCGGGGGCCTGGGCGGGTTTTCGGACATCTTCACGTCCATTTTCGATCGAGGAAAGAAGGAAGAGGCGCGCAAGCCTTCCGGGCCGGCCAGGGGCGAGAACGTGGAGTACACGGTCGAGGTGCCTTTCATGGTTGCGGCGACCGGCGGCAAGGTGCCCGTTTCGGTTCCGATCAACGAGGAGTGCGCGACGTGCGGGGGTACGGGTGGCGCGCCGGGCACGACGTGGAAGCAGTGCGAAGAGTGCAGGGGATCCGGTACCGTCTCCTTCGGTCAGGGCGGGTTCGCGGTCAGCCGTCCCTGTCCGGCATGCGTCGGACGTGGCCGAAGAGCCGAAAAGATCTGTGGGGCCTGCGGCGGGGACGGCAAGGTCCACCAGAACCGCAAGTTGGAGGTGACGGTGCCGGCCGGTGTGGACACCGGCTCGAAGGTTCGCTTGACGGGTCGGGGCGAGCGCGGCACGAAGGGCGGGGCGCCGGGCGACCTCATCATCACCTTCAAGGTCGTACCGCACCGCTTCTTTCGCCGTGAGGGCAACGATATTCACGTCACGGTGCCGGTGAACCTGGTGCAGGCGATGCTCGGCTCCAGGATCCGGGTGAGCACGATCGCGGGGAGGAAGGTCGTCCTGAGGGTACCTCCAGGTACCCAGCCCGGCACCCGCTTCCGGATCCGGGGCCAGGGGATCAGCCGCGAGGGACGGCGGGGCGACCAGTTCGTAGAGCTGAAGGTGGAGGTTCCCGAATCTCTTACCGAGGAGCAACAGGAACAGATGCGGGAATTCGCCGAGTCGTCCGGGATGAAGTGGTGACCCGCCGGATCCTGCCGCCCCCGACCACGCGGTCCCCGCGGAAAAGGACGGCTGACTGGCCGGGAGTCACCGCGCTCGCCGGTCGGTCGAAGGAGAGCCGCAGGGAATCGTCCCCGCAGGAATCGATGCGACAGGCCTGTAGGGGCGATCGGTATCGGATCTGAACATGGAGGGGCGTTCCAGGTGGCGGGGCGGCGGTGAGCCAATTCAGATCTCCGACCACGACGCCGCCGACTTCGAGCAGGTGCCTGGGACCCACCACCACCTCGCGCGACTCCGGCCTGATCTCGAGCACGTAACAGGGCTCCGGCAGACCCCCGCCGATCCCCTTTCGCTGGCCCACCGTGAAACCGGAATAGCCATGGTGGCGGCCGAGCACGCGGCCCCGGTGGTCGACGATCGCCCCGGGCAGAAGCGCCGGGTGGACCGGGAGCAGCTTCCTGGCCAGGAAGTCCCGGTAGTCGCCGGTGGGCACGAAGCAGATCTCCTGCGACTCGGGCTTGTCGGCCGTCACCAGTCCCATCTCGCGCGCCCTTGACCGCACCTCGGCCTTGGTGAGTGCCCCGAGCGGAAAATGAAGCCGGTCGAGGAGCCCGGAAGGCAGTCCCCAGAGGAAGTAGGACTGGTCCTTGGCGGAGTCGAGCCCGCGGAGCAAGCGGGTCTCGCCGGCTTCCCGGTCGATCCTGACGTAGTGGCCCGACGCCACGCCGTCGCACCCCAGCACGCGCCCCCTCCGGAAGAGATCCCGGAACTTGGTGTTCGAATTGCAGCGCACGCACGGGTTCGGCGTGCGGCCGCGGCTGTATTCGCTCACGAAATCGTCGATCACGTCGCGGGTGAACTCGCGCTCGACGTCGAAGACGTAGTGCGGAATCCCCAACCGGTCCGCGACCGCTTTCGCGTCCTGGATGCCGTCCAGGCCGCAGCACGTGCGGGTGCCGGCAGCGACCTCTTCGTCGTCGTAGCAGAAGGTCTTCATGGTGGCGCCGATCACCTCGTGCCCGGCCTCGACGAGCATCGCGGCCGCGACCGAGGAGTCCACGCCCCCCGACATCGCCACCAGGATGCGCTGCCGCGCGCTCATGCCGTTCATGAGACGACCAGCGCGCGCGTCCGCTCGACGGCGCCCGTCACGGCTGCCACGATCCGTCCCACCTGATCGTGCGAATTGAGCCGGCCGAAGCTGAGGCGCAGGGCGGCGCTGGCAGCATCGAACCCGAGCACCACCAGCGAGGGGCTCGTCGCACTCGATCCACTGGCGCACGCCGACCCGCCCGAAGCCGCGATGCCGCAAGTGTCGAGAGCGGCCAACAGGGTGTCCGAATCCGCACCCTGGATCGACAGGGAGAGGATATGAGGCGCCCGGGGCAGGCCACGTCCGTTCGCGCGTAGGCCCGGGACGGAATCAACCAGCCCCGTCTCGACCTCTTCGCGCAGCGTGGTCAGGCGGGCGGATTCGGTCGAAGTTTCCGCGACCGCGAGCTCGAGTGCGACGGCAAGCCCGACGGCGCCCGCCACATCCTCGGTCCCCGGCCTCAGTCCCCCCTCCTGGCCGCCACCGAAGTGCAGTGGACGGAGGTCGTGCCGGTTTTGGACGATGAGTGCTCCGGTACCCTTGGGGCCGTAGATCTTGTGGCCGGTGACGGTGAGCAGGTCCGCTGGAATGCCCGCCGCGGGCAGCGGCATCTTTCCTGCCGCCTGCACGGCGTCGCTGTGAAGCGGAACGCCCCGGGCACGGCACTCGGCCGCGATCTCGGGAATCGGCAGCACCATCCCGGTCTCGTTGTTGACCCACATGCACGACACCACCGCCGGTCTCTCGCGGAGCACCCGGCGCAGCGCGTCCATGTCGAATGCCCCCTGGTCGAAGCCGACGACCGTATGTGTCCCCCCCTCCCTGACCGCCTGGTGCGCGGCCTCGAGCACTGCCGGGTGCTCGATCGACGAGGTGACGACGTGCGCGCTGCCGGTCGCTGCCGCAACGCTTCGCGCCCTCCCCAGAACGGCCAGGTTGTCGGACTCCGTGCCTCCTCGTGTGAAGTACACCGTGGCCGCGGACACGCCCAGGGAGGCCGCGACTCTCGAGCGAGCCTCATCCAGTCGGCTTCTCGCACTCCGCCCCCATGTGTGCCGGCTCGACGGGTTGCCGAAGTCCTCGACCACGCAGGTCGCCATCGCCGCCGCGACCTCCGGACGAACCGGTGTCGTGGCGGCGTGGTCGAGGTAGATCGCCTGGGAGTCGTGGTGCATCGGGGTGTTCGGAAGCATGGGTCCTTCAGCGGCGGGGGGCTCTGTAATATGATATGAAGACCGTCTCTCCAAAGAGCCCGGCGCCGGGTTGCGTGACGGTCAGGGATGGTTGTCCCGAGCCCGATTCCCTGTAACTTCATGGCTCCATGAACCTTCACGAATACCAGGCCAAGGAACTTTTCCGCGCCGCCGGCATGGCGGTGAACCCCGGCGATGTCGCGGACAATGCGGAGGGCGTCCGCGAGATCGCGGAGCGCTACGGGGGCGGAGTCGTCGTCAAGGCTCAGGTCCATTCCGGCGGTCGGGGCAAGGCCGGTGGCGTGAAGCTGGCGTCGGGTCCGGACGAAGCGGCTGCCCACGCCGAGGCCATTCTGGGGATGGAGATCAGCGGACTCACGGTCGAGAAGGTGCTGGTCTGCCCCACCGAGGAGATCGCCACCGAGGCCTATGTCGGTGTTCTCGTCGACCGGGAGGGACAGTGTCCGGTATTCATGGTGTCGGCCGAGGGAGGCGTCGACATCGAGGAAGTTGCGGCCACGAATCCGGACGCCATTCACAAGCTCCGTGTCGATCCGCGCTATGGTCTGATGCCGCACCAGGCCTATCGTCTGGCCACCCGCCTGTATGCCGATCCTGCCCTTGCCAGACAGGGTGCGAAGATCATCTCGCAGCTCTACGACGCCTTCGTCGGCAACGGCGCCTCCATGGCCGAGATCAATCCCCTGATCTCGACGACCGGGGGCGAGGTCAAGGCGATCGACGCCAAGGTCAGCATCGACGACAACGAACTCTTCCGCCGTCCTTCGATCGGCGCGTTGAGAGATTCCGGCTCGGAGGACGGGGCCGACGCGCAGGCACGCGAAGCCGGCCTCAGCTTCGTCAAGCTCGATGGAAACGTCGGCTGCTGCGTAAACGGCGCGGGACTGGCGATGGCGACGATGGACCTCGTCAAGTACTACGGCGGGGATCCCGCGAACTTCCTGGACATCGGCGGCTCCTCCAACCCGGACAAGGTGGTGGCCGCGCTCGAGATCATCACCTCCGATCCGGCGGTTGAGGTGATCCTCTTCAACATCTTCGGCGGGATCACCCGATGCGACGATGTGGCGCGAGGGATCGTGGAAGCGACCGAGCGGATCGATATCGAGGTTCCCATCGTGATTCGGCTTACGGGAACGAACGAGAACCTCGCACGGCAGATCCTGGCGGACGCCGGATTCACCGCGGGCACCTCGATGGACGAGGTGGTCCAGGAAGCGGTGCGGCTGGCCGGCTGATCTGGCGGATGACTCCCAGACCGACAAAGGACACCGAGAGACAGCATGTCGATCTTCGTTGACGAGAATACCCGCGTCGTCGTTCAGGGGATCACCGGACGGGACGGCTCGTTTCATACCCGCCAGATGATGGCGTACGGCACACGCGTCGTCGCCGGCGTGACTCCGGGGAAGGGCGGGCGCGATTTCGCAGGGCCGGAGGGACGCAGTGTGCCCGTGTTCGACACGGTCGCCGACGCCGTCGCGAAGACCGGTGCAGACGCGTCGGTGGTCTACGTTCCGCCCGCGTTCGCGGCGAGTGCCATCATGGAAGCCGCCGATGCTGACGTTTCCTTCATCGTCTGCGTGACCGAGGGAATCCCGGTACTGGACATGACGCGCGCCCACGCACTGGCGCGGGATCGAGGCAGCCGGGTTCTCGGTCCCAACTGCCCCGGGATCATCTGTCCGGGCAAGACCACGCTGGGCATCATTCCCGGGCGAATGGTGACGCCCGGCCCCGTCGGACTGATATCGAGATCCGGCACGCTCACCTACGAGGCGGTGCATCACCTGACCCGGGATGGACTGGGTCAGACGACCTGCGTGGGGATCGGTGGCGATCCGCTGATCGGGACCAGCTTCGTGGACTGCCTCTCGGCGTTCGCCGACGACCACGAAACCGAGGCCGTGGTGATGATCGGAGAAATCGGCGGAACCGCCGAGCAGGAGGCGGCCGAGTGGGTCAGCGCCAATCTGAGCATCCCCGTGGTCGGCTTCATTGCGGGGCGAACGGCTCCACCGGGCAAGCGGATGGGCCACGCCGGCGCGATCATAAGCGGATCGGCGGGAACCGCGGCCGAGAAGACCAGAGCCTTCGAGGACAATGGAATCAGGGTCGCCAGGCGTCCAGCGGAGATATCCGTGCTCGTGGCCGAAGCGCTGGGCCGGTAGCACCCGTTTGGGCTCCTTCGTGTCATGGATGGCGTAACGCTTGGGCGGCTGCTGGTCGCACCGGGAGTCATCGCGACACACGGAGACGATCCGCTGTCGTGTCTCGAACCGGGAGGGACGGAACTGCCGGGCGAGCATCCGCTCATCGCGGCGGCCGGCGCGGCTGCCCTGTCGGGCATACCCCCATGGCGGATACCCCTCACCGGCCACGTGGACTTCGTCAATCTCGGCCGGGATCATCCGGAGCCGGGACTGGTCGTGTGCCTCGCGTCGGGGCAGGACCGGGCGGGTGCGAAGCGTAGCGCGGCCTGGGTCGCATGGGGACTGCCCAGGCCGTCGGTCAACCTTTTCCTCGCGCCGGCACTGGTCCGGCATTCGAGTGGAATCGATGACCGCCCCACGCATGAGAATCTGCTCGAACTAACGAACTCCAAAGCGTTTCTGGAAAACCGCATAGACATGGATGTCCGAGTCGAGCAGGTTATGGAGCCGCTCACATACCGGATCTATCCCGATACGCCGGTCGGGGAAGTTCAGCACCTGATGCTGAGGCGCGGGCTCGGAGTCCTTCCGGTGGTCGGGAAGGATCACGAGCTGCTGGGCGTGATCACCGCCGAGGACGTCCTGTGCCACATTGTGCCGCGGCGGGAAGGCGGACCACCGTCCGGGCGTCGGAACCTGAGCGCGAGCGACCTCATGACGCGATCGGTGCTCTGCGTGTCCGAAAGCGAAACACTGGCGGCCGCGAGCCGTTCGCTGATCTCGCGAGGGGTCCCCTGCCTTCCGGTGGTTACGGATGGCCGGCTCGTCGGGTTCCTGTCCGGTGACACCGTAATGCAGGCTTTTGCGGAGGCTTTCGTGACCTCGCGGTCCCCCAGGCGGGTTGACTCCGCGCCCGCCCCTTGATTCTGTTACCGCGCCATTCCTTGCATCCACGCCGGAAGAACCGATGAACCAGACGCTTGCCATCATCAAGCCGGATGCGACCGGTAGCGGGAAGGCGGGGCAGATTCTCGCCCATGTCGAAGCCGCCGGATTCACGCTCACGGCCGCCCGGATGGTCAGGATGACCCGGGCGCACGCCCGGTCTTTCTACGCCGTCCACAGCGAACGCCCGTTCTACGACTCCCTGGTCGACTTCATGACTTCCGGCCCGTGCATTCCAATGGTCCTCGAGGCCCCTGACGCGGTAGCGCGACTCCGCGAAGTGATCGGCGCCACCGATCCGGCCGACGCGGCCGAGGGTACCGTACGGCGGCTGCACGCCGAGTCCAGGGAGCGGAACGCCATCCACGCATCCGATTCGAATGAGAACGCCCGCCGGGAGATCGCCTTCTTCTTCCCGGAAACCGACCGCATCGGGTAGGCGGATTCCGGACGCCCTGCGGGAAGTGAAAAGCGATTGACGCATACTGCCAAAATGCGCTAGCTTTATGATCTATGTTGCAAATAGATTTGCCGCGGTTGCGGCGAGACCGAAGGTTGGTACTGAACGGGGCTGTCACTCCTGAATCCGAAATCTGGACCGATTCGGAACTTGAGTTTTCGGGTGCGGTCGAGGTTACCGCTTCGGCCAGCCTGACGGCCGAGGGCGGGGTCGTCGTGCGGGGCTCCTGGCGGGCTCCGGTCCGCTACGAATGCGGACGGTGCCTGAAACAACTGGATATCGCGGTCGAAAGACCGCTTGCACTGCTCTACGTGGCGAGCGAGGAGTGGGAAGGGACGGATCCCGACGTGCGAACCATGGGATACCAGGAGAGGACGCTGGACCTGGAAGATGCCATTCGGGAAGAGGTACTGCTGGAGGTGCCGCGGTACCACTTGCCGGCGGACGAGGATGGACGCTGCACCGCGTGCGGCGATTCCGTCGAGCGATACAGATACGTGGCCGAGGAGCCCCTGGAGGGGACCGACCCGAGGTGGTCGGCACTGAAGGCCCTGCAAACGGACTAGGAAGGACTCAGATGGCCGTTCCCAAGAAGCGGGTTTCGAAACAACGGAAGCGGAAGCGCCGGACACACTACAAGGCGTCGGAAGCGACGCTGGCAACGTGCTCCCGAACCGGTGCGCCCACGCTCCGCCATCGCGTGTGCCCGACATCGGGACGGTACCGCGGCAAGCTCATCTACGAGGTCGACGAAGAATAGCCTGCCCCTGAGCGGGCCACCCCGGTTCCGAAATGCGGATCGCCCTCGATGCAATGGGCACGGACCACGCCCCCTCCAGTGAAGTCGGCGGTGCCGTAGCCGCAGTCGAGCGGGATCCCGGGCTCGAGGTTCTCCTGATCGGCGACGAAGCTGCCATTGAGCGCGACCTGCGCGCCCGAGGCAGTCACGACAGGATCACCGTCCTGCACACGCGTCAGAGCATCGGGCCCGGAGATTCGCCCGTCTCGGCGCTGCGTCGCAATCCGCGCTCTTCCATCAGGCTGGGAGTCGAATTGCAGCGGACCGGCGAGGTGGACGCCTTCGTGTCCGCCGGTTCGACCGGGGCCGTAATGGCAGCCTCGCTAATGGCGCTCAGGTTGCTCCCCGGGGTGGATCGTCCCGCGCTCGCCGCTCCGTTTCCCACCACCGAGGGCAAGACCCTCGTCGTGGACGTCGGCGCGAATCTTCAATGCAAGCCCCAGCACCTGGTCCAGTTCGCCCGGCTGGCCTCCATCTACATGCAGGATGTGGAGGGAATCGAGCGCCCCCGGGTCGGGCTCCTCAACGTCGGCGCGGAGGAGGTCAAGGGACCCGGCGTGCTGAAGGTCACCCACCGCCTGCTCGCTCGCAGCGACTTGAACTTCGTCGGCAACATCGAAGGTCGCGACATCATCCACGGCGCTTGCGATGTCCTCGTCTGCGACGGCCTGAGCGGCAACGTTCTGCTCAAGTTCTACGAGTCGCTCGCGCATTTTTTCTTCGAGAGTTTTCGTTCGCGCCTGGAATCGGATTTGCTTCACGCCAGACTTGAAGACCATTTTCGTGAGTTCGACTACGCCGAATACGGGGGCGTTCCCCTGCTCGGGGTAAACGGTGTCTGCATCGTCTGCCACGGAGCATCGTCGGACAAGGCCATCGGGAAGGCCGTGGGCGTGGCGACACAGGTGGTGCGTACCGGAATGGTCGCCCACGCGGAGCGAGACCTCGCAGCGCATAGGAGTGCCTGATGAGCCCAAGAACTCCCGTCGCACGGATTGCGGCCACGTCCCGCTACCTGCCGGAAAGGGTGCTCACCAACGCCGACCTCGAGGATATGGTCGACACCAGCGACGCCTGGATCCGCGAACGGACCGGCATCAGGGAGCGGCGCATCGCCGACGACGATACCGGTGCGGCGGCAATGGGCGCCCAGGCGGCGTGCGGCGCGCTGCAAAAGGCCGGATTGTCCGCACGGGACGTGGACCTGCTCATTGTCTCCACGGCGACTCCCGACAGGCTGCTCCCAACCACCTCCTGCGCAATCCAGGCCATGATCGGCGCCTCCCGGTGCTTCGCCTACGATTTGCAGGCGGCCTGCACGGGCTTCCTTTACGCGCTCACCATGGCCGAGGGCCAGATCGCCTCGGGCCGCGCCGAAAACGTGCTGATCGTCTCCACCGAGAAGATGTCGACGATCGTCGACTGGGACGACCGGGCCACCTGCATTCTGTTCGGCGACGGCGCCGGCGCCGCGGTGGTGCAGCCTTCCACGAACGGCGAGGGCATCCTGTCGAGCTACCACAGTTCCGATGGCAGCCTCGCGGAGCTGATTACCCGGCCGGCGGGCGGCGCCGCCCTGGCGCTTACCCCGGAACGGCTCCGCAGAAGGGAGCACATGCTGCAGATGTCGGGGCCGGCGGTCTTCAAGGCCGCCGTCAAGGCGATGGCCGGAGCGAGCGCGAAGGCCATGCAAGCCGCCGGACTCGAGGCCGATGACATCGACCTCCTGGTCCCGCATCAGGCGAACGCCAGGATCATCGAGGCGACGGCCAGGTATGCCCGGGTGCCCATGGATCGGGTGTTCGTGAACCTCCACCGCTACGGCAACATCTCGTCCGCCACCATCCCGGTCGGCCTGGATGAGGCCGTCGAGCAGGGAAGGATCGGGCCGGGGTCGCACATCCTGATGGCGGCCTTCGGTGCCGGGCTCACCTGGGGCGCCATGGCGATGCGCTGGTAGCCGGAACCCGTCCGGGAGCACAGTGCGGATGGAGATGAGTTCTTGAGGGTCGGGTTGCTGTTCCCCGGACAGGGATCGCAGCACGTCGGTATGGGTCAGGCGCTTGCAGAGCACTTTCCCGAAGCCCGGCAAGCATTCGAGGAAGCGGACGATACCCTCGGATTCGGTCTTTCCCGCATCGCCTGGGAAGGCCCGAATGAGGTGCTGACCGCGACGGAAAACGCCCAGCCCGCGCTGTACGTGCATTCGCTCGCCATGCACCGCGTGCTGTCCCGCCGCCTCGGGCCGGTATGCGCTGCTGCCGGGCATTCGCTGGGCGAACTGTCGGCGCACGGTGCGGCCGGCACGTACAGCTTTCGCGACGGGCTGCTCGCCGTCCGGCGCCGGGGGGAACTGATGGCACATGCGGGAGACCGGGCTCCGGGGTCGATGGCCGCGCTCCTGGGTCTGGGCGACACCGCAGTGAAGGAACTGTGCGGCGAAGCCGAAGAGGCCGGCATGGTTCTGGTGCCGGCCAACCTCAACGCCAGGGGCCAGGTGGTCGTGAGCGGCGAACGCGCCGCGATCGACTGGATTGCCGCAGCCGCGCGGAAGAAGGGCGCGAAACGGGTGGTGGAACTGGTTGTGTCGGCGGCCTTCCATTCGCCGCTCATGGGACCGGCGGCCGAGGAGTTCAGGCAGCACCTGCAGAGCTTGCCGTTCCGCCGCCCGGCCTTCCCCGTTGTGTCCAACGTGACCGCCGAAGCGGCCGACGACCCCGTTGCCATCAAGAGCCTGCTTGTCCGGCAGCTTACCTCGCCGGTCCGGTGGATCGATTGCGTAGCGCGCATGAGAGTGCTCGGAGCCGAGCAATTTGCCGAACTGGGGCCGGGCAGGGTATTGACGGGCTTGAACCGACGGAACGCCAGAGGGGTTCCGACACGTGCCTACGGGACACTGGAGAGTGTGGAAGCCATGGAGAATGAACGATGACGGAAACGCGTGAGCTTGAGGGCGGAGTTGCGATCGTGACCGGTGGATCGAGGGGGATCGGCCTGGCCGTCTCGGCGGCCTTGGCGCGGGCGGGCGCCGCTGTTGCGATCGTCGCACGGGATGCAGAGAGGGCTGCGGGTGCCGTGACCGGCCTGCCGGGCGATGGCAATGCGGCCTACTCGTGCGATGTCGCGGATCCCGTCGCCTGCAAGAAGACGGTGGCAGCCGTCGAGTCCGCCCAGGGCCCGGTTTCGATTCTGGTCAACAACGCCGGCATCACCCGCGACAACATCCTCCTGCGCCTGCGCGACGACGACTGGGCCGATGTTATCCGGACCAACCTGGGCGGCGCCTTCAACATGATCCGGGCGGTGGCGCGCCGCATGATGAAGCGCAGGGCGGGGTCCATCGTGAACATCACCTCGGTCGTCGGTCTGATGGGGAATGCCGGTCAGGCCAACTACGCAGCCTCCAAGGCCGGACTGCACGGGCTCACCAAATCGGTCGCCAAGGAACTGGCCTCACGCAACATCCGCTGCAACGCGGTGGCCCCGGGGTTCATCACGACCGACATGACCGCGGGGCTGGCGGACTCCGTTGTCGAGGATCTGCGAGAGAGGATCCCACTGGCACGCCTCGGGGAGCCCGAAGATGTCGCCGGCGTCGTCCGGTTCCTCGCGGGACCGGAGGCGCGTTACATTACAGGCCAGATTCTCACGGTTGACGGCGGCATGGCAATGTAGCACCCTCTTTCCTTCCCTGAGGCGACGATTCGGACCACCGTCGCGCGACAGGCGGATTGCCGGGCCATCCAGGAACCTCAGCACCCAGAAAAAACCACCCACGGAGAACACGAGCATGTCCGACACTGTGGCAGACAGGGTCATGGAGATCATCATCGACGAACTCGGTGTCGAAGCTGACAAGGTTACCGCCGACGCCTCGTTCGTAGACGACCTCGGCGCGGATTCCCTCGACACCGTCGAGTTGATCATGTCATTCGAGGAAGAATTCGAAGTCGATATCCCCGACGAGGACGCCGAACAGATGCGCACCGTGGGTGACGCCATCGACTACATCAAGCAGAACGCGGACTGATACGGGATAGCGCGGGCAGGCGGGTGAACCGGGTCACCCGGCCGGGACGATGAGCAGCACAGGAGATGGGCGCCGCAGGGTCGCCATCACCGGAATGGGGATGGTCACTCCAGTCGGTCTGGATCTTGCTTCGAGTTGGGACGCGCTGCTTGCGGGAACCTCGGGCGGCGGTCCCATCACGCGCTTCGATACGGAAGGCTTTGCCACGCGCATAGCCTGCGAGGTGAAGGGATTCGACCCGGGACGGTACGTGACCCGGAAGGAAGTCCGCCGGTACGACACGTACCTGCACTTCGGGATCGCGGCGGCCAGCGAAGCCATGGATTCGGCCGAACTCTCGGGCCCGCCCCCGGGAAGCGACCCCGGCGCCTTCGGTGTGATCATCGGCAGCGGCGTAGGGGGAATCGCAACCCTCGAAGCGAACTGCCTGACCCTGTTCCGGAAGGGTCCCGGACGGGTGAGTCCCTTCTTCGTGCCCATGTTCATTCCAGACATGGCCTCGGGTCTCGTCTCGATCCGGTACGGGCTACAGGGGCCCAACTACGCAACGGTCTCCGCCTGCGCATCGAGCGCACATGCGATCGGCGATGCCGCGAGGCACATCCAGCGGGGGGACGCCGACCTCATGCTGGCCGGGGGCACCGAGGCGGCGGTGACGCCGATCACGATCGCGGGTTTCGCGGCGATGAAGGCGATGTCGAGGCGCAACGACGACCCCGCAAGAGCGAGCCGGCCCTTCGACGCCACCAGGGACGGATTCGTCATCGGCGAAGGGGCGGGCTGCTTCGTGCTGGAGGAGATGGAGCACGCCCGCGCCCGCGGGGTCGAGATTCTTGGCGAGGTCGCCGGGTACGGCGCTTCCGGCGATGCCTACCACATCACGGCTCCTCCGCCGGAAGCCGAGGGCGCCAGGTCAGCGATGCGCGCGGCCATCGAGGACGCGCAGCTGACTCCGGACGACGTCGGCTACGTCAACGCCCACGGGACCTCGACGCCGCTCAACGACAAGTCGGAGACGCTGGCGATCAAGGAGGTCTTCGGTGCCCGGGCATACGACATCGTCGTCGGGTCGACCAAATCCATGACGGGCCACCTTCTGGGTGCCGCGGGCGCCGTGGAGGCGGTGATCTGCACGATGGTCTGCCGGACGGGCAGGATCCCCCCCACGATCAACTTCTCCACGAAGGACGACGACTGCGACCTCGATTATGCCCACGGTGGAATGATCGAGCGTCCGGTTTCGGCCGCGCTCAGCAACTCGTTTGGTTTCGGCGGGCACAATGCCTGCCTGGTCATCCGGAAATACGAGGAGTAGATGGGCGGTTCGCCCGGCGCTCGGAGGGCAGGGGAGCACCCTTCCCCCGTGGTGCGGGTCGGGACCGGTTACGATTCCCACCGCTTCGATCCACACAGGCCGCTGAAGCTGGGCGGCGTGCACTTTCCCGGCAGCCCGGGGCTCAGCGGCTTCTCGGATGGGGACGCCGTGGGCCACGCCGTGATCGACGCGCTCCTGGGTGCCGCGTGTCTGGGTGACATCGGCACCCACTTTCCGCCGGGCGAGGAGGCGTGGCGCGACGCGGACTCGATGGAACTGCTTGCAGCATCGGTCGCGATGTTGCGCGACGAGGGTTGGGCGGTGGGGAACGTGGATGTGACGGTGATCTGCGAGCGGCCCCGCATCGGTCCCCGCGCGGCGGAGATGCGGGCGCGCCTGGCGGAGCGGATGGGTGTCGGGGCCGGGGCCGTGTCGGTGAAGGGCAAGAGCAACGAGGCAATGGGGTGGATCGGGCGGGGGGAAGGAATCGCGGTGCACGCCGTCGCGACGGTGGTTCGAGCCTCCTACGGCTAGCGCGGACAAGGTCGGCGACACAGTGGACGGAGCGGTCGATCTGCTGACCGGGTTGCCACCCTCGCTCGTCTATCCGGTACTGGCCGCCGGCGCGGTCGTCGAGAACATCCTGCCGGTCGTGCCCGCCGACACGTTCATCGTGGTCGGCGGCTTCATCGCGGGACTCGGAAGGGTCGGCATCGTACCCGTCTTCTTCATCGTGTGGCTCTTCAATGTGGCCGGGGCGGTGGCGGTCTACCTGCTAGGCCTGCGGTACGGGCGAGCCTTCTTCAACACCGGAGCCGGCCAGCGCCTTGTCCCGAGGGGAGGAATGCGGCGCATGGAGTCCTTCTACCGGCGCTGGGGCGTCGCGGCCATCTTCGTGGCCCGCTTCCTGCCCGGCTTTCGCGCCCTGGTCCCGGTCTTCGCCGGTGTGGCTGGCGTGGGAGCGCTCCGGGTGGTCCCCCCTCTTCTCGCCGCGTCGGCGGTCTGGTATGGTGCGCTGGTGCGTGTCGGTTACCTGGCGGGTGACAACCTGGAGGCGGTGATGAACGCGCTGGCCCGCACGAACCGGGGGCTGCTCGCCGCGTCGGCGGTGCTTGCGATCGTGCTGTTCATCGGCTGGTGGCGGTACAGACGGCGGGCGGGGGTCGCTGCGCAGGTCCAGGGAGGGGCGGGGAAGGAGGGTCCGCGCGGACCGCCCGGAGAGCGCGCCAGGCGACGGGGCGACGTTCCGTGAGGCGCGGGGGAAAGGGTCACGCCCTGGAGCGCCGCTTCCACCTGGAACCGTTCCTGGATTTCCTCGCACTCGAGAGGGGGCTCCGCCCCCGGAGCTGCGCGGCGTACCGGAGCGACCTGACGCGCTTTCTCGCCTATCTCGATGATCGCGGGACCGCGGAGGGGCCCGGTGATGTCGACCACGTCATCCTGCAGGAATATGCGGGCCACCTCCACCGGGAGGGGATGGCGCCGGGGTCGATCCGAAGGGCGCAGTCCGCCCTGCGCGCCTACTTCGGCTTCCTGGTGGACGAGGGTATCGCCACCGACAACCCGTCGGACCGGATGGAACGCCCGGCCACCGGCAGGCAGCTGCCCGAGTTCCTGAGCCAGGAGGAGGCGGCACGCCTGGTGGAGGCGGTGGATCCGGATTCGGCCGTCTACTGGCGGGATCGGGCAGTCCTCGAACTGCTCTATGCGACCGGAATGCGAGTGAGCGAGCTGACCCGTCTGGCGCTGGCGGATCTGGACCTGGAGCACGCGAGTTGCCTGGTGTTCGGCAAGGGTGGGAAGGAGCGTCTCGTTCCGGTCGGGGCGACGGCGGTCGATGTGGCCGGGCGCTACCTCCGGCTGGTCAGGCCCGCTCTGGATCGGGGCAGGGGAGAGGGCATCGTCTTCCTCAACCACCGTGGCACGCCGCTGAGCCGCATGTCCGTGTGGACGATCGTGACGCGCGCCGCCGCGAGGGCCGGAATCGAGCGCCGGATATCACCACACACCCTGCGGCACAGCTGCGCTACGCATCTGCTCGAGGGCGGGGCCGACCTGGCGGTGGTGCAGGAGTTGCTGGGGCACGCCGACATCTCCACCACCCAGATCTACACGCACCTGGACCGCGAATACCTGCGCCGGACGCACCGGCGGTATCATCCGCGGAGCCGTATGACCAGCGGCTGAACCCCCGCGATCCCTTGCCGGCGCGCGGCCCCGCTATCTGGCGGACGGCGCGTTCTCTCTGGTTTCGTCGACCAGCGTGAACAGCTCCGCGGGCGTGCGGGCGGAGCGGGCAAGGCGAAGGGCCTCGGCGAGCGCCTCGTCGCGCTCCGCCTGGACCAGGAGTCGCAGGGCCGGGGCGTTCGCGCGGTACAGGTAGTGAAGCTGGGTCTGACGGTCTAGATACGCGCGCGCCACCGGATCCTCAACGATCTCGGGATCCATTCCGGCCTCCACGAGCTCCGCGGCCAGACCGTCGAACGCGGAGGAAGGGAGCACCTCGATCTCGCCCGCGGCAAGCGCCTGCTTGGCGAGATCGAAGGCATGGTCCCGAATCAATGTCCCAAAGGGCACCTGTGCTTCGCTCGCGTTGTTGACGAGGCGACGTTCCTGTTCCAGAACCCGCGATTCCACTTCGAGGTCCGGAATGATCCCCCCACCCGTCGGGAGTTCCCTGCCGGCAGCCGTCACCACGGGATCCGGGAGGCTTGCATCCTCCGGCTTGAGCGAGCCGTCCCTGTGGCGAGCGCGGTTCAGCGACCTTCCCAGCGGCGTGTACCAGGATCCGGTCGTGATGCTGATCTGCCGCCCGGCGGGCAGGGGGTAGTGTGTCTGCACGGCTCCCTTGCCGAACGTCCTCCGTCCGACCACGACGGCGCGGTCGTTGTCCTGCAGAGCTCCCGAGATGATCTCGGCAGCCGACGCCGTATACGCGTCCACGAGGATGACGATGGGCGTCTCAGCGATGCGTGCCGGGCTTCGAGCCGTCCATTCCTGGTTGGATACGGCGCCCGCAACCCCTCGGGAGTCCACGCTCGCCAGCTTCTCGCCCGGCGCGAGCAACATGTCCGCAATCTGCAGCGATTCGTCCAGGTAGCCGCCCGGATTGCCCCTCAGATCCACGATCAGTGCCTTCGCGCCCTCGTACTCCTCCAGCGCCTGCCTGAGTTCCTCCGACACACCCCGCGCGATCCTGTCGATACCGAAATAGGCGATTCCGTCCTCGACCCAGGTGGCCGCCACCGCCTCCACATGGACGTTGTCACGCACGATCGAGAAGGGGATGGGCTCCGAGAAGCCGTCGCGGGCGACCCGGATCCGCACCACGGAGCCGGGCTCCCCCCGGATCGAGTCGCGCGCCTGGTCGAGCGTCCACTCGCGGGCGTCGATGCCCTCGACCCACACGATCCTGTCGCCCACCAGCATGCCCACGCCTTCGGCGGGAGTGTCCCGGAAGACCGCCGTCACGGTCACGCGCGAGTCCATCATCGTGATCTGGACACCGATCCCGGCGTAGTCGCCGGTGTTGGTCTCCCGGAACCGGTCGTATTCCGCGGGTGTGTAGACGGTGGCATACGGATCGTCCAGCTGCTCCAGCAGCCCTTCGAGTGCCCGGTCCCACAGGGTCGAGTCGGCCAGGGCCGACGAATGGAAGTGGGAGATCGTCGACAGGGCCTGGAGGAAGACCTGAGCCTCCGCGGACTCGAGATCGACGGGCGGCAACCGGCTGCCTCTCTGACCCGGCGACCCCGCGCTCTGGCCGGCGACCGGGATTGCAAGGGCGGCCAGAGCCGCCAGGAGGAGGGTCGAGCGGAGGAATCTGAGCATTTTGACTTTCTTTCTGTGGTGCGGAAACGCACCTAGATTATGGCGCGAAGTCAGGCGGCGGGGCCAGTCCCCACACTGTTCGAATCCGTTTGTGACAGTCGGGAGCACTCCATGGGCAACGGCCAGGACCTTCGGGTGGCCCTCTGTCAGGTCAAACCCCGAAAGGGGGCCGTGGACGCCAACGCCGCCATGGTTCGCGACGCACTGCCGCGCGATGCGGACCTCGCCGTGTTCCCCGAAACCGTCCTGTCCGGCTACTTCGTCGAAGGCGCGGCCCATGAGGTCGCCCTCGCTCCCGGGGCGCTGGTCCGGTCATTGGGAACGCCCCCCGAGGGACGGACCTGCGACGTGGCGCTAGGATTCTACGAGCGTGGGCGGCGCGGCGTGTACAACAGCATGGCCTACCTCACCCCCAGGGGGGACCGGTACGAGCTGATCCATGTGCACCGGAAGGTCTTCCTGCCGACCTACGGACTCTTCGAAGAGGGGCGCTTCATCGAGCCGGGGCGGCAGGTCAGTGCGTTCGAGACGCGCTTCGGAAGGATCGGCATGCTGATCTGCGAGGACCTCTGGCACTCGATCACCGCTTCGATTCTCGCACTCGACGGGGCGGAAATGATCCTTGCGGGGTGCGCCTCTCCCGCGCGCGGATTCAACTCCGCCGCCCCGCGCCCCGCGAACCTCGACGAGTGGGACCGCATCGCCGCGCGGGCGGCCAAGGAGCACGGTGTCTTCATGATGGTCGCGCAGCTGGCGGGTTCCGAGGGGGGGAAGCTCTTCCCCGGGGGATCTTCGGCGTGGGCGCCGGACGGGACGCTACTCCGCAGGGCTCCGCTCTTTTCCCATACCCGCACGGTTGTCGAGGTCGATTTCGACGAGATCCTGCGTGTGAGGACCGAGTCGCCCTTCCTCGCGGACCTCAGCACCGCGTTCCCCCGGCTGCGGAGGTCCCTGGACCGCGCCTGGTCCGGCGAAAGACCGCCGGCACGGGCCGCGAAGGACGGTCGAGCACCTTCGGCAGGCCATGAATCGGCTGCCCGGAGGCAGCGCGCACCGGACCGGCCGAACGCAGCCGATCTCGCCGCGCTCGAGATCGATGCCGCGCTGGTCGAGGAGGCGCTCATCGAGTTCATCTCCGAGGAGGTGACGCGCCACCGGGGGTTCAAGCGGGTGGTCATCGGCGTGTCCGGCGGTGTCGATTCCGCGGTGTCCCTGTTCCTCGCCGGGAGGGCGCTGGGACCGGAGAACGTCTACGGGTTCCGCCTCCCCTACGCGACATCGAGTCCGGAGAGCCTGTCCCATGCGGCGCTCGCCATCGCGGCCAGCGGGGCGAGACAGCGCACGGTTTCGATCACGGACGCCGTGGACGGCTACCTGACGACACACGAACCGGAACTGTCGGCGCTGCGGCGTGGCAATCTCGCGGCGCGGCTGCGCTCCGTCGTGCTCTTCGACCAGTCCGCCAAGCTCGAGGCCCTTCCGCTTGGCACCGGCAACAAGAGCGAGCGGCTTCTCGGGTACTACACCTGGCACGCCGACGACTCCCCCCCGATCAATCCCCTCGGCGACCTCTTCAAGACACAGGTCTGGCAGCTGGCCCGCCATCTGGGCGTCCCGGCCGAGATCGTCGACAAGCCGGCGAGCGCCGACCTTGTCCGGGGCGTTCACGACGAGGACGAGCTCGGAATCTCCTACCACCGGGCCGACCCGATCCTCCACTGGCTGCTCAAGCGGCACAACGTCGAATCGCTCGTCCGGCTGGGGTTCGACAGGGCCGAGGTCGAGACGGTCTGGCGGCGCCTCTCCTCGACCCACTGGAAGCGGGAGCTTCCGACCGTGGCCCTGCTTTCGGAGAGCGCGATCGGGGAGTCGTACCTGAGGCCGGTGGACTACTAGCGGGCCTGCCGGCGCTTCACTCCGGGCGCCCGAGTTCGGGACCCGGGGTCAGCTCGCCGTCGATGATGGCCGCGAGCTCTTCCTCGCGCCGCCAGTGGGCCTCGAGTTCCGCCACCTCCATCGACAGAAGCAGCCGTTCGTGCTCCTCGTGGACCGCGATTTCGAGGGCGACCTGACCCGTGTTGCTGAGACTGCCCAGGGCCGCTCCCGGCCCCAGGATCCGCGACGGCAGCCTCTCGGTGCCGCCCGCGAAGTCGATCAGCTTCACGGCCCCCTCGACGCGTTGCTCGGAAGATCCGGCGAAGTGATGATAGGCCAGCACCCGCCTCAGCAGACGCCCCGCCTCGTGGCGGTCCAGCCGCTGGCCGGCGTCTTCGTGCCCCCGGCAGCGCTCGCATGACACCACGACGCCGGGAGCTTCCTCGTCGCCCGTAACGACCAGGCGCTCGCGATCCCGGTACCGCACGCGGGTGAGCGTGGATCCGCAGCGCAGACAGTGGGCGCGTCCACGCCACGCCGTGCTGCCGAACCGCATCCAGCGAGCCCCGCCCGTGACCACCCCGGGAGCCCGGCGCCAGAGAATCCAGGCCGCCACGAAGCTGATCCCTCCCGTCGCGGCCGAACCCGCGATCACGCCTGCCGCGCCGGCGGCCGCCGCCACGGTGAGCTTGCGGTAGTTTTCCCTCCGCTTGCGGAACTCCCTCCCGTAGCGCCACCACGCCTCCTCCCGCAGCGCCGCCTGCCCGACGCGCACGATCTCGAGTGGTCCGGCCCGCATGAGCGCCACGTTGTCCGTCCGCGAGAGCATGCGGGCCTTGTCGGTGACCAGCTTCTCGAGTTCCTGCAGCGCCTCCCAGCGGGACTCCAGCGGCACCAGGGACCACCTGGCGCACGATCCGCAGACCTGCCAGAGGCGGCCCTTCACCGGGTCGTAGGCCACCCGGCGTCCTCTGTCGAGGTGTTCGAGCGCGTCATTCGGCTTGAATTCGGCGCTGCAGACGAGACAGGTACGGTACATGTCGGCCATGATGATCAGTATTATATGCGCACCGATACCCCGTGCACCGGCCGCGTGCCCTTCCCGTGGCGAATCCGCCGGTGCAGATCCCCCTGCTTCCGGGGCAGCCATGCTGGCGGTCATCGACAACTACGACTCATTCACCTGGAATCTGGTGCAGATCCTCGGCGATCTGGGCCAGGAGCCCCGCGTCTACCGGAACGACGCAGTTACGCCAGAAGAGCTGCGGCGCGCGGGGACCACCCGTATGGTGATCTCGCCGGGCCCGAAGACCCCTTCCGAAGCGGGGGTGAGCATCGCCGCGATCCGCGAACTGGGGCCGGAAGTTCCGACGCTCGGGGTCTGCCTCGGGCACCAGGCCATCGGCGAGGCCTACGGCGGGCGCACGATCCGCGCCGCCAGGACGGTCCACGGTAAGACATCGCTGGTCGTCCATGAAGGAGATCGGCTGTTCGAGGGCATCCCGTCGCCCGTGGAGGTAACGCGCTACCATTCCCTCGTCACCGCTCCCGAGCTTCCGGCGCCGCTGGTCGCGATCGCGTGGAGCGCGGATCCGGCGGACCGGGGAGAGATCCAGGCGATGCGCCACCGGAAACACCCTGTGTGGGGCGTTCAATTCCACCCCGAGTCGTGGTTCACGGAGCACGGCCGCCGGCTGCTGGAGAACTTCCTGCGGGTTGCTCGAGGGGTGGCGCGAGGGTAGCTTCAAGTCCGTGATTCTCACGGCTGCCACGGTTTCGAACCCCCGTGCCAGGGGGTCGTCTTGAACCGCGTCCTGGGTGTGATCCCGGCGCGGATCGGCTCTTCCCGCCTCCCTCGCAAGCCCCTTCAGCCGCTCCTCGGCAGGCCCCTGGTCACCTGGGTGTGGCAGCGCGCGCGCCAGATGGGCTTCCTGGATCGCGTGGTCGTCGCAACCGACTCCGACGAGGTGGCGCAGGTGTGCCGGGATGCGGGTGCGGGCGTCCTGATGACGTCGCCCGAGCACCCGTCGGGAAGCGACCGCGCCTGGGAGGCCGCACGACGGATGGGCCCCGAGTTCGACGTGGTGGTCAACATCCAGGGCGACGAGCCGCTGGTAGATCCCGAGGTCGTGCGCGCGGCGGTTTCAATGGTCGAGGGCGGGTTCGAAGTGGGGACCTGCGCGACCCGGATCGAGTCCGACGAGGAGTTCCACGACCCCGCGGTCGTCAAGGTCGTACGGGCCCGGGATGGGAGTGCGTTATACTTCTCAAGGGCGGCGATACCCTTCCGGCGTGCGCAACTCATGCGCAACGGCTGCCGGGCAGAGCCTCGCCGCCTGCGGCATGTGGGAGTTTACGCGTACAGGCGGACGGCGCTGGGCCGGTGGGTCGGTTTCGGCCCCTCGGCGCTCGAGATGGAGGAAGGACTGGAGCAGTTGCGTGCCCTGGAGAACGGGATGCGCATCGGTGTGGCGGTTGTGGCCGAAGCGGCCGGCGGGATTGACACGCCGGAGGACCTGGCGCGCATGGAGCGCCGCCTGAAAGGAGCCGGGGCAGACAATGACGCCGAGCGGATCTGACGAGACCAGGTACATTTTCGTGACCGGGGGCGTGGTGTCCTCGCTGGGGAAGGGGATCGCCGCCGCGTCGCTGGGCGTCCTCCTCAAGGAGCGCGGGCTGCGCGTCACCCTGCAGAAGCTCGACCCCTACATCAACGTCGATCCCGGAACGCTCTCGCCGCTTCAGCACGGAGAGGTTTTCGTGACAGAGGACGGGGCCGAGACGGATCTGGACCTGGGCCACTACGAGCGCTTCATCGACGCGAACCTGTCGCAGGAGAACAACACCACCACGGGACGCATCTACCGCACGGTCATCGACCGCGAGCGGCGTGGTGACTACCTGGGGCGAACGGTCCAGGTGATTCCCCACATCACCGACGAGATCAAGCGGTCGGTGCGCGTGCTGTCCGAGGGCCACGACGTCGTGATCAGCGAGGTCGGCGGCACCGTGGGCGACATCGAGAGCCTCCCGTTCCTCGAAGGCATCCGCCAGTTCCGGCAGGAGGTGGGTCCGCGCGCCCTGCATGTGCACCTCACCCTGGTGCCCTACATCCAGGCCGCCGGCGAACTCAAGACCAAGCCCACGCAGCACTCCGTGCGCGAACTGATGCAGACCGGAATCCAGCCTGCGGTACTGGTGTGCCGCACGGAACACCCGCTCGGCGACGAAATCAAGGGCAAGATCGCCGGGTTCACCAACGTCGATCCGGCCGGCGTGATCGAGGCGCTGGACGTCGAGACCATCTACGAGGTTCCGCTGCAGTTCCGCCGCCAGCGGCTCGACGACTTCGTGCTTTCGCGCTTCGGCATCCGGGCCCCCGCGCCGGATCTCACTGCGTGGAGACGCATCGTCGACCGCATCAAGTCGCCCACGGGCTCGAAGGTCCGGATCGCGGTCGTGGGGAAGTACACCGAACTGGTGGATGCCTACAAGTCGGTCGAGCAGGCGCTCATACACGGGGGCATCGCCAACGACGTCGAGGTCGTCATCGACTGGATCGGCAGCGAAAAGCTGGAACACGGCCTGGACCCCTCCTTCCTGGCCGGGTACCACGGCCTTCTGGTGCCCGGCGGTTTCGGGCGGCGCGGCATCGAGGGAATGATCGAAGCGATCCGGTGGTCCCGCGAGAACGGCCTTCCCTTCCTGGGGATCTGCCTGGGGCTCCAGTGCGCGGTGATCGAGTTCGCCCGCAACGTCGCGGGCCTGGAGGGTGCCCACTCCTACGAATTCGACCGGGGCTCTCCCCATCCGGTCATCTGCCTCATGGACGAACAGCGCAAGGTCACGACCAAGGGCGGCACCATGCGGCTGGGGTCGTACGAAGCCAGGCTCGTGCCCGGGTCGGCGGCGGCGCGCAGCTACGGTTCGACGGCGATCACCGAACGGCACCGCCACCGGTACGAGGTCAACAACGACTACCGGACGGTGCTCAGGGAGCGCGGCCTGGCCTTTTCCGCCACCACGACCGACGGGAAGCTGGTCGAGATGATCGAGTTGCCCGACCATCCCTGGTTCGTCGCGAGCCAGTCGCATCCGGAGCTGAAGAGCCGGCCCACGCGGGCCCACCCTCTCTTCGCATCCTTCATCGAAGCGGCCGCGGTCCGGGCATCCGGAGTGCGCTCACCGAAGGCGGCGGCGCTGGGAGCCTGATGTCGTGCCCTTTTCGGATGGCTTCACCCTCATCTCGGGTCCGTGCGTCCTCGAGGATCAGGACCTCAACCTCGAAGTGGCCCGAGGAGTGCGGGACGCGGCGCGGGAAGCAGGCATTCCGGCGGTTTTCAAGGCGTCCTTCGACAAGGCGAACCGCTCGCGTGTGCATTCACACCGGGGGCCGGGACTCGACCGGGGCCTGGAACTCCTGGCGGCGGTTCGAGAGGAGACGGGGCTGCCGGTCCTGACCGACATTCACGAGGCGCACCAGGCCGAAGCGGCGGCCGAGGTGGCCGACGTCCTGCAGATCCCCGCGTTTCTCTGCCGGCAGACGTCGCTGCTGGTCGCGGCGGGCGGCACGGGGAGGGCGGTCAACGTGAAGAAGGGTCAGTGGATGCCGCCCGGCTCCATGGCCGGAGCGGTCGAGAAGGTAAGGGCGGGGGGAAGCACGGAGGTGGCGGTGACCGAACGCGGGGCCTCGTACGGGTACGGCGATCTCGTGGTCGACATGCGGAACTTCGGCGTGATCCGGGAAGCGGCCGGAGTTCCGGTGATCTTCGACGGGACCCACTCGGTGCAACGTCCCGGTTCCGCGCGGGACGGATCGACCGGCGGGGCTCCGCAGCACATCCGTCCCCTGGTCCGTGCCGCTGTGGCCGCCGGCTGCGACGGCCTCTTTCTCGAGGTGCATCCGGATCCGGCGTCCGCGCCCTCCGATGGCTCCAACATGTTGCCGCTGTGCGAACTTGGGCCGCTGCTCCACGAGGTGGCGTCGATCCGCCGCGCGCTTTTCCCCGGAACCGCGCCATGACGGCCATCCCGATGCAGATCCCGGAGGCAACGGCGCGCCGGATTCGCATGGTCGTACTGGACGTCGACGGCACGATGACCGACGGCGGCATCTATGTGGGCGCGACCACGGAGGGTTACAACATCGAGTTCAAGCGATTCGACGTGGGAGACGGCCTGGGCGTCCGAATGTTGAGGAAGGCCGGGATCCATGTCGCCATTGTCTCGGGCAGGGTTTCGAAGGCGACCGAACTGCGCGCGCTGGAACTGGGCGTCGAGGATGTCTTTCAGGACGGGGGCGCGCGCAAGATCCCGGTCCTCGAGAAGCTGCTTGCGGACCGCGGGATCGCCTGGGACGAGGTTGCGCTGCTCGGCGACGACCTGGCCGACCTGCCCGTGCTCCGCAGGGTAGGACTGCCTGCAACCGTCGCCAACGGAGTGAGCGAGGTGCGGCACGTGGCCAAATGGCAGAGTTTGAAGGAGGGTGGCAGGGGAGCGGTGAGGGAGTTCGCGGAAGCGCTTCTCAGGGCCCGGAAGGAATGGACGGGATTGGTAGATGAGTACTGTCGCGAGCGTGGTGGCTGACGCGCCGCCGCGGGCGGACCGCTCGGCGATCGTCCGGGAAGGGCGGCGCGTGTTGCGCTCGGAGGCCGAAGCGGTGGCGGCTCTGGCCGACCGGCTCGGAGACCAGTTTGCGCGGGCCGTCGACCTCCTGGCCACCTCCGACGGCATGGTCGTCGTTTCCGGGATCGGCAAGTCCGGACTCGTTGCGCGAAAGGTGGCCGCAACGCTTACCTCCACGGGCACGCCCGCGGTCTTCCTCCACCCGGTCGAGGGATTGCACGGAGACCTCGGCCTGGCGGACCCGGGCGCGGTCATGATCCTCGTCTCGCGCAGCGGGGCCACCACGGAGCTTCACGGCCTGCTCGCCTTCGCGGAGACCCGCCGCATGCCGGTGGTCGCCATGGTCGGGGACCCGTCCTCGCGGATGGCGAACCGTGCGGCCGCCGTGCTGGACTGTGGGGTGACAGCCGAGGCATGCCCGATGGGTCTGGCCCCCACCTCGTCGACCACCGCCGCCCTCGCCATGGGGGACGCCCTGGCCGTCGCGCTGATCAGGCGCCGCGGCTTTCGCCCGGAGGACTTCGCCCGCATCCACCCGGGCGGAACTCTGGGACGGCGCCTCACGCTGCGCGTACGCGATGTCATGGTGGACGAGGACTACCCCGCCGTCACCGCCGACGCCACCGTCCGGGAGATCATCGTGCCGCTCGCCCGCATGCGTGGAACCGTGCCGGTCATCGACGACGGGAACGCGCTCGTCGGCGTGGTGACGGCCGGCGACCTCGCTCGCCTCATGGAGCGGACCGAGGACTTTCTGGGGTTGCCGGTCTCGGGCTTCATGACCCGTTCGCCCAGGATCGCCTTTCCCGACGAACTGGGCGCCACCGCGGTCCGACGCATGGACGAGCACGGCGTCATGGCACTTCCCGTGGTGCGCGCGGGCGGCCTCGTGGGCATCGTTCACCTTCACGATCTGCTCCGTGCCGGAGTACTCTGATGGAGCATCGACGATGCAAATGGTAATGCATACACGACATTCTGTAATGTCGACATTACAATATCTCACGCTGTACCTGGCCCTCGCGGCCCTGGTGTCTTCGGGCGCCGCGTGTTCGGCCGATTCCGAGGAAGGCCCCACGACTGACCTCGAGGAGATCAACGCCGACGAGATCGTCTACGGCGTGTCGCGCCGGATCACGCAGGAGGGGGTCCAGGAGGCGCTCCTTTTCGCGGACAGCCTGTTCATGTGGCGGGATTCGGCCTACGCGAGGGTGATCGGCCTCACATTGATCGTCTTCGACGAACAGGGGCGGCGGCGTGCGAACATCGAGGCCGACGGGGGCCGGCTGAGCAACGCCGGCAACGAGCTCACGGCGTACGGCAACGCCGTTCTCAGGCTCCCGGATACGGGTCAGGAGATCCGCACCGAGGAGCTCAACTTCGCGCCCGACGAGGACCGCGTGTGGTCGGACATGCACGTCGTCATGCGTGAATCGGGCTGCGTGGTCGAGGGCGACCGCTTCCAGGCCGACATGGCGTTCGACGACCTCCAGATCTGGGGTACGAGAGAAGGGGAATGCAACGAGCCATGAAGCGCGCCTCGACCGCCGCCGCACGGATGCTCGGCGGGGTGGCATTGATGGCGGCGGTCCTGGCTCCGGCGCCCGCCGCGGCGCAGGAAGGCACCTGCGAACTCGTGCGCGTGGGCGGATACACCCTGCGAACCCGGTTCGACTCCGCGAGTTTCGTGCACCACGCCTCGGGAGGCATCGACTACCGCTGCACGGACGGCGTGCGCCTCCTGGCGGATTCCGCCGTCGTCTTCGAAGCGAACGACCAGGTCCACCTCTTCGGCCGTGTCCACCTCGTCGACGCCGAGACCGAACTGGACGCCGACACCGCCCAGTACTTCGGCGGGCTCAGGCAGCTCAATGCCTGGTCCAACGTGACGGTGCGGGACCTCGGGAGCGGGGCGGTGATCAGCGGCCAGCGCCTGCTCTACGACCGCGCCAGCGAGGTGCGCGCCCTGGACCGGATGCAGGTCTACGGCGGGCAGCCACATGCCACCGTCTATCCGGTGGCCCGGGCCGAGCCGCCGCCGGTGGAGGAGAGTGCGCCGGCGGGGGACAGCACGGCAGTCGAAGACAGCATGGCGGTTGAGGACAGCATGGCAGTCGAAGACAGCACCGCCGTGGAAGCCGGTGGGGCCGCAGCGGACTCCGTGGCGGGGCAGGACAGCGCGGCCGTCCAGGCCGGCGCGCAGCCAGCAGACAGCGCGGGCATGGAGGACACTCCTCCGGCGGAGGTCGCGGAAGACCCCGAGTCCGTCGAGGAGAGCGTGCCCGTCGAGGACACCGTCGCGCTTCCTCCCTACGAAATCGACGCGGAGCGCTTCATCCTGGAGGGGCGGCGCTACTTTCGCGCCGGGGGCAACGTCGTGGTCGTGCGCGATTCGCTGATGGCCTTCGGCGACTCGCTCGACTACGACCAGGAAGCGGGTTCGATGTCGATCATCGGCGGAGCTCGCGTCGAGGGGCAGGACTACCTGCTGACGGCGCGAACGATTTCGGTGACTCCGTCCACCGGGCTCAGGGAGGAGTTGCTGGCCAGACACCGGGCGAGGCTGTCGGGGCAGCAGGTGGACATGAACGCGCCCGCCATTCGGATGTTCCTGGACGACGGACGGGTCAACCGGCTTGTCGCGATCGGCGAGATCCCGCCGCTGCCCGGGGAGCAGCAGCCCGTGGATACCGAGGGCCTGTCGCCGGGAGACGCGGCGCGGGTGATGGCCCTGTCGGCCGCGGCCCGCGAGTCGGATTCGGCGGCCGTTGCGGACTCGCTCTTCAAGCCCGGCGTCGCGGCGGACCAGTTCAACCTCAGCGGCGATTCCATCGATGTGCGGTCGCCGGGGCAGGTGCTCCAGCTCGTCACCGCCGTGGGGTCCGCACGGGCAGAGGGTGAGGAGGACGACCCGGAGTCGGCGGGGGTGCTGCCCGAAGTGGCGCGTCGCGACTGGATGGAGGGGGACACGATCTATGCGCGGTTCGCGTCTGCCGGATCGTCGGACAGTACGGCCGCGGGCGATTCGACGGACGTGGCCGGCGATACGACGGATGTTGCGGGTGATTCGACGGACGTGGCGGGCGGTTCGACGGACGCCCCTGGCGATTCGGCGAGCACCGCGGCCGATCCGATCGACTCCGGGCCGCTGCCGGCCGATCCCGGACCCGCGACCGGCCCCCCGCCCGACGGGCAGGGCTCGCGGCTGGAGACGATGACCGCGGTAGGCAGCGCCCGCAGCCTCTATCGCCTTGTAGATTCCGACACGCTGCAGGTCGACGCCGACAGCGCGGGCATCGATGTCGACAGTGTCGCCCCCATCGCCGATACCGCGGCATCGGAAGCCGATAGCGCGATGGCCGATGGGCCGGGCGTACCGGCGCTGCATTGGGTGGAGGGGGAGAAGATCATCGTCTATCTGGAGGGCCGTCAGGTGGTCAGAATGGATGTGGAAGGTCAGACCAGGGGTTACCACCTGGAACCGCTTCCCCCCGGGACCGAGCCCGATTCCGCGACGGTCGCCGATTCGGCCTCCGCGACCCCGGATTCGGCCGTTGCGCGGCCGGACTCCATCATGGCCCGCCCGGATTCGCTCACGGTCGACCCCGACACGGCTGGGGCCCGTCCGGACACCACAATCGGAAGGAGGCGCTACAGGTGACCACGGAACGGCTGCTGGACCTGGACGCGGACGCGACGACCGTCCTGGATGCCCCTGCTCCGGTGGACGCGTCCGTCCTCAGGGGCGAGCAGCTCACCAAGATCTACAAGAAGCGGCGGGTCGTCGCGGATGTCGACATCCACGTCCGGCAGGGGGAGATCGTCGGGTTGCTGGGCCCGAACGGGGCAGGGAAGACCACCACGTTCTACATGCTGGTCGGGCTGATCGCGGCCGACAGCGGCAGGGTCTACCTGGACGACACGAAGCTGACCGGCGTGCCGATGTACCGGCGGGCGAGGATGGGGGTCGGCTACCTGGCGCAGGAGCCGTCCGTCTTCCGCCGGCTTACGGTCGAACAGAACATCCTGGCGATCCTCGAGACGCTCGGCATCAGCCGCCGGGAACGCGCCGAGAGGCTGGAGGAACTGCTCGGCGAGCTGTCCATCGGGCACCTGCGCAAGGCCAGGGCCTTTTCGCTGTCGGGAGGCGAGCGCCGCCGCCTGGAGATAACCCGCGCGCTCGTGCAACGGCCCAAGTTCATGCTGCTCGACGAGCCGTTCGCCGGGATCGATCCCATCGCGCTGCACGACATCCAGGAGATCGTCGCCCAGCTCAAGACCCGGGACATCGGCGTCATCATCTCGGATCACAACGTGGAACAGACGCTGGAGATCGTGGACCGCGCGTACATCATGTATGAAGGTCATATCCGGGTGCACGGAACGGTGTCGCAACTCGTCTGGAACGACGAAGTTGCCGATCTTTATCTGGGGCCCACGCTGACGGCCCGCATGAGATCGAGGTTCCCGCATCCCGGGAGTTGAGTTTCGCGTGAACAGGATGAGGACGGGCCTGTACCAGGGGGCCGACCTTCGGCAGGAGCTGAGGGTCAATCCGCGCCTTTACCAGGCGATGGATCTTCTGTACATGCCGCTGCTGGACCTTCAGACCCGCCTCGAGCAGGAACTGTCGGAAAACCCCTTCCTCGAACTCACCGAGCCCGACTCCGACGACGAATTCGAGGTCGACGCCGAGGAGGATTCCGGCGACGAGCAGGACGACGAGATCGACTGGGACGAGGTCCTGCTGGACGGATTCGACACCGGGGGCCCGAGGGAGAAGTACGAGCCGCGCGAGGAGTTCGAGTCTCCGATCGTGGGTGTGCGACACCTGCAGGACTACCTGAACGAACAGCTCGGATTCCTCCACCTCGACGACCGCCAGGCCTGGATCGCCGGAGAGATCGTCGGCAACATCGACGACGACGGATTCCTCTCGTGCACGCTCCAGGACGTCGCCGACGGGCTCAATGGCTCCGCCGAGTCGCTCCGGGACACCGCGATTTCGAGGGCCCGCGAGATCGAGGACGAGAAGGACCGGGAAGAGGAGCTGGCCGAATTGGCCCGCATCTTCGCCCCTCACACGCCCGACGAAGTGGAGCCGGTGCTCCGGATCGTGCAGTCGCTGGACCCCGCGGGCGTGGGCGCGCGCGACCTGCAGGAGTGTCTCGACCTGCAGATGCAGCGGGAGGGACAGGAGGATTCGCTTGCCCTGGCGATCGTGCGCGATCACTTCGACGCCCTGGGCAACCACCGCTGGGCGGAGATCGCGCGCACCCTGGAGGTGTCGCCGAAGGCGGTGCAGGACGCCGCCGACGAGATCGCCAGGCTCGACCCGCGCCCCGGACGCCGGTACGCGGCGGACCCCGACCACTACGTCATCCCCGATCTGATCGTCGACAAGGTCGGCGGCGAGTACCTCGTCTTCGTGAACGACACGGGGCTCCCCCGCCTGCGGCTGGCGCAGGCGTACCGGGAAGTGGCGGCCGACCGTTCCAAGTACGTGGGCGAGAACCGCGAGTTCATCGCCAACAAGCTCAACGCGGCCAACTGGCTGATCCAGGTGATCGAACAACGCCGCCAGACGATGCTGGGCGTCATGCGCTTCATCGTCGACCGGCAGAGCGGCTTCTTCGAAAAGGGGGTCCAGCACCTCAAGCCGCTGACGCTGCGCGAGGTCGCCGAGCACATCGGAATGGCCGAGTCCACCGTCTCGCGCGTCACGAACGAGAAGTATGTGCAGTCCCCGGCAGGCGTCTATCCGCTCAAGTTCTTCTTCTCCGGCGGACTCCCAACGGCGATGGGGAAGGAGGTCTCCAGCCGGGGCGTCCAGGCGAGGGTGAAGAGCCTGGTCGACGCCGAGGACCGTCGCCGGCCATTGACCGACCAGGCGATCGTGAACCTGCTCAAGGGCGAAGGGGTGAAGATCGCCCGGCGGACGGTGGCGAAATACCGTGACCAGCTGGGGATCCTGCCGGCCCGGATGCGAAAGCGCATCTGAGTGGCGGCGCGTACGAAGGGGGCGCGTGACGAGGCCTACCACGATTTCGCCCTCGTGGTCCCGGCCTTCAACGAGGCGCCCAACATCCCGCACCTCATCCCCGAACTCCGCGCCGCCTTCGACGAGTTCGGCCTGACCGGCGAGGTCATCCTGGTCGACGACGGCTCGACCGACGGAACGGCCGCGCTGGCCGAGGCGGAAGGCGCGGGGTGGGACCGACTGCGCGTGCTCCGCCACCGGGTCAACCAGGGCAAGACCGAGGCGCTGCTGACCGCGGCCGCCGCGACCGGGAGGCGCTACCTGGTCCTCTTCGACGCCGACCTGCAGCACCTGCCGGCCGAGATCCCCCGTTTCCTGGACAAGCTCGCGGAGGGGTGGGACATCGTCACCGGGAGAAAGGTGGGGCAGTACGACAAGCGCGCGGTTTCGTCGATCTACAACGCGCTGAGCCGCCGCATCTTCGACGTGCCCGTGAGCGACCTGAATTCGATGAAGGCATTCCGCGCCGACGTTCTGCGCGCCGTGCGCCTCCGCCACGACTGGCACCGGTTCTTCGTCGTGCTCGCCCACCGCAAGGGCTTCAGCGCCACCGAAATCGACATCGAACTGCACCCGCGCCGCGCCGGCGAGCCCAAGTACTCGGGCAAGAGCCGGATCGTCGGCGGTGTCCTGGACCTGCTCGCCGTCTGGTTCCAGCTCCGCTTTTCGCGGAAGCCCATGGTCGCGTTCGGCCTGCCGGGACTTTTCCTGATGGCTGCCGGCGTATTGACCGGCCTCATCGCACTCTACTACCGCTTCGTGCTGGAACAGGGGTTCCGGCCGCTACTGTACCTGGTAATCCTGCTGGTGACGGTGGGGGTCCTCTGTTTCGTAGCGGGTTTTCTGGGGGAGATGATCGCCGCCGTTCACGACGAGCTGGACGCGTCGCGCCGGGAGCGCCGGGTTTCGGGACGGGGGGAGGGGGAGGACTAGGTGGCCCGGGACGAAGGGCGGCGCCTGGCATCCCGCCGCGCGCGGCGGCCCCGGATCCTCTCGGTCATCGGCACGCGCCCCGAGGCGATCAAGATGGCTCCCGTGATCGGCGCGCTGCGGGAGCGCGGCGGGAGCGACCACCGGCTGGCGCTCACCGGACAGCACACCGAGATGGTCGACCAGGTGCTCGACGTCTTCGGCCTGGAGGCCGACTACGACCTCGACATCATGCAGCCGGGCCAGAGCCTCTACGACGTCGGCCACGCGTGCATGGACGGACTGCGCGAGGTCGCCGAGGACTTCCGGCCCGACGTGACGATCGTCCAGGGCGATACCGCGACGGTTTTCTTCGCGGGCGTGGTGACCTTCTTCCAGCAGGGCAGGCTGGCGCACGTCGAAGCCGGACTGCGCAGCCACAGGAAGTGGTCGCCGTTCCCGGAGGAGATGCTGCGGCGCATGACCGACACCGTCTCGGACTTCTGCCTGGCCCCGACACCGGCCGCGGCCGCCAACCTCGCGGCCGAGGGTGTGGGAGCGGAGCGGATCTTCGTGACCGGCAACACCGTGGTGGACGCGCTGCTGCGGATCCGGTCGCGGCCGCTGACCGTCGAGGAGCCCCGGATCGCGCGCCTCATGGAATCGCCGGGGCGCCTGGTTCTGCTGACCGCCCACCGCCGGGAGTCCTTCGGCGCTCCCCTGGAGGGCGTCTTCGGGGCGGTCGCCGACCTGGCCGACCGGTTCGGGGACATCGAGATCGTCTACCCGGTTCACCCGAATCCCCGCGTGCGGGAGCCCGCGTTTCGGATTCTGGGCGGCAACCCGCGGGTGCACCTCGTGGAGCCCCTGGCCTACGGTGATCTCCTCGCCGCTCTCGACCGCGCCTGCCTCGTCCTCACCGACTCGGGCGGCATCCAGGAAGAGGCGCCCACCTTCGAGGTGCATACCCTGGTCCTGCGCGAGGTCACGGAGAGGCCCGAGGCCGTGCAGGCGGGCGTCGCCACGCTCGTGGGGACCGATCCGGGCCGCATCCTGGCCGAGGCTAGCGCACGGCTGTCCGCGGACCGAAGCGGCCCCGCGGTGCGCAACCCGTACGGCGACGGCCGCGCGGGCGAGCGCATCGCCGATATCCTCCTGGCGGCGCTCACCGGGCACCGGCGCCGAACCCGCGACTGGGAGCCGGCGTGAAGATCGTCATGCACTGTGTGTACTTCCCGCCGGAGGTGGGCGGACTCGAGAGCCACGTTCACTATCTCTGCCGGGGGCTGGCGAGGCGCGGCCACGACGTCACCGTGGTGACCTCGCTGTCGCAGCCCGGTCTCGCAGCCGAGGAAGTCATCGACGGCATACGCGTGCACCGCACCCCCCTGCCGTCGCGCACCCCGCTGGGCTGGTTTGCCCACGCCGCCGGCTCCACGCCCCGAACGCGTGCAGCGGTGCAGGACGCCGACGTGGTCCACGCCCAGGCGTTCCCCTCGCTGCTCCCCTGCGCCCTGGCGCTGGCGGGCGCGAGCACGCCGCTCGTTTGCACTCTCCACACCTCCCACTTCCTGCGCCTTGCGGCGAATCGGGTGTTTGCACGGCCTCTGGGGAAGCTGGTCGAGCTCAGCGACTACAACTTCGCCGCCAGCAAGGAGATCGCCGATGTGGGAGAGGGTCTCGGCCCGACCATCGAAGTCGAGGTTCTCGTCAACGGCGTGGAGACCGACATCTTCCGCCCGCAGCGGGGTTCGATGCCGCGCACGGGCGGTCGACGGCGCCTCGTGGTGCCGCGCCGGCTCTTCCCGAAGAACGGCGTCGAATACTTCGTGCGGGCGCTGCCCGAGATCGCAGCGGGGGCCGCCGTGGACGTGGTCGTGATCGGGGACGGCCCGGAGAGGGGCAGGCTGGAGGCGCTTGCGGTCGAACTGGGCGTCGCCGACCGGATCGACTTCCTGGGGGCCCGCCCGCACGCCGAGATGCCCGCGCTGCTGTGCTCGGGGGACATGGCCGTGTTCCCGTCGCTGGTCGAGGCGACGTCGGTGGCGGCGCTCGAGTGCATGGCCTGCGGCTTGCCGGTCGCGGCTTCGGCAGTGGGCGGCCTGCCCCAGATCGTGGACGATTCCGTCGGGGGACTCTTCCCGCCCGCGGATCCGGCGGCCCTGGCGGCGAAGGTGCTGGAGCTGCTCGGCGATGGAGAGCTCGACCGAAGGGGCGCCACGGGGCGCGAAAAGGTAACATCGATGTGGAGCAACGAGCGCCTGGTGGACCGGCACCTGGAGGTCTATCGGAATTTGGTGGCGCGTTCCTCCAATTGATAGTAATGTTTGCATTACAAAGTGTAAATCAAACATGACATTGTGCTCGTAGAGCAGAGAGGTACTGCGTGAGTTCCACCCGAACGAGGACTCCCGGCCGCCAGGCGGTATCGGTGCCGTGGTGGCTGACGTGCGCCCTCTTCGTGGTGGTCACGGTCGTGCTCTTCGCCGAGTTCATCTTCTCGGACCGGATGCTCTACGGCGAGGACTCGCTCTCGCTGGGGTACATGGCGAGGGCGTACTTCGCGGAACGGCTGAACGCGGGGGACTTTCCCCTCTGGAGCCCGCGCCTGCTCGGCGGCATACCCTTCCTGGAGGCGATCTCGGCCGGCGACTCCGTCTACCCGACCAGCTTCCTCTACCTCTTCATCGAGCCCTATCGCGCACTCGGCTGGAAGCTCGTCCTCCACGTGCTCGGCGGCGGTTTCTTCATGTACGGCTGGGCGCGGAGCCTCGGGCTGGGACGTCCCGCGGCGACTCTCGGCGGCCTGGCATGGCTGATGGCCCCGGTCATCGTGACGCTGACGCTTCCCGGCAACGACGGGAAGCTCATGGTGGCGTCACTGGCCCCGCTGGTCTTCTGGGCCGCCGAATCCGTGCTGCGGTCGCCATCGGGGCGCACGGCGGCCGGACTCGCGGGCGCCGTCGCACTCACCAGCCTCACCACCCAGTTCCAGACCGCCTACTTCCTCTTCGGCACGGTTGGTGCGTACGCCGTCTTCCGCGCGGTGCAGCTCTGGAAGGGGCAGGGGATCGAATCCGGCGCCCGCCGGTCCCGACGCGCGCTGGTGCCACTCGCGATCTTTCTCGGCAGCGCCGTGCTGGGTGCGGGCATGGCAGCCGTGCAGCTGATCCCGGCCGCCCAGTACGTGACCGAGTCCTCCCGGCGCATCGCGACCACGGTCGAGGCCACTCCGCAGGAGCGCCTCGCCTACTCCAGCTCCTGGTCGTTCCACCCCGAAGAGGTGGCGGCGCTGGCAGTACCCGAATTCGTGGGCAACAGCGCGGCCGACGCGGACTGGGGGCGCAACACCTACTGGGGACGCAACGCGCTGAAGCTCAATCACGAATACCTGGGCGTCACCGTGCTGGCGCTCGCGATCCTCGGCTTCGGCGGACGGCGGAGCAGGGGACTGCGCTGGTTCATGGCGGGCATGAGCCTCACCTGGCTCCTCTTCGCTCTGGGGGCTCACACCCCTGTCTGGCGCATCTTCTACGAGATCGTGCCCGGCATATCGCTCTTCCGCGTTCCGTCGATCGCCGCCTTCCTGGTGAGCTTCGGGATGACCACGCTCTTCGCCCTCGGTGTGGACGACCTCGTCCGCGACGGCCCGTCCCCGGGATTCCTCAGGAGCAGGCGGGGGCGCGCCCTGCTCGGCTTCTGCGGACTCCTCCTCACGGGTCTGCTTCTCCAGGCCAGCGGCGCGCTCGGCAGCATCTGGACGACGATGGTCTACGGCGACGCCGGCGAACGTAGCCTGGCCGCGCTCGCCGCCGCCAACCCGCACATCACCCTCGGCTTCGGTATCGCACTCGTGCTGGCGCTCCTCACGGCGGTGCTGGTGTGGCTGGTGAAGGAGGGCACAGTCCCCGTCGCGGCCGCGCTGGCCGCGCTGTCGCTCCTCGTGGCACTCGACCTCGGGAGGATAGACCGGGCCTTCATTCGCACCTTCGACTTCCACGCGTGGGCCGCGCCCGACAACAACACGCGCTACCTGGAGGAACGCCGTGACGCCGGGCCGCCGTTCCGGGTGGCCGACCTGCGGGGCAGCGACCAGATCGTGGACCTGGCCATGTACGGCCTCGACCTGGTGGCCGGACACCACCCCAACGATCTGGCGCGCTACCGCCAACTGCTCGGTCTGGAGGGGAGCCGCGCGTCCGGGGACAACACCCGCCACCCGAACGTGCTCCGCATGATGAACACGAAGTACATCGTGTGGCCCCAGGAGGCTGTCGGGGGGCCGCCCTACCAGGGTGCGCAGGCGCTCAGTTCGGCCCGGCGGGGCAGGGGGCTGGAGGCGGTCTACACATACCCGGGCCTGGACCGGGCCTGGATCGTGGACCGGGTCACTGTCATGGACGACGACGAGGCGGCGCTGGCGCGCATTCTCTCGCAGGACTTCGATCCGGGCAGCGAGGTCATCCTGGCCGAGCCGCCCGGCGTGGTAGCCGGGAGCGGCGGTGCAGGGGGACCAGTTTCCTGGCAGCTGTTCGAGCCCGACGAGAGACGTCTGCGCGTGACCACGAGCGGTCCCGCGATTCTGCTGGTCTCGGAGAACTGGTTCCCCGGGTGGGTGGCCGAAGTCGACGGCGAGCCCGCCACGGTGCGCCGCGCCAACCTGACGTTGCAGGCCGTGGAGATCCCTTCCGGCGGCGACCACACGGTGACGCTGAGCTTCACGGCCCCGACGGTGACGAGTGCGCTCCTGATCAGCGTCGTGGCCGCCGTGATCACCATCCTTCTCTTCGCGTCGTCGCACCTGCGCGGACTGTCGGCGCGGCTGCGGCCCGGCCGCGGGTCGGGATGACCGGACCGGACGCGGGGAAGGGAGGGCAGGGGCCCGCTTCCGACGGCGAGAGCCGGACTCCGGCCGCCCGGAAGCGGTGGTGGGTGCCGCTCGTCAAGCTGTTGCTCACGGTTTCGCTGACGTGGCTGATCCTGCGGGGCGCCGGCATCACTCTGGCCGAGGCCTGGGCCGTGGATTGGACGCTGGTGCGGCTGCGGGCAGTGCCGATCGTGCTTTCGATGACGCTTCTCGCCCTGACGTTCTTGATCGCCGCCGCGCTGTGGTCGCGCATTCTCGTCACGTTCGGGGAACGCCGGGTCGGATTGGCGGAGGGCGCCTCCATTCTCGTCGTCGCAAACCTGGGCCGGTACGTGCCCGGCAAGATCGCCCAACTGGCCGGGGTGGCGGTACTGGCCCGCCGCCGGGGCATGTCGGGCGTTCGTGCGACGGCCGCCGCCGTGACGGCCCAGATCATCAACCTGCTCGCCGCGGCGGCGGTGGGCGGATGGGCGGCCGTGCAGTCCGTGGGGACGGCCCAGGGCCGAAACATGGTGGCGGGACTCGCGATCGTGGCCGGGCTCGCCGCCTTCCTGCACTTCGGCGGCGCAGGGGTGCTGTTGCGCTGGGCACTGAGGCGCAGCGGCCACGACGAAGATCTGCCGCACCCCGACGGACGCCGGTTGCTGATCCTCCTCCCCGGATACCTCTTCAACTGGGTGGTGTACGGAATCGCGTTCGTCCTGCTGGGCAGGGGTCTCGGCATGGAACTGGGCTTCCTGGCCGGCATCACGGCCTTTGCAGCAGCCTATTTCGCCGGGTACGTGGCCCTCTTCGCGCCCGCGGGCATCGGCATCCGCGAGAGTACGCTGGCAGCTTTCGTCGCGCCCGTGCTGGGGACGGAAGCCGGATGGGTCCTTGCCGCGCTCCAACGCGTCTGGATCACCGCCGTGGAGTTGCTGGGCGCCGCGGCCGGCGCTCTGGTGCTGCGGCGCCCGGTGGCCCCATGAACACCCCGCGCCGCGTCCTCGTGGTCGTGCCCACCTACAACGAGTACGACAATCTGCCGCGGGTCGTCCCGAAGATCCTGGCACAGGGGGACGAATTCCACGTCCTGGTGGTGGACGACAACTCCCCGGACGGGACCGGCGACCTCGCCGACGAACTCGCGGCCCGGAGCGGGCGCGTGAACGTGCTTCATCGGGCAGGGAAGCTCGGACTGGGAGCGGCGTACGTGGCCGGACTCGGTTGGGGGCTGCAGCACGGCTACGATGTGCTGATCGAGATGGACGCTGATCTGTCGCATCCTCCCGACCGCCTGCGGCCGCTGGTCGCGGCGCTTGACGTGGCCGGCGTGGCTGTTGGGTCGCGCTATGTCGGGGGTCGCATCACGGTGGTCAATTGGCCGCTGAGCCGCCTCATGATCAGCCTGTTCGGCTCCTGGTACGCGCGCGCGATCACGCGCATTCCCGTCAACGACGCCACGGGCGGTTTCAACGCCTTCCGGCACGAAGTGCTCGAGGCCGTGGGGCTCGACAGGATCCAGTCCAACGGGTACGCCTTCCAGATCGAGCTCAAGCTCCGCGCCTGGCGGGCGGGGTTCGACCTGCGCGAAGTCCCGATCGTCTTCACGGAGCGGGACAGCGGTGAATCGAAGATGTCCGGCGCGATCATCCGCGAGGCGGTGTGGCGGGTCTGGAAGCTCCGATTCATGGACCTGCTGGGCAAGCTGTAGCGGCACCCTTGGCGCTCCTGGACCTCTGCTATCGCTGCCCCGAATGCGGCCGCGATCCGATGGAGGGCCGCGACGAGCACGCACACTGTCCCGACTGCGGTATCCGGATCGAGCGCACGAAGGGGCGAATCGTGATGATCCGTCCGAAGAACGATATACAATACGATATCAGCGCCGCTGAAATATGTGGCAAGATATATCAACACGGCGGGCCCATGACGCGCGCGACTCGGGACGACGGCAGCCTGGCCTGTTCGGCGGAAGCGCTGGTCTCCTGGCGGGAGTCGGAGGAGGCCGTGTGGCATCGCGGGGCGCTGCTGGGCTTCGCGGAGACCATGGGCCCGGCGTTGCCGGGACGGATCTCGGTGGGTGCGGATACGGTCCAGGTGGAAGACGGACGTCCCGCATCGGGGCGCTGGGCCCACGTCGATCTCCGCGCGGTACAGGCGGCTTCATCGTCGCTCCAGCTCTCGCTCCCGGGTGACGGGCTCGTCCAGCTGCGCTTCCCGGATGACTCTCCGAGGCGCTGGGAGACGCTGATGCACCAGCTGATTGCCGACGCCTGGGCACGCGCCGGCCGGGGCAGGGTGGTCGAGTTCCAGCCGCGAATCGTGGCGCTCCGGTGAAGACGCAGGTGAACTGGTACGCCGCCCTTCGACTGCCGGTTCGATGCGCGGCCCTGCTGCTCACCCGGCTGACGGTCACGGGCCTGGAAAACGTCCCCGGGAAGGGCGCGTTCTTCCTCATCCCGAACCACCTGAGCATCCTGGACCCCCTGCTGGTACAGGGCTTCTGCCCCCGGCAGGTCCACTCCCTGACCAAGAGCACGCAGTTCTCGTCAGGACGGTTCTCCCGCTGGGTGCTGCCGCGCGTAAAGGCAATCCCGACAAGGCGTTACCAGGTCGACCCGCAGGCCGTGCGCACCGTGTTGCGCACCCTCGACAGGGGGGAGGGGGTTTGCATCTACGCCGAAGGCGAACGGAGCTGGGACGGCACGCTGCAGCCGCTCCGGCGGGGAACGATACGGCTCCTCCTCAAGGCGGGCGTGCCGATCGTGCCGTGCGGTGTTTCCGGGTCGTTCGAAGTGCGACCGCGTTGGGGGCGCAGATTCCACCGGGGCCGCGTCTGGCTGCGGTTCGGCGAGCCGATCCGCTTCGGCGTGCACGACACCCGCGCGGAGCGGGACCGGGCCCTCGATGCAGCAACCCGGCGCATCGAGGCGGCATTGATTCGGCTGGGTGCGGAAGCACCCGTTCCGACGCGCGGATCCACTGGCGCAAAGACCGGCTAGACGCCAACTTCCGGTCCTATGATACGTTCGACGCTGTTGTGGATCTCCGAGAACGACTGGTGCAAGAACACGCTTCCCAGGTATGGCTTCGTTCGTCGGGCGGTGCGGCGGTTCATGCCGGGGGAGACGCTCGAGGACGCCCTGCAGGCGGCGCGTGCAATGGCCGACGGCCACGGGATCTCCGCCCTCATCACCTTCCTCGGGGAAAACGTCGCGGACAGGGCGGAGGCGCGTGAGGTCTCCCGGCACTACGTCCACACCGCCGAGGCGATCGCCGCGTCGGGTCTCAATGTCGAATTGTCGATCAAGCCGACCCACCTCGGCCTCGATCTGGGCCTGGATGTCGCCGAGGAGAACATCCGCAGGCTGACCGAGGCGGCCACGGCGCGCGGAAACTGGGTCTGGCTCGACATGGAGTACAGCCGTTACGTCGATGCCACCCTCGATCTGTATCGCGCCATCCGCGCCGATCATCCCAGGTTCGGGATCTGTCTGCAGTCGTACCTGCACCGCACCCCCGCCGACCTGGAGTCCCTGATACCGCTGGGGTCGGCCATCCGCCTGGTGAAGGGCGCGTATGCCGAGCCCCCCGACATCGCCCTGCCGGTCAAGGCCGACGTGGACCAGGCGTTCTTCGACCAGGCGGTTCGCATGCTGGCGCCCGACGCCCGGGAGGCGGGAGTCCGCGTCGGACTCGCGACCCACGATCCCAGGATGATCCGTCACGTCAACCAGTGGGCGGAGGCCAACGGAGTCGGACCGGACGCCTACGAATACCAGATGCTCTACGGGATCGCCGACGGTGAACAACGGCGCCTGGCGCGAGAGGGCAGGGGTGTGCGGGTACTCATCAGCTACGGGGCCCACTGGTTCCCGTGGTATGTCCGCCGACTGGCCGAGCGTCCGGCGAACATCGGATTCGTGTTGCGCAGTCTTTTGCCGAGGTAACCCACATGCGTGCACCACATCGCGGGAAGACATCCGCATTCGTCGTTCTCGTTCTGCTGGCCGGGGCGCTTTCGGGCGCTTGCGGGGGAGAGCCGCAGGCCACCGATCGGCCGGAAGGAGACGCGTCGCTCGGTTTTGCGGCGCCCGAATACTCCGCCGCCATCGAGTCGGCGCGCGGCGTCCTCGGCGCAGTCATGGAGGAAGAAGCGATTCCCGGGCTGTCCGTGGCAGTTGGAAGGGGGACGGAAATCCTTTGGTCGGAGGGCTTTGGCTATTCCGACCTGACCCATCAGGTGAAAGTCACGCCGCTGACGAAGTTCCGGGTGGGGAGCGTGTCGAAACCGATCACGGCGGCCGCGCTCGCGCTCCTCGTGGAGGCCGGCGCGCTGGACCTGGACGCGCCGGTGCAGACGTACGTTCCGTCGTTCCCGGAGAAGATCTGGCCGGTCACGACCCGGCAGCTGGCGGGGCACCTCGGGGGCATCCGCCACTACCTGGGGATGGAGAACTTCTCCTCGGTCAACTACCCGGACGTCCTCTCGGGCCTGGAGATCTTCAAGGACGATCCGCTGATCAACGAACCGGGCACGGAGTTCTCGTATTCGTCCTACGGCTGGAACCTGATCAGCTCGGTGATCGAGGGCGCCGCCGGCGAGCCCTTCCTGGAGTACATGCATCGCGAGGTGTTCGACGCGCTCGGCATGGAAAACACCATCGCCGACTACAACCAGCCCATCATCCCGCACAGAACGCGCTTCTACGCCAGAGGGATGGGGGGACAGGTGGTGAACGCGCCGTACGTCGACAACAGCTACAAGTGGGCGGGCGGTGGATTCCTGTCGACCCCGGAGGATCTGCTGATCTTTGCCAACGCCCATGCGGCGCCTGGCTACCTCGAGGCCGGGACGCTGGAACTCCTCTTCACGTCGCAGACACTTCGCGACGGGTCCGAGACCGGGTACGGCATCGGCTGGCGGTCCGCTACCAACGATCACGGCGAGATGGTCGTATCGCACACCGGCGGATCGGTCGGGGGGCGCACCGTGATGACGCTGAACCGAGAGAACGGCCTGATCGTCGCCATCGTGGCCAACCTGTCGAGCGCCCCGATGAGCAACGGGCTCGCCGGGCGGATCGAGGAGCTTTTCCGCTAGGGCAGGGACGCTCGTTCGGACCGTAAGGCAAAAGGCAGGGGACCGATGACCAAGCGCGGAATCCCGTAGCCCGGGTCAGCTGTGATTGATGACTTTACATAATATACATTATGCGAAGTAATTCAGCGCAGAGCCGCCACCACTTCGGCCCGGCGCATCTCGACGACGCCCCGCCCGGGATCGGTCTCGTCCATCTCTTCCAGCAGGCGGTCGTACAGGGCGAGTGCTCCTTCGAGGTCGCCTTCCTCGCGGTGAAGGCGTGCGGCGTCGGCAAGCGCGTCCTGAACCTGGAATCCGAGAGCGGCCCGGTCTGCCAGCCGCTCGTATAGTCCCTGGGCCAGCTGGCGGTTGCCCGCGTCTTCCGATATGGCCGCCAGCAGCGCGGCAGCCTGCGCTCCAAGTGGCTCTCCCACGTCCCCGGCCACCGGCTCGAGCACTTCGGCCGCCGCTTCGTGGTCTCCCATGCCGGCGGAAATCTGGGCCAGCGACACACGCGCCTCGTCGGCGAACGGCGTGCCGGAGAATCGGTCGAGATAGAGTTGCAGGTCGGCCTGAACGCCGGCCTGGTCACCCTGTTCCAGCCTCTGCTGCAGCTGTTCGAGCTGCGCGGCGGCGGCCGTGTGCAAGGTGTCCCGGTAGTTGCGGTAGTAGAGGAGCGCGGCGACTCCGATCGCCACGATCACGACGCCAAGAGTGAGAACGGGCCGATTGCGCTGCGCCCAATCGCTGAATTCGATCGTCTTCGCGACGAATGCGTCTTCCTGCTCGGCGGGATTGACCGGCGCATCGGATCGTGTGCCGGGTTTGCGGTATTTTGCCATGACCGGGTCTTCAACCTGTTGTTTCCAGGGGCGTTTTTCCTGGCCGCGAAAGGCCCCGACTCGATGGTCGGGGCGACTTCGTGACGGTCAGAACACTAATGGGGTGCGGGATTTCCGGTCAATGACCCGGTGTCGCGCGCCCAGGTCCTCGCGGCCTGATGGTGCTCCAGACAGGCCTCCATCCCCGTCTCCAGCTGCAGTGTGACATGCTGAAGGTCGAAGTGCTCGTACGCGATCGTGCGCAGACGGTTGAGCAGCTCATCGCGACCGGACGAGTGGTCCGGGTCGACCATCACGTGGGCGGTGAGCGCGTCGTAGCCCGACGCGAGGGTCCAGACGTGCACGTCATGCACCCCGGTGACGCCGTCGACCGCGATGAAGGCGTCACAGAGATGCGACACGTCGATGCGGTCGGGCGTGCCCTCCAGGAGCACGTGGACGGTCTTCGCGAGGAGGCGCCACGCGCTTACCAGGATGAGAATGCCGATGACGACGCTGAGGATCGGGTCGGCGAGATACCACCCGAACGCCCACACCAGGACGCCCGACAGAATGACCGCGACCGAGCCCAGGAGGTCGGCGATCACGTGCCGATAGGCGCCCTCGACGTTGAGATTCTCCCTGGCCGAGTCGTGCAGCATCCAGGCGGCCGCGACGTTGACGGCCAGCCCCACGGAACCGACGCCCAGAACGAGTCCCGCCTGCACCTCCGGAGGGCTGCCGAATCGCTGCCAGGCTTCAAAGACGATCCACGCCGAGATCACGCAGAGTGCGAGGGCGTTGGCAAGGGCCGCGAGGACTTCCAGGCGGTGATATCCGTAGGTGCGGCGGGCGGAAGGCTTGCGGGTGGCGAAGCGCATCGCGGCGAGGGCCAGGGCTATGGAGGCCGCGTCCGTCAGCATGTGGCCGGCGTCCGCAAGCAGCGCCAGGCTCCCCGAGAGGATGCCTCCCACCACCTCGGCGACCATGTACCCCGTGATGAGCACGAGGGCGAAAGTGAGCCTTCGCGTGCTCGTCTCCCGCATCTCGTGTGCGTGGTCGTGGCTGCAGCTGGTGCGAGTGGTCATTCGAGGCGCCTTCACTTCAGGCGGTCGGTGCGCTGGTCGCAGGATCCGTGGCGATGGCATTGAGCGTCGCGGGGTCGATGTTCCCGCCGGAGACGATCACGGCGGCGTGTCCGTGGGGCTCGTACCCCGACCATAGCGCAGCGATCCCCACCGCTCCGCCACCTTCCACGACCAGGTGGTGGTTGTGAATGCACCGTGCCACCGCGGCCCTGATCCGGTCCTCCTCCACGACCACATGCTCGTCCACCAAGTCTCTCACGGCATCGAACGTAAACCTGTTGTCCAGCCCGATGCCGCCTCCGAGCGCCGAGGCGATCGTGTCCTCGTCGGGGACACGGATGGGCCTGCCCGCGCGGATGCTCCGCAGCATGACCGAGGCACGGCGGGCTGACACCGCCACGACGCGGACGCCGCGGCCCCTGGCAGCCAGCGCGATGCCCGCGACCAGTCCCCCGCCGGAGAGAGGCACCAGCACCTCGTCGAGGTCGGGAAGCTGCTCGGCGAGCTCCAGTGCAATGGTCCCCTGCCCTTCGATTGTGTCCGGGTGATCGAAGGGGTGTACGAGTGTCATGCCTTCCGCGCCAGCCACCGCCACCGCACGGTCCTCCGCCGCGTCGTAGCTGTCGCCACAGAGTACCACCGTGGCGTGAGCGGCCCGGATTGCGGCCAGTTTCGACGGATCCGCCCAGTCGGGAACGCACACGGTCGCGGCGATACCCAGACGCCGTGCCACCTCCGCCACCGCGCGGCCATGGTTGCCTGACGAAGCCGTGACCACGCCGCCCCGACGCTCGCGTTCCGTGAGCTTCAGGATGCGGTTGGCGGCCCCGCGCACCTTGAACGACCCCGTGCGCTGGAGCGACTCGAGCTTCAGGGCCACCGGGCCGGCGGGGGTGTCCGCCGGGATCACCGGCGTCCGCCACGCGATGGCGCCGATGCGGCGGCGCGCGCCCTCGAAATCGACCTCTATGAGATGATCCTCTGGCCCTCGACCAGCTTGACCACCCAGAGCCCCGAATTCAGGTCCGAGGTGAAGATGTGTCCCTTGTGGATCTGCGCCCCCCAGGTCATGCCCCAGTTGGGAACCGTGGACTCGGAGTCGATGGTCTTCAGCACCGCGATCTCGCGGCCCTGGCGGTAGAGGTCACCTCGCAGCTCGCCGGAGATGTCGACCACTCTGAGACCGGCCTGGTAGTACCCGATGTAGAGCCGGTCGCCCTCCACCCAGATGTTGTGTGCGCCCGCTTCCGGCACCTCGTAGCGCGCAACTTCGACCGGGTTCTCCGGATCCTCCATGTCGAGTACGTGCACGTAGCCGCGCGCCTCGATCGGCGTGTCCGCATCCCAGATGTCCGGGAAGATCTCGTCGCCCACGAACAGGTAGCGCCCCGCGCGCCAGGCGGTGTGGGTATTCCCGATCGGGTAGCTGTGGCGCGAGACGAAGGCGGGTTCGGTGGGAGTTCCTCCGTGGGTTCCGGCGCCGACGTCGAGCATGACCGCGCCGTCGTCCCAGTACGAGAGGTAGGCGTACCCGTCCTGCACGATGACATCGTGAAGGGACTTGTGGTCGGACTCGGGCAGCCCCCAGCGGCCCACCTCGTCGGGGTTGGCCGGGTCGGAAATGTCGATGATGTGAATGTCGCTGGTGCCGTTGTGGACGGCGTACACCAGGTCCCCCTCGATCCACACGTTGTGGACGCCGCCCGGAACGGTGCGCTTGTACTCGGAGATGATCGTGGGGTGCGCCGGCTCGGAAAGGTCGAGGACCACGATGCCGTTGCGGCGGTCGGAGGCGCCCTCGCGGGTCAGGATGCCGATGCGGTTGTTGGAATGGATCTTGACGTCGTTGATGCGCCTGGCGTCGAGCCGCACGGAGTCGGTGAGGATCGGCGCCGACGGATCGGTCACGTCCCAGGCCTTCATCCAGTCGTACATGAACGTTCCGACGTAGGCGTAGTCCCGCCCGTTCACGCCCTCGAAGACCCATGTGTCGCCGGAGTGGTGGTCCGCGGCGGGCCCCCGCCCCACGCGCACCAGTTCGGCCTCCTCGATCCGTGTGGTGACCTCGGCCGACGCCACGGCGGCGCGACCTTCGCCGTAGATCGCGGTGATTCGATAGGTGCCCGGACGCTCGGCCACGAACACGCCCTCGGCGCCCTCGGTCTCGATCTGCGCGCCGGCTCCGCTGACGCTCCATTCGGGGTAGAGGGTCGTGGCGCCACGCGCCTCGAACCGGATGACGTCCCCCGTGCGAGCCCGCACCTCGGACGGTGCGATCTCCACCCGGCCGGGCTCGCCGTCGCGGACTTCCACGGCCACCGTGGCACTTGCGGCCCCGGCGCTCACGGTGACGACGGCTTCGCCCGCGCTCCGCGCATACACCCGCCCGCTCCCGTCCACCCCAGCCACCGATTCGTCGCTGGAAGCGAACGACAGCGACGCGTCCCGCACAGCCTCCCCGTCCTGTCCGACGGCTGCGACCGCGATCGGTGCACTGGTGCCGGCGACCAGGGTCCGTACGGGCAGCGACGCATCGAGGGCGGCGACCGGGAGGGCCCGCACGACCACGGTCGCGAAGCTCATCACGTTGCCCGAACGGGCCGCGATGCGCCCTTCGCCCGGCGAGATTGCCGTCACGATCCCGCTCTGGTCCACCTGCGCGACCTCGGGCGTCATCGACATCCAGAGCACGGGTGCGCCGGCGAGCGCGGCCCCGGCCTCATCCCGCACGGTTGCGGTCACGGTCGCCCTCTCACCGGCGTCCAGCGTCATACTGGACGGATCCAGGTCGATCCGGTCGGGTCCGGTCTGGATCCCGGCCAACACCATCAACAGCGCAGTCGTCGTCATCGTGCAGTTGCTCCCTCATCCGACTTCGGTTCTCGTGGACTTCGGCGAGCGGGACTGGATCTTCAGGAATCCACCCCGCCCTTCCCCGAAAAGATACCTTGCCGCCGCGATACCTGTCACTTGCCATCGATTCCGGCTGCGGCAATCTTTGTCGCGCACCGGCAGCTGGCTCAAACAGTCTCAACCCCGGTGGACCGGTCCCCGTAGCTCAGATGGATAGAGCGACTGCCTCCTAAGCAGTAGGCCCCAGGTTCGAGTCCTGGCGGGGACGCTGAGCTTTTGAGGTATCGGGGCTCAGGTAGACACTGAGGCACGCCCGCCGCAGGCTCCGCAAGCCTGATTTCCATCGTGCTCAGCCGCGCCCGCGGTTCGGTCGCTCCCGCCAACATGTAGCTGGCCCCCAGCTTCTTCAGGGCGTCCGCATAGGCCTGGTCGACGTCCGGGACGATTTCGTCCAGATCCCGTGGGACCCGTGCCTCGATGTTAACGATGGTCTTGTCGAGCTTGACCTGACCGGCCGGATCCGTCTGGAAGACCGAGTGCCAGGACGGCTCTCCGTAGGTATAGCGCCGACAGAAGACGCGCTCTCCCACCGTGACGAACATGAGCGTGATGAACCGGTGGGTATACCCTGCCCTGATCTCGTGCTTCAGGGAGTTGTCGACCAGATCGGCCAACTCGCGCTGAGTGTTTGGGTGTGGCATGGGACCTCGCATGGCGATTCGCATCGGCCGGAGCATTTGCCCTACCAGCAGTCGCGGTATCCCAAGGGCGGTTTCCAGCAACGATGACATGGTCGATCTTCAGTGCGCCGCGCTGCGCTTCAGCCGCCGCCCCACGCCGTCGAGAACGAGCACGGCGATCAATCCCGCCGCGAACGCGATTGCGACCGAAGCGATGTCCGGATCGCCCCAGGCCGGCAAGGTCAGCACTTCCCTGCCCTGGGTCGAATAGTCCGTGAATGGCCAGAGCTTGCGCACCGACCCGAGCATGAGCCCCACGAGGACCGCGAGCGTGCCGTCGCGCCACCTGGTGAAGAGGTGTTTGAGAATGCGCACCACGGAGAGCAGTCCGATCACGAGCGAAGCGACGAAGATTCCGACGACAACGACGGCTTCCGGATCGCGATAGGAGATGGCGGTCCAGAGTGTGAAAAACATGAATTCGTAGAGTCCGAGGAGCAGGAGTACGAATGCTCCCGAGACTCCGGGAAGCGCCATGGCCGAGATTGCGAGCACGCCTCCCAGGAAAACGTAGACAAGGGCCGGATCCCGCCCGTTGGCGAAATCGGCGGCCTGGACCACTAGGGCGGACTCGAACGGACCTTCGGCCTCACGGATCGATCCCGGCGGCACGTTGGCGGTGGTACCCGCCATTCTGGCGATCGCCTCGACCTCTACACTGCCCGCGCCGGCGGGTACGGTCACCGTTGTCCCGAGGCCGTATTCGACGTCGGGGCGCGTGCCGTCCTCCGGCGCACGGAGCGTGAGGTTGCTCGGGGTAAGGGCGACGTCGACAACCGGCGGAGGATCAAACACCAGGGTTACCATCCCGCGCGCCCGCCCGCCGGATGCTTCCGGGAGCCCCACGAACCAAGCCGTGACCCCGGTGGCAGCGAGCGCGAGCAGCCAGCGCGACGGGCCGCGACGCTCCAGTTCACGGAACGGAACCGCGACCGACGCGAGCACCAGGCCGAGAAAAAAGGCACTCATTTGCGCTGGGTAGTTGCCGAGCAGCGGGGGGAGAAAGCGCGAGCCGGCGGCGATGGCCGGCAGCACGCCTGCCGCGAGAGAGGCCAGCAGCAGAAGGCGGGCCGCATCGGTGCCCTCGGCCGTGCCGCGCAGACGCGCAGGATCCTTCAGGCCGACCGTGGTCAAGGCCCAGAACGTGCGGGTGCGCAGGCGGCGCAACATGCCGACTCCGAGGTTGCCGACGGCGTCGATCAGCCGCGGATACAATCCCAGGATGAGCGCCATGGTGCCGCCGGAGACACCGGGGACCACATCGGCGGTGCCCATGCACAGGCCGCGGAGCGTGACGCCGAGCCAGTGCCTCAATGGCTTGCCGCCAGGCGCCGGGTCAAGGGTGCAGACTCCATCCTCTTACCTCGTCCAGGCGCTTGTAGCTGGTGAGGTCGAGGTGGAGGGGAGTCACGGAGATGTATCCTTCCTCGACCGCGAGGTAGTCACAGTCCGGGCCGCCGTTCCAGTGCATGATCCCCCCGCCGATCCAGTAGTACTCGCGGCCCGAGGGATCCGGTGCGCGCGTGATGGCGTCACGGTAGCGGCGCCTCCCCAGATTGGTCACGCGAACGCCACGGACCTCGTCCGGAGGCAGGTCGGGGAGATTGACGTTGAGCAGTTCGTGTGGCGGGATGCCCCTCGTCACGATCTGGCGCAGGAGACTGCTGACAATGGGCTGCCAACCCTCCAGTTCCTCGATCCGGCTCCCCACGTACGAGAACGCGACCGACGGGGTGCCGAGGATCGTGGCCTCCATGGCTGCGGCGACGGTACCGGAGTAGAGGACGTCCTCTCCCATGTTGGGACCGTAGTTGATGCCGGAGACGCAGAGGTCGGGCTGCGTTCCCAGCACCTCGCTGACGGCCAGGATCACGCAGTCGGTGGGTGTGCCGTCCACGATGGTCGTGCCGTCGTGGGTCTTGCGCATTCGCAGCGGGCGGTGGAGTGTCAGCGCGTTGCTCGAAGCGCTCTGTTCGCGGTCCGGAGCGACGATGTCGACCGACCCGATTTCGTGTGCGGCCTCGGCCAGAATGCGGATCCCCGGCGACAGGTACCCGTCGTCGTTGGTGCAGAGGATGCGCACTAGGTGCCCTGGTCCTCGCGCTGGGGAAGGGTCAACTCCTCGCGCAGGGCGGTGAGTCCGTCCTTGATCGCGGCGAGGACCGCGGGCTCGGCATTGAGCTTCCGGACTTCGGCCATGCGCCCTCCGTCCCGCATCTCCTGCAACTCCCTCTTGGCGCCCTCGATCGTGAAGCGCTTCTCGTAGAGAAGGTGCTTGACCAGCAGGATCGACTCGATCTCCCGGTTTCGGTAGACCCTGGTCCCGCCCCGGTTCTTGGTCGGCGAGAGGATGTCGAACTGCGTTTCCCAGTAGCGCAGGACATGGGGCTTGAGTCCCGTCAGATCGCTTACTTCTCCGATCGAGTAGTAGGTCTTTCTGATGATCGGTTCCATGGCTTCAGCTCCGGTCTGCCACGCTGAGGATATCGGGGTGTTCTGACTTGGGTTCCCTGGTCATCAGGCGGTGCAGCGCTTCCATCGGGTCCGCACCTTCCGCCACGATACCGTGGACTTCGGCGGACACGGGCATTTCCACACCGAGCCTCCGGGCAAGTTCGTGGACCGCCCTCACCGTGGCCACCCCTTCGGCCACCGTGCGGGCTTCGCCGAGGATCTCGCCGATGCTCTCTCCCCGCCCCAGCCGGTACCCCACGGTTCGGTTCCTGCTCAGTCCCCCGGTACAGGTCAGCACCAGGTCGCCCATCCCGGCCAACCCCGAGAAGGTTGTGGCTTCGGCGCCCATCGCGACGCCCAGGCGGCAGATTTCGGCCAGCCCGCGGGTCATCAGGGCGGCCACCGCGTTGTGCCCGAGGTCCAGTCCCGTCGCGACCCCGGCGGCCACGGCGATCACGTTCTTGAGCGCGCCCCCCAGCTCCACGCCGATGACATCCGGGTTGGTGTATACCCTGAAGCGGTGGGTCTGGAACAGGGCCTGGACCGAAAGACGCGCCTCCTCGTCCCTGCTGGCCACGACCACCGCCGTCGGCGCACCCGCCACGACCTCCTTCGCGAAGCTCGGCCCGGACAGCACGCAGAGCCGATGCGCCTGATTCGCGGGCAACGAGGCGGCGAAGATCTCGTCCATGCGGCGCAGCGTGGTGATTTCGATACCCTTCGACGCGCTCACGACCGTGGCCCCGGGCGGGACGTGTGGAGCCGCCTCCGCCAGGACATCGGCCGAGTACTGCACCGGACACACCCAGACGACGACGTCCGCGCCCGCCAGCGCGTTGGTTAGCGAATTCGTCACCGTCAGACGGTGGCGGTCGAGCGTGACGCCTTCGAGGTACAGTGCGTTTTCGCCACGGTCCCGAAAGGACTCGGCGACTTCACGCTCGCGGGCCCAGAGGCGAACCCGGGTGCCGGATCCGGCCAGGAGATTGGCCAGGGTGGTGCCCCAGGCTCCTGCTCCGACCACAGCCGCCTGAACCCGACCGCCTGTCAGGCCGCCCGAGTCCGGAATCACTTGCTTCCGCCGTCCGCTTCGCGCACGTCATGAATACCGGGTTCCTCTCCGGCGAGGAGGCGCCTGATGTTTGAACGGTGCGCCCACACGACAAACAGCGCCATCAGCACCAGGAACGTCAGCAACGCCGAATCCGCGCGCATCGCGACGAAGCCCGCCACCGGAACGGACACGGCCGCGGCCATCGAGGCGACCGATACCTTGCGCGAGATCAGCAGCACGATGAGCCACGTGCCCGCGCCGACGGCCGCTGCAACGGGGGCGATGGCGACAAGGACGCCGGCGCTGGTCGCGACCCCCTTCCCTCCGCGGAATCGAACCCAGAAGGAGAAACAGTGGCCGACGATCGCCGCGCCACCGTAGACGATCGCCCACCACGAGGCCGTCTGGCCGTCGAGTTGAGGGAACCACCAGGCGGGAGCAAAGCCCTTGAAGACGTCGAAGAGGCCGACCGGGATGGCGGCCCGCCAGCCGAGCACGCGCTGCACGTTGGTCGCACCGAGGTTGCAGCTCCCGAGCGTCCGGAGGTCCTTTCCGTGCAGGAGGCCCGTCCAGTGGGACGCGGGAATGGCCCCCGCGGCGTATGCGGCCAGGACCAGCAGCACTGCGCTGATCATCCAGGGCTCTCCTTGGTCGGTTCCGGGATTCCACGAGACCGTTCGACAGCTCCCGATGCTAGGAGGTTACCACAGCGGATCGAGTGAATCCAGAGAAGGGTTGACCGACGTGCGGACTTCACCGGCTGCTCTTGCGCACCCTGATCCGCAGCGGCACGCCGTGGAAGTCCCAGCGTTCCCGCATCGAGTTCACGATGTACCGGCGGTAGTTGGTCGGAACTTCGTCCGGCATGTTGGCGAAGAGTACGAATGTCGGGGGACGCGTGTCGGCCTGTGTGGCGTACTTGATCCTCACCGGCCGCCCCCTGGCATGCGGAGGTGGGCGCCGCCGGACGATTTCCTCCACCACTTCGTTGACCTCGTGGGTGGCGATCCGTGCGGCGCGTCTGTCTGCGACCGCGAGCACCAGATCGAGCGTCTTGCGCACCCGCAATCCGATGAGCGCCGAGGCGAACAGAAACGGCACGTGCTTCAGGAAGGGGGCACGACGGGCCGCCTCTCGCTGGAAGACCGCCGCCGTGCCCGTCTCCTTCTCGACAGCATCCCACTTGTTGCAGACCGCGACTACGCCGCACCCGGCCTCCCAGGCCGTCTCCGCCACCTTGATGTCCTGAACGTGCAGGCCTTCGGCCGCGTCGATCACGACGAGGCAGACGTCCGCTTCCTTCACGACTCGGGCGGTACGCAGGCTGCTGTAGTATTCGATCGAGTCCTTGATGCGGGCGTGACGCCGCAGCCCGGCGGTGTCGATGAAGGTGAGATCCAGTCCGTGATACCTCATCGTGAGGTCTACGGGGTCCCGGGTCGTGCCGGGTTCCTCGCTCACCACGACCCGGTCCTCTCCGAAGAGCCGGTTGACGAGCGTGGATTTTCCCGCGTTCGGCTTTCCGATGACCGCGACGCGAAGGTCGCCGCGTTGGCTGTCTTCCTCTTCCTCCGGAAGGAGTGCGAGCATCGTGTCGAAGAGATCTCCGAATCCCCGGCCGGAGATCGCGCTAACCGGGTGCGGCTCACCCATGCCCAGCTCCCAGAAGTCCAGGTGAGTGCGCTCGAGCGGGAGATTGTCGACCTTGTTGACGGTCAGGAGGACGGGCCTGGAACTTCTGCGCAGGACTTCCGCCAGTCTCTGGTCGAGGGGATGCACACCCGTCCTGGAGTCGACCAGAAAGAGGACCACATCGGCTTCCTCCACGGCGGTCATGGCCTGCTCGCGTATCAGCCGATCGATGGTGCGGTCCGAACCCTCGATCACGCCTCCGGTATCGACCACGAAAAACGGCCTGCCGGTCCACTCGGCGCGGGCGAAGTTGCGGTCCCGGGTCACCCCGGGTGCGTCGTCCACGATGGCGACGGGCCGGCCGATCGCGCGGTTGAAGAACGTGGATTTTCCGACGTTGGGGCGGCCCACCACCGCCACCACGGGAAGGCTCATGTCGGGCCACTCCCGCCGGCGCGGACATGTGGGGTGTCGTCGGCATGTCCTGCGAGAAGGGCCTCGACGAGTTCGTGGCCCGCACTGATCCGCGCGGGTGCCAGCTTCCCCTTCACGTCTCGGAGGGTCACGCCGTCGATGAACACGTCGTCGTCGTTGAGAGCCGTGGCGGCGAGCAGAACGAGGTCGCCACGCCGCGTGTCCCGCAGGCTCTCCAGGATGTCGGTTCCGGGGAGTAGTCCCGCCACGGTCACCGATGGCCCGAAGTACCCGTTCTCGACCGCCACGACCTCTACCGGGCACTCCATCCTTGCGGCGACCACGGGGGCGAAGTCCAGGAAGTACGGCGACATCGAAGTGCCGGTCACGATGCGCACCCTGTCGACGCCGGGGAGCGGAACAAGTCTTTCACTGTTTGCGTGAAACGTGTCGACGAGCGTGCGGACCGCCCCTACGCCGTTCTCCCGAAGCGGCCAGTCGTCGTAGTATCCTGCCGCGGGCACGTCCTGGCCGGCGATCAGGAACAGCTCGTCGGCGGCGTAGCACCAGTGTCGCCCCCGCTCTCGAAGCGCCCACGCACGGATGCCTTCGGTCTGGCGAATCGCCATCTCCGCCTCGCGGCGGTCCAACAGGCGTACCGGGCGTCCGAGGTTGTAGCGGGTGAGGCCCACCGGGACGACCGAGAGGGAGAGCACGCCGTCTCCGAGCGCGTAGAGCTCACGGATCGTGCGGTCCAGTTCCACGCCATCGTTCCATTCCGGGCACAGGACGACCTGCGTGTGCACCTCCAGGCCGCCCGAAAGGAGCTCGGAAAGCTGGTCGAGGATCAGCCCGGCGCGTTCGTTCTTGAGGAGCCTGACCCTCAGTTCGGGGTGCGTGGTGTGGACGCTGACGTAGAGGGGCGAAATCCGCTGTTCCACCAGTCTTTGCAGGCCGCGGGGCCCAAGGTTGGTGAGCGTGACGTAGCTCCCGTAGGTGAACGACAGCCGGAAGTCGTCGTCGCGCAGCCACAGCGGATCGCGCGCGCCCGGCGGATTGCCGTCGATGAAGCAGAACACGCATTCGTTCGCACACTCGCGGATCGTGTCGCGGGCCGGCACGATGCCGAGGCTCTCCGACGGATCCCGGGATATCTCGCAGACGAGCTGGGTTCCTTCGGGGTCGACCGCCTCGAGCTCGATCTCCTCCTCGGCCGTGAGGAAGTGGAAGTCGATGCTGTCGCGCACGCGTGCGCCATTTACCCTGAGGATGCGTGTCCCGATGCGCAGTTCCAGCGATTCGGCGATCGAACCCGCCCCGATTTCTCCTATACGCACCACGATCCTGCGCCTCGCCTTGAAGCCGGGAATGGTTCTCCGCTAGTGGGCCGGTGCGCGCTGCTGCACGCTCACCGGTTTCGGGAGAGCATCTCCTGGAAGACGATGTTGTTGCGAACCGGCTCCCAGGTGTAGCGCGTGGCCAGGCTGTTGACGGTCACCAGCGTCGAGCTGGCAATAAGGGGCTCGAGCAGCGCCACGGCCTGGTCCACGTTCCCGAGTTCGGCGTACGCCTGGGCCCACCGGCGCTGGACGCCGGGCCGGGCTTCGTCGCTGACGTCCATCGACATCGCCTTTTCGAGCGCGGCCATGGCGTCCGCGGTTCTACCGGCGCGCGCCAGGTTGCGCGCGTACTGGCCCTGCCATTCGGCCTGGGCGTCGGGGTTGTCGAACTCGAGCGGATTCCGGTCCCACGCAGCGACAAGCTCTCCCCAGAGAATGCGGGACTCGTGCTGACGGCCCGCGACCCGGTGCACCCACGCCTTCTCAGCCTGACAGGCGCAACGGTAGGCCGGGTCGGAGTGATCTTCGCTGAAACTCAGGATCATCTCGTCGTACTCCCCTCCGATCAACAACGAAGGGAAGTTGCTGGTCACAGACGCGATCTGCTGGGGAGACATGCGGATACGCCTCTGGGCCTCTCGAAAGGCCCGCTGCATTCCGTTGGCGCCCCGCCCCGATGCCAGGGCGAAAAAGATGTTCTCGGTGACCCAGGCGTTGTCGGCCTGGTCCAGCGCCGCCGTTGCCCGTTCCATGAGCGCCTCGGCCTGGGTGAAGCGCCCGAGCAATCGCGCGGCTGACGAGCCTCTGAGGAGGACGTCGAAGTCCACGGAAGTGTCGGCGTCACGTATCCTGCGTTCGAGTTCATCGGCGGGGGTCTGCGCCCCGACCGGCGCGACCACAGTCAGGCACAGCAGCACGGGCAAGAAAGTAAAGCGTCGCATAGCTACCCCCACGGTTGAAGTGAACGAGACCGCACGCCCATAAGGTACGCGCGCCGCCGGTTTCGCGCCAACGGACGAACAAAGCGGGAGACGGGACTCGAACCCGCGACCCTCAGCTTGGGAAGCTGATGCTCTACCAACTGAGCTACTCCCGCGGGGATTGCCCGGGAAACCCGGAAGCTGCGGCGTCTCTAGTTCGGGCTGATCACCTCGTAGTAGTATCCGAGGACTTCCTCGTTGCTGGAGAAGTCGGCACGGAAGAGCTCGGCCGCCTCCTGGGCGGGCGCGTCCACCCGGATGTCGGTCGTCCCGATCTCGGCGCCGTCCATGCCGTTGAAGTGCACCCGGATCGTGACGGTAGTGCCCGGTTCCAGCGTCTTGTTGACGAACTCTCCCACGACTGAAGCGCCATCGGTCCGCGGTTGGAACTGGGTGTTTGCGAGCTGGAAGGCGAGCCCCTCACCCACGGTGTACACTTCCTGGGCGGCCTCGCCGCTCCCGGACATCAGCAGGGCGCGGCTCAGGATCAGGTAGCTGTCGTAGTTGTAGCCGTCCAGTTCCACGAGCTCTTCGGCGATCGGAATCAGCGTTTCCCAGTCTTCGCCCTCGTAGAGCGACTGCGCGAGGTTGAACACCGCGTCACGGTTCTCCGGCGCGACATCCACGATGTGTCTGAAGGCTTCCGCGGCCTGATCGTACACCTCGGCGTTGTACAGCCCCGCCCCGATGTTGAAGTAGTCGCGCATCCCCAGGCCCTGCGCGGAGAGCAGATTGTCGTAGATGGCCTGGGCGGAGTCGGCCTGGCCCGCCTGGGAGAGCACCGAAGCCAGATTGGCGAGGGCGGACATGTCGCTCGGGTTGGACGCGAGGTAGGCCTCGTAGGCCGCGGCCGCCTCGTCGTATTGCTCCGAATTGCTGAGGAGCAGCGCCATGTTCATTGTGACGCTCTGCTCCCGGCTCTGCCAGTCGACCGCCGTCGCACTGTCGGCCGCTTCCATGGCGGGTCCGCGGATCACTTCCAGCGCGGCTTCATAGGCCGCGATGGCGTCGTTGGGGCGTCCCGCGTTGTTGTAGGTGACCCCGAGGTTGATCAGCGCTTCCGGACGCTGCCGGTTGAAGACCACTTCGGCGGCCTCGAGCAGCCGGATCCCTTCGTCGTTGTCCCCGGCGTCCAGGGGCCCGATCGCCTCGTTGAACAGGTTGATCCACGCCCCTTCGCGCTCGACCCTGATCTCCTGGTCGTAGCCGGGATAGAGCTCGAGGGCGACGTCGAAGAGGGTGTCGGCGGCAACATAGTCCGCAAGTCCGACCTGCGCTCTCGCGGCCAGGAAGTAGCCGCGGGCGTTCGTCGAATCGTCCATGATCGAGTTCATGGCGGCGTTCAGCGCGTCCGTGTACCGCTCCGGCATCCCCAGGCTCTGGGCCTGGGTGAGGTACAGTTCCGCGCTCCGCGTGTAGTCGTTTTCGCCCGGGGCGTCTCCGGCGGCGCCACCACCCCCGCCCCCACCCGACGCGCAGCCGGAAAACACTACGGCACCGGCAACCGCCAGTGCGAGTCCTAACCTGGAATTGATCACAACGTTCCTCCTTGGGTCGTTACCCCGAGACTGCACCGCCCCGGCAGAGGCGGCGCCAAGCGCGTCTGGAAATCTATTGGCGACCTTGAACCGGGTCAAAGGCAGGAAGTTGAGGACCGGGGTGAGGCGATGCCGAGGGGTGGCGGCCGGATCAACGGCCGGGCGATGCAGGGCCGCCGGATCAGCCGGTGCGACTCGTCAGGTAGTGGAGGATCTTCACGCCCATGGCTTCGCTGAAGCCCGGGATGCGCCCGATTTCGGAAGCCGTTGCCTCCTTGACGGCTTTCAGCGAACCGAAACGCGAAAGCAGGGCCTGTTGCCGCCGGGGACCGACGCCCGGGATGTCCCCGAGTTCGGAGCGCACGGTCCGGCGTGATCTCAGCTTGCGGTTGTAGTGCACGGCGAACCGGTGCGCCTCGTCGCGGATCCTCTGGAGGAGGTGCAGGGAGCGGGCGGTTCTCGGGATCCGCAGCCAGGTGCGACGACCGTGCAGAAACACCTTCTCTTCCCTCTTGGCAAGCGCCGCCAGTGTGATGTCGCCGAGTTCAAGCGCTTCCAAAGCTTGCCGCGCGGCGGACAGCTGGCCTTTTCCTCCATCTATCACCACCAGATCGGCCAACGGACCGCTCTCGTTCGCTGCCCGCCGGAAATAGCGGGTCACGGCTTCGGCCATGGAACGGTAGTCGTCATTGCCCCACTCGCCCCGGATCCGCATGTGGCGATATCCGGCCTTGTGCGGCTCTCCGTTGAGGAACGTCACGGCGCTGGCCACGGTCTCGGCGCCCTGCATGTGGGAGACGTCGAAACACGTGATCAGCCTGGGCACGACCTTCAGGCGCAGGAAGTCCTGAAGTTCGTAGAGCACTTCGTCGGTGCCCGGTCCGCCCGTCTGTCCCTTCCTCACCCGGTCGTCCAGCACATGGCGGGCGTTGGCGACCGCCAGTTCGATCAGCCGGGCCTTTGCACCCCGCTGCGGGATGTGCAGCCGGACCCTGCGCCCGGCCCTGGCGGTGAGCACGTCCTGTAAGAGCTGGCGGTCCGTGAAGTCGGCCGGCAGCAGCACCTCGCGCGGCAGCTGCTCGATGGCGCTCAAACCGCCCGACAGGTACGCGTGGGCGAGGGACCTGGCGATGAGTTCGGCGTCGGATGCGCCCTCTGCCCCGGTCATCGTATGCGTGTCGCGGCCGATCAGGACACCGTCGCGCACCCGGAGCGTCAAGGCCACGTTCAGCGGCCCGTCCCGGGCGAGGCCGATGACGTCCTGATCGCCGCCGCCAACGGTCTGGACGCGCTGCTGCCGGGCGATTCCGTCCAGTCCCGCCAGTACGTCGCGTAACTGTGCCGCTCTCTCGAAGTCCATGGAATCGGATGCTTTACGCATCTCGGTCTCGACTTCCACTTGAACGGCCGCGACGTCGCCCGACAGGATCCGCACGACCCCGTCCACCTGCGCGCGATAGTCATCACGGGACTGGAGTCCCACGCACGGGGCGGCGCACCTGCCGATGTGGTGGTCCAGGCAGGGACGCGACGGCGCCTCCGCCGGGAGATCGTAGCGGCAGGAGCGGATTCCGTGGTTTCGCTTCACGACCTCCAGTGCGCGCCGCACGCGGCCGACGGACGTGAACGGTCCGAAGTACCGGGAACCGTCCTTGCGAATGCGGCGCGTAACGTGTATGCGCGGAAAGGGTTCGGACGTCGTGACCTTGATGTAGGGGTACTTCTTGTCGTCCCGCAGCTGGATGTTGAACCGGGGCTGGTGTTCCTTGATGAGGTTGGCCTCGAGGATGAGGGCTTCCGCCTCGGAGCCCACGACCAGCGTCTCGATGTCCGCCGCCTGCCGCACGAGTTCGCGTGTCTTGAGGGTGGTGTCCTTCGCCTGCGACAGGTACGACCGGACGCGGTGGCGCAGCGACTTGGCCTTGCCGACATAGAGGATCTCACCCCGGGCGCTTCTGAACATGTAAACGCCCGGCGCGAGCGGCAGCCGCGGCACGGAGGCCGCGTCGAACGGTATCCCGCCCATTACCGTCTCAACCGCGGCAGCTTCACCGGCGATATCCCCATTGCGGCCGTGATTGCCAGGTACGTGAACCCGAAGGGGAGCAGTACGGCTGCGGCCGAAACGAGGGGGTGCGCGGCGGGCGCCAGCGCACCGGCTCCGAAACCTGCCAGCGTGGCCACCGCCGCGGCTGCCAGGCAGCGCCGCACGGGACCGCCGATGAGGCCCGGCCCCGGAAGCCGCTGCCCGAGGCGTCGGCCGAGAAGGTACAGCTCCAGCCAGGCACCCGCCGTCGAGCCCAGCGCCAGACCCGCGGCCCCCATCGCGAACCCGCCGACGATCCAGCGGTCCAGGGGAAACATCAGGGCAACCCCTGTCAGCGCCGAGACCGTGATGCGCAGGTATGCGATCCGTGCAGGGGTCCGCGGATCGCCGAGGGCGTAGAACGCCGAGGAAATGACGCGCGAGGTTCCGGATGCGGGGAGTCCAACGGCGTATGCCGCGAGCAGCATGCCCACCGCCGCGGCGTCACCGGCCCCGAACGCGCCTGAAGGCAGGACCCGAAGGAATGCGGTGACCTCGTCTCCGAAGAACACGTAGCCGATCGCCGAAGGGATCAACCAGAAAAGCACCCTGGTGACCGCGTTTCTGGTTCGCTTCCCCACCGCGTCGAGTCCCGCCACGCGGTCGCGCGAGAGCTCGGGCAGTTCGGCGGCGGCAATGGACATGCCGAAGAGGGAAATCGGCAACAGGTAGAGGGTCTGGGCATACCCCATCATGCTCAACGCCGCCTCGGCGAGGAAGGAGGCGAGGAACACGTCGAGGAGGGCGCTCAGGTTCACCGCGCCACGCGCCGCGACCAGGGGGACGAAGTTGCGGACCACTTCCCGCAGGGCATTCACGCCCCGGCCGAACGATGGCACCACACCCCTCAGATGTCGTGCCGCGAAGGGCAGCTGGAAGAGCAGCTGGAGCGCTCCGCCGCCGAGCGCTCCCCACGCCATGGCGAGCAACAGGTCCAGCCCCATCAGGCCCCGCGCCGCACCCGCCAGAACCGCGGCGATGATCGCGACGTTCCACAGCGCCGGCGCCACGTACGACACGAAGAATCGGCGGTGGCTGTTGAGGATCCCCAGTGCCCACGCCGACACCACCAGCAGGGCCACCATGGGGAAGAGGATGGGCAGCAGCGAGACCAGGACGGTCCTGGGGTCGTCCGCGAGGCCGGGGGCGACGATGGCGGCAAGGAATGGCGCGCCCCAGGCCCCGGCCGCGGCGAGGAGGCCCGCCACGAGACAGAGAAGTCCCAGCACCGCGCCCGCGACCCTCCCCGCCTCCCGTTCCCTTCCCTCTTCCAGCAGGCGCACGTAGACGGGGATGAATGAGGCGCTCAGGCTTCCTTCCCCCAGGAGATTCTGAATCACGTTGGGGATGCGCAGCCCGGCCCGCCACGCGTCGGCGAGGGCGCCGTTGCCGAAGTAGTGGGCGAATACGCTCTCCCTCACCAGCCCCAGCACGCGGCTGACGAGGATCCCCGCTGCTACCCTGCGGGCTGCCACGGGCCGCGTCCGGTCAGGGGTCGGCCGAATCGCCGGGGGGCAGCGAACCGGTCCTGGGGCGGCTGTCGAGGAGCTTGTGCAGGAACTGGCTCTCCTCCTCGAGACGCTCGACGTCCCGCGCCAGGCGGTCCAGCTCGCCTTCGAGAAAGACCATCCTCTCGTGCATTCCCTCGTTGCCGCCCTTGCGCTGCCCGCGCTCGAGCCTCTTGGCGAGCGCCTTGCCCAGATCGGAATCGAGGAAGATTGCCAGGATCGGGATCAGCAGAATCAGGACGAAGACCGATGCCAACATGCGATAATCCTACGACTTCCCGGAATGGAGTTCCACCCGGATCTCGCCGAGTGCCATCGACACGAACTCCTCCCCGTAGCGCATCAGGTACTGCAGCGGCCCCAGAACGCGATCCTGCGGCTTTCCCGCCGGCCACAGGTTGACCTGCGCCTTGGCGATCTGGTTCCAGGTGACCTCGCTGCTGCGTTTCACCGCCCTCACGATCTTCTTCTCCAGTGCGCCCAGCGCGGCCAGCCCCGAGTTGCGCGCCTTTGCGACGGCACCCTTGAGGACCGGATCGATGCCGTTGACGGTGCCCGTCAGTTCGGTTGCAAACGACTCGACGGCGCCCCGCCAGGCTGCGACCGCGCCGCTGACGCCCTCCGGCACCTGGTCGCGCGCGAAGCGGCTCAGCAGAGCGTTTCCCTCTCGCAGTTCGTCGATCTCCAGTCCGTGCTTTTCGATTACGCGCACCACTTTCTTCTCCAGCACCAGCAATGACCCGCGAGGCACCACGACCGGCATGCCTACACCGTGGCGCCGGAAGAGGCGCCCCAGCTGACCGAAGTAGGCCAGTTCGCCCGGTCCTCCGACATAGGCCAGCGTGGGGAAGACGAAGCTCTCCACGACGGGACGCAGAAGGACGTTCGGGGACACGCGCTGGGGCGCGTCGTCGATGAGCGCAAGGAAGTCCTCGCGGGAAATGGTTCGGCCGGTCCGCCTCAGCTCGAATCCGCCGGCACCATGCTGCACGCGGTCGCGGCCGTCCACGGAGTCAAGGAACAGGTTGGTCGCGCCGGCGATGTAAGGGACCTGATGGTGGTAGCCCCGCTGCGTCAGATCGTCGCAACTGCGGCTGATTGCGGTCTCCGAGTCTGCCGGGTCTTCCGCCTCGGCTCGGAGCAGTGGCCGCGAGGCCTGCTTGAGGACCGGATCGGCCGCGTCCACCAGACCCACCGGGGTGTCACGGAGCAGTTCGGTCATGAGGCCGGAGAACGCCGAGGCCATCGTGGCCGAGGGGTGGAAGGTCTCGCGAACCAGATCGATGTATCGGGTGTGGAAGTCGTTGCGCGGGAAGTGGCCGGCCAGCTGTCCCACTGCATCGTGGATACCGTCGCCAACCCGCACGCGGCCAAGTGGCCGCCCGGCGCGCACCGGTCCGGGGCCGACCGCGATGCGGTGGAGTGCGTTGGACGCATCGACGACGTGCGTGTGATTGGTCTCCTCCCAGTCGTGGTCTTCCGAAGCGACCCAGAAGAGCGGCATGACGGGACGGGCCAGCTCCGCCGCCAGCACCTCGGCCAGGCGCACCGCGGTCAGCGCCTTGTAGAGGCTGTAGAGCGGCCCCCCGAACAATCCCGGCTGCTGGCCCGTGGTGACGAAGTACCCATTGTCCCGTGCGACCGTCCGCAACGCCTTTTCCGCCGCCGGCCCCACCGGCTTGATCATGGGGACCACCCGGGCGATCGCGTCGGGCCCGGTGGTCCGTTCGAGGTCCTTCGCCTTGTCGCGGTAGGTCGCGAGTTGGAATGGCGATCCCCGGTAGAGCGAGGCGGCCGCTGCGATCCCGCTCAGATAGTCCCGTACGAGCGGGGAGCCGCCCAGGGGTCTTCGCAGCAGTCGCATCAGGACACCGCCGCCATGACGATGCACCGCGGTGAGAGGCGGGAGAACCCGGATCGGTCGTAGCCGCCGAATCTGGGTCCGGGCACGAAGCCGGTCTCCGCGAGCATGTGCACCAGCTCTTCGGGGCGGTACAGGCGCACGCGCTCCACGAATTCCTTTTGTGGAGCGTCGCCCGCATCCCGGATGGTGATTTTCTTCTCGACGATCCTCCCCTGCTCCACCAGCCGCCGCTCCTGCACCACATCCCACCCGGAAACGTTGTGGTAGTCCCGCTCCCGAAGGTTGGCGACGACGTGGTGCGCGTTCATGAAGTCGAGGAGAAACCACCCTCCGGCGTCCAGCACCCTGCGCACTTCGCGCAGCACGCGAAGGTCATCGAGTTCGTCGGCGAAGTAGCCGAAGGAAGTGAAATACGAAGTGACGATGTCGAATGCGCCGGCCCGGAACGGAAGGTGCCGCATGTCACCACGTGTCAATGTTGCGGCGCAGGCGGTGTTGCGCGCGGCGTCGAGCATCGGCATGGACAGGTCGAGTCCCACGGGCCGGTATCCCACGCGGCACAACTCGACGAGATGTCGCCCCGCCCCACAGGCAAGGTCGAGGACGCGCGCATCGGGCTTCAGTCCGGGCGTTCCGTGCAGCAGAGCCACTGCGCGGCGCGCCTCCGCACGGTCCCGGTGCGGATACAGGGCCAGGTACTCGCGGCCGAACCAGTCGCGGAACCACGGGATGGTAGCATCCCGCTTCGGGGGATCCCGTTTCATTCGGATCCGGCCCTCATTGGTGTCGCCCGTTCATTCGCTTCCCTTGTGATAGGGTTCACGCCTGAGGATGGTCCCTGCCCGGTACAACTGTTCCGTCAGCACCACGCGCGCCAGATCGTGAGGCAGCGTGAACGGGGAGAGGGACAGGGAAAGATCGCATTCTTCGCGGAGTCGTGCGTCGAGGCCGAAGGCTCCTCCGATGATGAAATGGACGCCCGGTTCCGGCCCGGATACCAATCTCTCCAGCCAGCGAGCCAGCTCCGGCGACGACATCCGACGTCCCCGCCGGGTGACGGCGACCCGGAGATGTCCGGTTCGCAGGCGCCTCCTGATGCTGTCCGCCTCCTTGCGCATCACTTCCGCCGCGGCCCTGCCACGGGCCTGTGCCACCTCCACGGCCTCGAAGCGCCAGTAGCGCGCCGCACGCGCTTCGTAATCCCGGATTACGGGTGAAAGGCCGCCCGGCTTGCCCACCGCGACTATCGATACGTGCGTCAACGTTCCACCACCTCCGTGAGAGCGCGGCGAAGCGGTTCCGCGGGGTCGCCCACCACATCGAATCCCGCGACGACGCATCGCCCCGCCAGCTCCGGAAACGCGGCGAGCTTCACGGCGTCCTTGGCCGTACACACCACGGCACGCCGTCCCAGTCGCCGGAGCAGTGCCGAGACGTCGCGGAAGGTGTAGTCGTGATGATCCGCATAGGCCAGGTGCTCGATATGCGCACCCGGGAGCAGCGCCCCGAGTCCCGAAAAGAAGGGTGCGGGGCGAGCGATGGCGCAGACGGCCAGAACGTCTCCCTGGGGCGGTGCCGCCGGTGCACCACCGAGATCGGTCCATCCGCCCATCCTGATCTCCAGGTCCAGCAGGGGTACATCGGGGGCCGCCCTCGACAGCCTCTCGCGCCAGGCCGCCGCCCGCCGCCGTTGCGGAGTTCTGAGCGTGAGCAATATCGCGGCGGCGCGCCGTGCGGACGCGGGAGGCTCCCGGTACGGTCCCCTCGGCAGCATTCTCGGGCGAATGGGATCCTCGACCGCCACGAGAAGGATGTCCAGCGCGCGGACCAGCCGTCTCTGCTGAAAGCCGTCGTCCAGGACCACGACCGTGTAGCCCCGGTCCGCGGCCGCACGCACACAGGCTCGGCGGTCGCGGTCCCCGAAAACGGCGTGCTCCCCGAACCAGCGTCGGTACAGAGCCAGCTCATCCCGTCCGTAGCCACGGGTGACAATGGCCGGCCGCGCGCCCGCCCGTTGCAGCCACTCCGCCAACCATCGCACTACGGGCGTCTTTCCGGTTCCTCCGACCGTGAGGTTCCCAACCGACACCACCGGCACCGGGGTCGACGGCGAGCGCCGGCTGTCGTACCAGGCATTCCTCATGCCGACCGCTGCACGGAAGGAAAGTTCCGCCGGTGTCAGCAGGGCGCCCGTCAGACGGGCCACCAGGCCGGGGGATTCCGCGGCCCAGAAGTCGCGAATCGTTCGGCGCGCCCACTCCATCATGGTCTCCGCGCAGAAACCCGGCACCTGCCTGCCGCCGTCTCGCTCAGGATTTCAGACATCATGTCGACGACTCTGCTCGCTGCCCCCGGGGTGCCGAGAGCGCTTCGGACCTCCGCCAGATCCGCAATTGCCCTGTGCCTCGCGGTGGACGATTCGTCCAGCAACGGTTCGAGCGCGTCCGTGACCGCTCGCGTGGTCACGTCGTGCTGAAGGAACTCCTGGACCACGCCTCTGCCGGCCACAAGATTCGCCAGGGCGATGAACGGGACCCGCACCAGCCGTCGCGCGAGCAGATAGGTCAGGGGGTGGGTGACGTAGGCCACCACGAAGGGCATTCCCGCGAGCGCCGCCTCGAGCGTGCCGGTTCCCGACTTGACCAGCCCCGCCGTTGCCAGGGCCCGCAGGGAATGCGCGTCCGTCGTGGTGCGAAAGGGTAGTGAGCGATAGGCGGTGGATGGCAGGAACGACACCCTGCTCACAACGATCTGAAGACCCGGGACCCGCCGCTGAAGTTCCCGCGCGATGTCTGCGAAGGGGCGTCCGTGCCGCTCCAGTTCCTGCTCGCGCGATCCGGGGAAAAGGGCGAGGACAGGCCTGCCTCGATCCAGTCCCAGCTCCTCCGCCAGGCCCACGGGGTCACCGCTCGGGGACTCGTCGAGCAGTGGGTGCCCAACGAAGACGGCCCGGCCGCCGTGGGCCAGGTACAGCTCGGGTTCGAATGGCAGGATCAACGCGACCCCTTTCGCGATGCGCGACAGGCGCCGGGCTCGCCGGGCCTTCCAGGCCCATACCTGGGGCCCGATGTAGTAGAGCACCGGAATACCAAGCCTCGCCGCGTACCGGGCTATCCTCAGGTTGAGACCCGGGTAGTCCACGGGCAGGACGATATCGAAGCCTCCGGCCTTCAGGAGTCTCCGCAACCTGCGCTCCAGTCGCCTGAAGAACCCCAGTCGGCGCACGACCTCGGCGAATCCCATGACGGACAGGTCCCGCAGGCCGCTCAGAAGCCGTACCCCCGCTTCCGCCATGCGCTCGCCGCCCAGCCCGACCAGCTCCGCCCCTGGCCACCTTCGGCGGATTTCGGCCGCCACTCGGGCTCCATGGGCATCGCCCGAGGCTTCCCCAGCCAGGATCATGACCCTGAGGCGGCGTGATGAACCGGGTGTGGTCGGGGAAACCACCGCCGTCAGAAGGCCCGCCCGAGGTACCAGATGATCAGGATGACGACGATCAGCAGGATCACGAGCGTACCGGGGTTTCTCCCCTTCTTCGTATCGATCCAGTCCCGCTTACGGCGACGCCGAACGCGTATGAGCGACATGGTCCTCTATCTGTTGTTCAATGGCCAGTGCGAGTTGCAGCGCTCGGCGTCCATCCTCGCCTGTTACCGGCGGCGGCGCCAGCCCGGCGATGGCATCACGGAAGGAACACTGTTCCGCAACCAGCGGCTCGGTGCCATCGCCGCGAATGGGGATCCGCGTGACGACCGCCGACAGTCCGGCCAGCGGCGGGACGCGCCGGGGGATCGAGGAAGCATCCAGGACGGAAACGCCGTCTTTCAGCCGGTAGAATTCTCCCCTGCCGGAGGCCAGGTCAAGCGACAGGTATCCGGACCGCTGCCAGATGCGCAGCTTTCTGACCTTCGACACGGATACGCGGCTGGCGGTGAGATTGGCCACGGCCCCGCCCTCGAACTCCACTCGTGCGTTGGCAATGTCCACGTAGCGCGAAAGGACCGGAACGCCGACCGCAGCGACCCGCGCGACCGGCTTTCCGATGAGGCTGCAGAGCAGGTCGACGTCGTGGATCATCAGATCCAGAACCACGGCGACATCGAGCGAGCGCGGCGTAAACGGAGCGAGTCGATGCGATTCGACGAAGAGAGGGCGCCCGATATGGGGCCGGGCCGCCACGAGTGCCGGGTTGAATCGCTCGACGTGCCCTACCTGGACGATGACTCCGTTGTCCTGGGCGGCGGCCAGCATTCTGTCCGCGCTCGACACGTCCGGGGCCAGCGGTTTTTCCACGAAGACGTGAACGCCTGCCTGGATCGCCGCCATTGCAATCTCTTCGTGGGCGGTTGTGGGCACGGCTATCACGATGCCGTCGCTCACGGCGAGCAGCTCTTCGAGAGAGGACCGGACCGCGACCCCGAACTCTCGGCCGACGGCCTCGCAGCGTTCGCGGTCCGTGTCGAAAACGCCGGCGGATCGCGCGCGCGGCAATGTCCTTGCCACGCGTGCGTGGTGTCGCCCGAGCGCCCCGACCCCCACGACGCCGATCCGGGGCTGTGCGACCCGGAGCCGCCGTGGCTCAGGTGATGATGCCGCGCTGGCTCTTGCGGATGAAGTCAATGAAATAGCCCACCTCCGGATCCCGGAGCGCCGGATCCGCCTCCACCTGGGCGAGGGCCCCTGACAGATTCAGGTTGGACTGGAAGAGGATGCGATAGGCTTTCTTCAGTCGACGACGCACGTCGGTGGAGAACCCGCGGCGTTCCAGTCCCACCGTGTTGAGTCCGTAGAGCCTCGGAGACGGGTTGCCGACCGCCCGGCAGTAGGGCGGAACGTCCTGGGGGATCCTGGAACCTCCTCCGACAAACGCGTGCGCGCCGATGCGGACGAACTGGTGAATGGCCACCAGTCCGCTGATGATCGCCCAGTCCTCGATCGTCACGTGCCCCGCCATGTTGGTGGCGTTCGATACGATGATGTGATTGCCGAGTTCGCAGTCGTGCGCGATGTGGCAGTAGGCCATGAGCAGACAGTCCGATCCGACGACGGTGCTGCCGGCGGCCGCGGTTCCCCGATTGAGGGTGGCGAACTCGCGGATCACCGTGCGATCACCCACTTCCAGGAAGGTCTGCTCGCCCTCGTACTTCAGGTCCTGCGGATCCGTACCCAGCACCGCACCGTTGGCAATCATGCAGTCCCGGCCCACCGTGGTGTCCTTTTCGATCAACACCCGTGGCCCGATCCGTGTGTTGCGTCCGATCGACACTCCGGGTCCCACGATCGCAAACGGGCCGATCTCGACTCCGTGTTCCAGTTCGGCTGACGGATTCACGATCGCCGTCTCGTGAATGATGACAGCCGCGTCTTCTCCGGTGTGGGAGGCCCTCACCTGTCCACGATCCTGGCGGTCATTTCGGCCTCGGCAACGACCTTCCCGTCCACGATTCCCTTCCCCTTCATCCTGCAGATGCGGCGCCGGAGATTCTGCATTTCCACCTCGAAGACCACCTGGTCCCCCGGAGTGACCGGACGGCGCCATTTCACATTGTTGAGGGACATGAAGTACACGACCTTCTCCTCGGGGTTGTCGACGGCGTCCATCAGAAGAAGCCCGCCGACCTGCGCCATCGCCTCGACTATGAGTACCCCGGGCATGATCGGGTGTTCGGGGAAGTGCCCCCGGAAGAAAGGTTCGTTGATGGTCACGTTCTTCAGGCCGATTATGCGCTTGCGGGGTTCGAATTCGAGGATCCGGTCCACGAGCAGCATCGGGTAGCGATGCGGCAGGTACTCCATGATGCGCCGGATGTCGATTTCGGGCGCTTCCGCCCTGCGGGGTTGGCTGGCCAGGATCGTCCGCGCCAGAGCGACGTTGCCCGCGTGGCTCGGGCGGTCGGCCACGATGTGGCCCCGCAGTCTCCCACCGATGAGCGACAGATCGCCCACCAGATCGCCCACCTTGTGGCGCAGGAATTCGTCCGGGTAGCGGAGGTCACCGTTCATCACGCCATCCCGGTCAAGCACGACGGTGTTTTCCAGCGACGCCCCTCTTGCGAACCCGCGAGCGCGCAGGCCGTCCGCTTCCTCATGGAAGCCGAAGGTTCTGGCGGCCGCGATTTCCCTCTCGAAACCGGCGCCGTCCAGACTGAAGTCGCCGTACTGGCGTCCGATCAACGTATGGTCGAATTCGATGGTAGCCGAAACCCGGAGCCCGCGGTGAGGGAGCGCGGCATAGGACTGTCCGTCGCGGCCGGACACACTGACCGCCTTGCCAATCTCGAAGATCTTCGACCTGGCCGGCTGGGAGACGAGCCCGGCGTCTCGCAGCATGCGAGTCCACACAGCGAAGCTTCCGTCCAGGATTGGCGCCTCGGGCCCGTCCAGGCGTACCACTGCGTTGTCGACCTCCAGGGCGGCTAGCGCTGCGAGCAGATGCTCGACCGTACGCACCTCGACACCGTCCGACCCCAGCCCCGTGCCGAGTTCCGTACTCGTAACGTACTCCAGCCGGGCCGGGATATCCGGCGCACCGTCGATGTCGGTGCGCCGAAAAACGATGCCGGTCCCGGGCGCCGCTGGTGCGATGCCGACCTCGACCGTCGCCCCGCAGTGAATGCCGATTCCTGCGACCTTGATCTCTTGCGCGATCGTGCGCTGGTTTTCGCTCGTCATCGACCTCGAATCCCGGGAAACATGCTCCCACAATGTAAAACGGGTGCGAAAAAGGGTGCGCCTCGCGCCTTCACGACGCTTCGTCGCCGGACGATCCCGCTTCGGCCGATTCGTCGAGGTGCCGCTCGATCCGTTCGATTCTCCTGACCACATCGGGCAGCCGCATCAGCCTCGCCATCGCCTTGAGGTAGCTGCGGTGGTCCCTCGCCGGGTAGCCCGACACGACCTGCCCGGGAGCCACGTCGGAGATGACCCCCGCCTGCGCACCGATCTTTGCTCCGGCTCCGATCTTCAAATGCCCCACGAGCCCGGCCTGCCCTCCGAGAGCGACGCCATCGCCCGTTCGCGTAGATCCCGCGACCCCCACCTGCGCCACGACGAGCGAATTGCGTCCAATGACGACGTTGTGTCCGAGGTGGACCAGGTTGTCCAGCTTGGAACCCGCCCCGATCCGGGTGCACCCGATCGAGCCCCGGTCGATGGCGCAGTTCGCGCCGATCTCGACATCGTCCTCGATGACACAACCGCCCACCTGCGGCACCTTGGCGTGTTTCCCGTGCTGCTGGACGTAGCCGAAACCGTCGACCCCGATGCGCGTCCCCGCGTGGACGATCACCCGCTCGCCCAGAACCGACTTCGCGTACACCGTAACGTTCGGGAACAGCACCGTTCCGGCCCCGACCTCCACCCTGTCGCCGATGACGCAGTTGGCGCCGATTCGGGCGTCGCTTCCGATCGTGGCACCGGCCCCGATCACCACGTTGGGACCGACGGAGACACGCCCCGCGAGCGTGGCCGTCCCGTCGATTGCCGCCGACGGATGGATGTCCCACCCCTGCGTCGGCGTCGGCTGGAGAATCGCGAGCAGGGTCACGAGCGCTTCGTGTGGGTCGGCGACCACCAGCCGGTCCACGGGTCCTCCCTCGAGCATGCTCAGCTCTTCGGACACCAACAGCGCCCGGGCACCACAATCGGGCAGCTCGGTCGCGTAGCGTCGGTCAGCCAGGAGTGCGAGGTCCTCCGGCCCGGCGTCGTGCACCGGAGAGACACGCCTGAATGCGGCATTCCCGCTTCCCACCACCCGCCCGCCCGTGGCTTCCGCCGCCTGGAACAGCGTCAGCACGTTGCCGCCGGCGCGGGACGGAGCCGTCATCCCCCTCCGGAACCGGGCGTGTCCGCTGCCTGCAACCGGGTGAGGACGTCCTGCGTGATGTCCAACGCGGGATCCGCGGCGACGATTGCGCCCGACGACGCGTCGAAGATGACCGCGTAGTTCCCCTCGACGCGGATCTCCTCGATTATCGCGGTGATCCTGTCGTTGATCGGCTGAAGCAGTTCCTGCTGCCGTTGTGCCAGCTGAAGTTCCAGCTCCTGCTGCCTCCGCTGAATCGCCTGTTCCGAACTCTGCAGTTCCTGCTGACGATTCTGACGGGCCTCGGGAGTCATGCTCATCGCCTGCTGCTGAAACTCGGCGAGAGCGGACTGAAAGCCCGAACCCAGTAGCTGAAGTTCGGAGTCGGCTTCCTGCGCGGCCGACTGCAACTCCGCCTGGGCCTCCTGCGCTGGACCGTACTCGGTGAGGACTTGCTGGGAGTTCACATACCCCACCCGGGCCCCCTGAGCATTCAGCGATGCCACGCAGCAGAGCAACAGGATGCAGGACATTCCCAAACGGGAAACGCTCATGAGATCAACTCTCCTAGAAATTGGGACCCATCTTGAAGTGCAGTTGCCAGCCCGGCTCGGCCTTGTCGAATCCGTATGCATAGTCCAGTCCAATCGGCCCGAAGGGCGTTACGAGTTGTACGCCGAAGCCGGCGCCTCTGAAGAGTCTGGAGGTATTGAGATGCCCCGGACCTTCCCAGTTGTTGCCGGCGTCGAAAAACGCGGAGATGCCGATATTGGAACTGATCACCGTCTTGAATTCCGCGGTAGTCGAAAAATAGGCGTTCCCGAGACGTTCGATCTGACGGATACCCCCGCCCCGCTCCGGATAATAGCCCCGGGGCGTAATCGATGTCTCGTCGTAGCCCCTGAGCGGCTGCCCGAACTGCACGCCGCCCATCCAGAACGACTCGAAGGGGAACCGGGACGCGTCCCCGAACAGCGCTCCCCCTCTCACGTAGAGCCCCATTGCGAACTGCACGGATCCGGGTGTGGTCCCTTCGCCGTCGAGCTGGCCCACCGGGATCATCCACTGGGCCTGGACCGTCTGCTTGACGAAGTCTCCCGCCCCGCCGAGCGGCCCGCCGTTCAGCTCCACGTTCCAGGTCTGCATCGAGCCGGAGGTGGGGAAGAGGGGGTGATTCAGCGTCTGGCGGGTGATCCCCACCGAAACGGAACTGAGCAAACCGGGGGGCAACCCGAAGAGCGAAGTGTCGTCCGCGCTGCGGAACGCTTCATAGCTGGTCCGGGACAGCGAGTATCCAACGAACACCCTGGTGCGCAACGACCCTGGGAACGGGACGCCGAAGCGTGTGGTGAAACCCATGCGCCTGCGGCGTCCGGTGGCGAACTGAAAAAACCGATCGGTCGAGTTGAACAGCGACACGGAGCCGCTCGTCGTCGTCTGGAACAGGGCCGGATCGGTGAAGCTCACCGTGGCACTGTTGATGTAGCGGCCGAAGTCCCACCGGAGGTTCAGGATCTTGGCCTGGCCAAAGAGGTTGGGCTGATCCCAGCCGAGAAAACCCGACAGCCCCACCCCGCCGCCGACCGCGGTCCCGAAACTGAGTGAGCCGGTCTGCTTCTCCTGGACGTTGAAGATGATGTCCACGTCCCCGGTCTCCTCGTCCGGACGGATGTCCGGGGCAGGCATCGGCGACTCGAAGAAACCCAGGGACTGGATGTTCTGGTAGGACTGAAGCAGCCGGGCCTCGCTGTACACGTCACCGGGGAGCAGGAAGACCTTGTCGCGGATGATGCGGTCGAAGGTGAAGTCGTTCCCGGCGATGATGACCCGGTTGACGTACGCCTGCGTCTGTTCCTGGATGCGCCATCCCGCCCGGATCGTCGGATGTCCCGCAACCTCGTCTCCGGTGCGTTCCCAGTAGGGCTCCAGCTGGGCGTAGAGGTATCCTTCGTTGCGGTAGAGTTCGCGCACCCTCTGCGCCGCTTCGTCGAACGCGACCGCGTCGAACACCCTTCCCGCCTCGCTCTCCGAATCGTCCCCGCCGAACCCGAGAGCCGACAGGATGCCGCCGGACTCCTCGGTAAAGTACCCCTCAAGCTGCTCGGTCTCGAAAGCGCTGGCTCCCTCCACCTCGAAGTCCGACAGACGGTACTGCCGGCCCTCGTCGACACTGATATCGAGGCGCGCCTTGCCCGTTGCGGGGTCGACGACGAGCGTGTCGCCCACCACCTGAAAGTCGAGGTATCCCTCCTGTGCATACCTCCTGGGCAGCGATTCGAGCAGATCCAGCTCGAAGTCGATGTCGTTGTAGCCGCCGGTGCGGAACCACAGGAAGCCTTCCTGCCTGGTGTTCATCGCCCCACGGAGTTCGTCGTCGGTGAAGTACTCGTTTCCGGTGAAGGTGACCTGGGCGATCGTGACCCGCTGTCCTTCGTCGACCTCGAGCACGACATCCACCCTGCCCTCCTCACCGGGAACGGGCTCCTCCTTGCGTTCGATGAGGGCGAAGGGCACCCCGTTCCGCCTCAACTCCTCGCGGATGTAGGCCTCCGCCTTCGTCACTGCGTTTGGAGACAGGGGCGCGTTCTCCCGCAGGCCCGCCTCTTCGATCACGTCGTCCTCCGACACCGATTCCAGCCCCGTGATCCGCACGAGTCTCGTCACCGGTCGTTCCACGACCTCGATGATGAGCACGTTGCGCCCCGAGGATCCGTCGACGCTGACGGCAATGTCCTCGTACTGACCGGTGGCCCAGAGGTTCTTGATCGCCCTCTGGATGTCGTACCCGCTGTTCAGCGTGCCGGGCTGGATGCCCGCCACGCCGGTGACCGCCTGCTCGGCAAGCCGGACATTGCCTCGTGCGGCGATCGAGTCCACGCGCACCAGGGATTCCGCCCCCGGGTTCTGGGCCCGGACGGGAGCCGCGGTCGCCGCAAGCGCGACGCCGGCCGCCAGGCATAGGCCGACCCGCAGGTGAAGCGCATCGGACCTTCCCACCCCGCCGCGGCCGATCACGTCTTCGTCGGAGAGGCGACCCCGATGGAGAGCGCCTTTCCGTCCTCCGACACAACGACCTCCAGTTCGTCGCCGCCGGCGAACTCGGCCATGAGTATCTTCTCCGACAGCGGATCTTCGATGAAGCGCCGTATCGCCCTCTTGAGCGGCCTGGCACCGTATCGTTCGTCGTATCCGTGGCGAACCAGGAAGTCCACCGCGCCCTGGCTCAATGCGAGCGTGAGTCCCGACTCGGTGAGTCGCTCCCTGAGATCGCCGAGCATGATCTGGACGATCTCGGCGATGTGGTCGCGGCTGAGCGGATGGAAGACGATCGTGTCGTCGACCCGGTTCAGGAACTCGGGATTGAAGGCGCGGTTGATCTCTTCGTTGACCTTGTCGCGCATGGCCTCGTAGCTGGATCGCGGATCCGCCTGCTGGAACCCGAGGCCGCCCTTGGCGATGTTTCTGGCTCCCAGGTTCGAAGTCATGATCAGAACCGTGTTCTTGAAGTCGATCCGGCGCCCGTAGTTGTCGGTCAGGTGCCCTTCGTCGAGCAACTGAAGCAGGACGTTGAACACATCGGGATGCGCCTTTTCGATCTCATCGAGAAGAACGACCGAGTAGGGCCGGCGCCGCACGGCCTTGGTGAGCGTTCCCGAATCGTGGTATCCCACGTAGCCGGGTGGAGCACCGATCAGACGCGAGACCGAGAAGCGCTCCATGTACTCGCTCATGTCCACCCGAATGAGGGCCTCGCTGTCCGCGAAGAGGAACTCGGCAAGCGTGCGGGCGAGTTCCGTCTTGCCCACACCGGTGGGGCCCGAAAAAATGAAGGAGCCGATCGGGCGATTCGGGTCCTTGAGTCCAGCCCGGCTGCGACGGATGGCCCTTGAGATCGCCGTGATGGCATCGTGCTGGCCCACGACGCGCTTGTGCAGTTCCTCTTCCATGTTCACGAGCCGGGCGCTCTCCGCCTCGCGGATGCGAGTCAGCGGGATCCCGGTCCAGCGACTGACGATGAACGCCACGTCCTCGGCAGTGATCTCGGGGCGGAACCGTCGGCGCTCCTCTTCCCAGGCGACCTTCTCGTCGCGGATGCGACGCTGGATCTCACGCTCTTCGTCACGGAGCTGTGCGGCGCGCTCGAAGTCCTGATCCCGAATCGCGCTCTCCTTCCGGTCCGCCACGGCGGACAGCTGTTCCTGCAGTTCTCCGACCTCCGCCGGGGGGACCTGGCTCGCAATCCGCGCCCTTGCGCCCGCCTCGTCGATGACGTCTATCGCCTTGTCCGGAAGGAAGCGATCCGTGATGTACCGATCCGAGAGCTGGGATGCCTGGGACAGCGCCGAGTCGGGGATGGTAACCTTGTGATGATCCTCGTAGTGCTCCCGCAGCCCGGTGAGGATGGCGACGGTCTCTTCGACGGTGGGAGGATCAATCATGACCGGCTGGAAGCGCCGTTCCAGGGCACCGTCCTTCTCGACATGGCGTCGGTATTCGTTGAGCGTCGATGCGCCGATACACTGGAGCTCACCTCGGGCCAACGCCGGCTTTAGCATGTTGGATGCGTCGATGGCCCCTTCCGCGGCGCCCGCTCCCACGAGCGTGTGCAGTTCGTCGATGAACAGCACCACGTTGCGGTTGTTCGTGATTTCGTTCATGACGGCCTTGAGCCGTTCCTCGAACTGGCCGCGATACTTGGTACCGGCGATCACGGCGGCCATGTCGAGTGCCAGCACACGGTGATTGACAAGGCTCTCCGTCACCTCGCCCCGCGAAATCAGCTGCGCCAGGCCTTCCACGATGGCGGTCTTCCCCACACCCGGTTCACCTATCAGCACCGGGTTGTTCTTCTTTCTCCGGCAGAGTATCTCCACCATGCGCTGAATCTCGGACTCCCGTCCGATTATGGGGTCCAGCTCGCCCTGTCGGGCCAGCCCGGTCAGATCCCGACAGAAGTGGTCGAGCGCCGGAGTCTTGGACTTCTTGTCACCGCGCGACTGGCCGGGGGAGGGAGACGAGGGACCGGATGCTCCACCACCCCCGGTCCCCGTCGATCCTGCGGAACTGACGTCGGAGCCCAACACCTTGAGCGTCTCGGAGCGGGCCTCCTCGATCGTGACCCCGAGAGAGTTGAGGACCTGGGCCGCGATGCCCTTGCTCTCGCGCAGCAACCCGAGGAGCAGGTGTTCCGTTCCCACGTACGAGTGGTTCAGTTCGCGGGCCTCGGCCATCGCGAACTCCAGCACCTTCTTCGCCGGATTCGTGTAGGGGAGTTCGCCCAGGGCGATGGTCGCCTTGCCCCTTCGCACGGACTCGTCCACCCGCTCGTGGATCTGGTCCAGGTCCACGTTGAGGTTTCCGAGCACGTGGGCCGCCACGCCCTCGCCCTCGCGAATGAGACCCAGCAGTATGTGCTCGGTACCCACGTAGTCGTGCTGGAGGCGAATGGCCTCCTGCCGGGCCATGGAAAGAACCTTGCGGACACGTTCCGTGAAATTGTAGTTCATGGTGATCCGCCCTCTTCACGTCCTTGCCCGATACTCGTCCGTCCAGCGCCCGTTGCAGGCTTGCCCGCGCATCCTAACAAGGTCGCCATCAGACCCCCGGATCGGTAGTGGTGGACCCGCTTTCCCCCCGCAAGGCCTGGCGCACATACTGGGCGCGGTGCGCGAGCCGCTCCTGGGTGGAGAGCGTACGACCCGCAGCTTCTGCAAGGTGCGCGGCCTGCGAGAAGATCATGATCCTGTTGAGCCAATATACCGGGGGAGACGGCAGGAGTTTCAGGGATACTCCCAAGCGAACTCCCGAGAGCAGATTCATCAACTCCACGTAGTCGAGAGCCCGGGCGTAGCGGAGCAATCCGTAGGCGCGCCAGATCTTGTCCTCCGTGATCGCGCCCGCGTCCCGGGTCAGCACCTGCCGGGCTTCCCGTTCCTTGGTTATGACCGTGGCCACGACGCGGTTCAGATGATCCAGGAGATCTTCCTCACCCTGTCCCAGGGTCGTCTGGTTCGATATCTGGAAGAAGTTCCCCACAAACTCGGAACCTTCGCCGTACAGACCGCGCGTGGTGAGCCCGACCTGGGTGATCCCCCGCAGCGCCCGCTCGATTTCCTTCGTCAGCACGAGGCCTGGAAGATGAAGCAGCGCCGATGCTCTCAATCCTGTGCCGACGTTGGTGGGACAGGAAGTCAGGAAACCGAATTCGTGGTGATAGGCCAGCTGGAGGAGGCCACCGAGTTCCTCGTCCAGCTTGTCGACCCGGTTCCAACCTTCCATCAGCCTCAGCCCGGACATCAGGCACTGCAGCCGCAGGTGGTCTTCCTCGTTGATCATGACCGACACCGCGTTGCCGCTGGACACCGCCACGCCCACCCCGCTGTCCGGCGCGGCCTCCCCGATCAGTTCGCTCGAGACAAGTCGTCGCTCAAGGAGGATCTGTTGCGTTCTCCGACCCAGTTCATTCATGCGCATGAGGGCCGTGTCCGGAGGAAGCGCACCGCGATTCACCGCCCTGGCAACGGTTCTGAAGACGATTTCGCGATCCCCGGCGCTCGCCCTGCAGACGTAGCGGTGTCCCTGAAGGTTACGGGCCAGCCGCACCCGGGTGGACAGAACGATGTCCGCTTCGGGTCCTCCGGCGTCGAGCCAATCCAGGCCGAAGTCCGGGATCAGGAAGTAGTCCTCGGTCATGTCTGTGCGGCTTCGTGGTCTCGAATAAGGTCCCGGAGGACGGCGGCACGTTCGAAATCCTCGGCCTCGATCGCATGCTGGAGACTGCGTCGCAATCCGGCGATCCGGCGATCGAGCTCGGCGGAACTGGGATCAGGCGGCAGGTAGACCTTGCCCGCGTGTTGGCCGGCCCCGTGGATGCGGCTCAGGAGCCGGCGAACGCGGGGTTCGAAGGACGTGTAGCAATGGGAACAGCCAAGCCGCCCCGATTCCCGAAAGTCGTCGAAGGTCATCGCGCAGAAGCTGCAGGGCTCCGTGCCGCTTTCGGATCCCGACGAGCCGGATTCTCCCAGTTGGGCGAGGAAATCGGAGACATCGAGACTGGACGGCGGCTGCGCGCTGATTCCCTTGGCCCGCGCACACTTCTTGCACAGGTATTGGGTGGTCGACTTGTTGTCCACGACCTGGGTCAGCTGGACCACGGCCGGGTTGTCGCAACCCTGTCCGTCACAGACCTTGGCCGGTTCAGACATCTTCGAGCACGCCCAGACCAAGCCGCAGAACCCGCTCGGCTCTCGCTGCCAGTTGACGGTTGTGCGTTACGACCACGAGCGCAACTCCGTATCGGTCCCTGAGTGCGAAGAGGGTCTCCTGAACCTGTTCGCTGGTGTCGTTGTCAAGATTCCCCGTCGGTTCGTCGGCCAGGATCACCAGCGGGTGGTTCACGAGGGCGCGGGCGACCGCAACCCGTTGCTGCTCGCCGCCCGAGAGTTCGCCCGGCTTGTGGCCGAGGCGGTCTTCGAGCCCGACCTCGCCCAGCAGTTCGGCCGCCCGCTCCTTCGCTCCCGCAAAACTCTCCCCCTGAATCAACGCCGGGACCATGACGTTCTCGAGAGCCGTGAAATCCAGCAGCAGGTGATGAAACTGAAACACGAATCCGAGGCGCATGTTCCTGATTGAGGCCGCTTCCTCGTCGCCGAGAGTCCCGATGTCGATGCCGTCCAGAAGCACGGTTCCTGCCGTGGGCCGGTCGAGCGCGCCCAGCAGGTGCAGCAGCGTGGACTTTCCGGAACCGCTCGCTCCGACGATCGCCACCGCTTCGCCCCGATCCAGTGTCAGGTTCACGCCCCGCAGGATGTGGAGATCGGGCCCCGACACGCCCGTGTAGGAGCGCCGGAGGCCGCGCACCTCCAGTACCGCGGAGCGGGCCGCCGCCTCAATCATGCCGGAACGCCTCCACCGGCTCGAGTGCGGACGCCTGTCTCGCAGGGTAGATGGTGGCCAGGATGGAGATGAGCAGGCTTCCCCCAGCGATCCATGTGATGTCCCACGGAGTCAGTTCCACCGGCAGCCGGTCGACGAAGTAGACCTCCGGCGGAAGCCGGATCAACCCGTAGTGTCCGATCAGCACCGCAAGACCGAGGCCCAACGCCGTACCCACCAGGGTGCCCGCCACGCCGATCCACATTCCCTGGAACATGAAGGCGCGCAGGGTGTCCCGGCGCGTGAGCCCCATGGCCTTCAGAATCCCGATTTCCCGGGTGCGGTTGACCACCACCATGACCAGCGTTCCGACGATGTTGAGCGCGGCCACGATAACGATCAGCGAGAGAATCAGCGCCATGGCCAGCTTCTCCAGCTTCAGTGCCGAGAAGAGCTGGCGGTTGTCTTCCGTCCACGAGGTGACGACGTAGGGCCAGCCGCCCAGCGCGTCGCGCACCGAATCGGCCAGGGCATCCGCGCGCCAGGGATCGTCCGCGCGGGCACCGACGATCGACGCCACATCCTTGTCCAGTTCGAGCAGGCGCTGGACATCTTCCAGCGCCGCATACCCCTGACGCAGATCGAAGTCGTACATGCCGGTCGAGAAGACTCCCGATACGATCCAGTCCTCCGGACGGAACACGGGATCGCCGTTGGGGCTCCACTTCAGGTTTTCGTAGGCGATTACGGTCACCGTGTCTCCCACCAGAAGACTCATGCGACTCGCCAGCTGGACCCCCAGCACCACCGGCGTCGGCCCGTCCTTCTTCCTTGCGAGCGAGATGCGCCCGGTTCGGAGGCTGTCGTGCATCGGCGTGATCGGGGGGCCCTGGTCGTCGAGATCCACACCGTACAGATCCATGACGTCCACGAAGTCGTTGGCCAGCAGACCCACGCGGGTGAATCCAACCGCGGATGCGCTCACGATTCCGTCCACGCCCTCGACCACCGCGGCCACGCGTTCCCGGTCCTCGAGGCGCAACGACATCCCCGCCTGTCGAACCGTCAACTGCGGCAGCGACCCCAGGATCTTTTCGCGCAGTTCGTTCTGCATGCCCGTCATGACCCCGATGACGACGATCAGCGCCGTCACGCCCACGGTCACGCCTCCCAACGCGATCCATGTGATGAACGACAGAAGCTTGCCCCGTTTGCGCGACGCCAGGAACCGTCCTGCGACAAACCACGCGAAACGGGTGCGTGACGTCGGAGTCGTCCGCTCCCTCATTCTTCCCTCCGCAGCGTCGGAAAGAGGATCACGTCGCGGATCGAGGCCTGGTCGGTGAGCATCATCACGACGCGGTCCATTCCGATTCCGACACCTCCCGTCGGGGGGAGTCCATACTCCAGCGCCCGGATATAGTCTTCGTCCACCACCTGCGCTTCGGCGTCACCCGCGGCGCCCAACGCCGCCTGGTCCTCGAAGCGGGCCCTCTGCGCAATGGGATCGTTGAGTTCGCTGAACGCGTTGGCCAGCTCCTCTCCGGCCACGTACAGCTCGAAGCGCTCGGAAAGTTCCGGGACCCCCCGCTTGGCCTTGGCGAGAGGGCTCAGTTCGCGCGGGTGGTCGATCACGAAGGTTGGCTGGATCAGCGAGGGCTGTACCAGCGCGCCGAACAGCTTGTCCATCAGCTTGCCGCGGCCCGCGCCTTCGAGGTCGTCGGCTCCCAGCGCCGCCGCGCGAGACCTGAGCGACTCCATTCCCATCTCCAGCGGATCCCGACCGAGCGCGGCACCAAGTCCCTCCACGAAGGAAAGCCGCGCGAAGGGGCGAGAGAGAGTGATGTCGGCACCCTGGTAGGTGAATCCGGAAGACCCTCCCGCGGCTTCGGCCAGTGCCACCATGAGGCGCTCCACCATGTCCATCATGTCCTCATAGTCCGCGAAGGCACGGTAGAACTCCAGCATCGTGAACTCGGGGTTGTGAAACCGGTCGATCCCTTCGTTGCGAAAGTCCTTGGATATCTCGTAGACCCGATCCATGCCCCCCACGATGAGCCGCTTCAGGTACAACTCGTCCGCGATCCGCAGGTAGAGATCACGGTCCAGGGTGAGGTGCCGGGTAACGAACGGGCGGGCCGAGGCTCCCCCGTAGAGGGGCTGGAGGATCGGTGTCTCGACCTCCACGAAGCCGTGGTCGTCCAGAAAGCGCCGAGCCCTGGTGATGATGCGCGCGCGGGTCCGGAACACTTCGCGGACGTCGGGGTTGACCGCCAGGTCGGCGTAGCGCTGGCGGTAGCGTGCCTCGCGGTCGGCGAATCCGGAGTGGGTGACTCTGTCGCCGGTACCTCCGTCCACCTCCACCTTCCCGAGCGGAAGTGGGCGCAATGACTTGCAGAGGAGTCGGAATTCCTCCGCATGGATGGTGACCTGCCCCATGCGCGTGCGAAACAGGCGCCCTTCGACGCCGATCCAGTCTCCCAGATCCAGCAGGTCGAGGAGGGAGTAAAGGTCCTCCCCGAGCACGTTGCGCTTGAAGTAGACCTGGATCCGGCCCGTGTGGTCCTCCAGGTCCGCGAAGGCACTGCGGCCGTGTGAACGGTACCCCATCACGCGTCCGGCCCAGCGGCCGGTTTCTCCATGGCCATCGCGCAGATCACCCGCCGCCTCGTCCTTCTCGAAGGCGGCCGTCGACGGAGCGGCGTGCCGTGTCACGTCGCAAGAGTAGGCGAACGCCTCCACGCCCATCGCTTTCAGTCTCTCCAGCTTCTCGAGCCGGTTTCTCATGACTCCCGAGAGGTCGCCGCCGCGCCGATCGTTCACTTGCCGTCCACCCGGCCGAATCTCTTGAGGTAGGTCTCGATGAACGGATCCAGCGCTCCGTCCATCACCGCGCTCACATCACCCTTCTTGACCTCGGTGCGGTGGTCGTTGACCATCGTGTAGGGTGCGAAGACGTAGGACCGGATCTGGTTGCCCCAGCCGATCTCGGTCTTGGACGACTCCAGAGCCTGCTTCTCCTTCTCCTTCTCTTCGCGAGCCCGCTGGTAGAGGGCCGCCTTCAGCATCTTCATCGCCGTGGAGCGGTTCTTGTGCTGCGAACGCTCCTGCTGGCACGAAACCACTATTCCGGTGGGCAGGTGCGTAATGCGGATCGCCGAGTCCGTCTTGTTGACGTGCTGTCCGCCGGCGCCGGATGCCCGGAAGGTGTCGACCCGCAGCTCGGATTCGTCGATCTCGATCTCGATCTCTTCGTCCAGCACGGGGTACACGAACACGGAGGCGAAGGAGGTGTGGCGCCTGGCCTGCGAGTCGAAGGGTGAGATCCTGACCAGGCGATGCACCCCCTTCTCGGCCTTCAGATAGCCGTAGGCGTGGTCACCCCTGATTTCGACCGTCACGCTCTTTATCCCGGCCTCCTCGGCCGGCTGGAGATCCAGCACCTTGAGTTCGTAGCCGCGCCTCTCCGCCCAGCGCATGTACATCCGGGACAGCATCTCGGCCCAGTCCTGCGATTCGAGCCCTCCCGCCCCCGGATGGATGGTGAGCATGGCCTCGCGATGATCGTCCTCTCCGCCCAGCATCGTCTTCAACTCCAGACGCCCGAGTGCGTCCTCGAGCGTCACCATCTCGTCTTCCCACTCCGACCGCAGATCCACATCGTCTTCATCCGCCAGGAGTTCGCTCAACTCGTCCAGCTCGCCGGCTTTCAGGTCGAGCGCCTGCCAGGGACGCACCCATTCCTTCAGCCCATTCGCTTCGGCGATCAGTCGCCTTGCCTTGTCGGGATCATCCCAGAAGCCCTGGGCAGCCATCTCATCCTCGAGGACGGCAACGCGGCTGCCCCTCGCTTCTATGTCAAAGATACCCCCGGAGCTCGTCGATCCGCCGCCGGGCGGATTCCAGGCGCTGAGTCTGATCTTGTACTGATCCCATGGGAGTTGCCGGGGCGGATGGCTGGAAAGAGGATGGAGGGTCGGGTGGAATCGGTCCCGCCCGACCTCCAGAAACATAAGACAGGGGCACGATGAATTGGACCCCCGCCGATGGGTTCAGCGCGCCCGCAGGGAGACGGTCAATGCGACGCCGTCGACATCGGGCAGCGCGCGCAGGCGGGCCGTGATGAATCCGTCAAGGGCGCTGAAGACGTGGTTGGCCACGAGTATGCCCAGGGCCAGCCGCGCGTCCCGGAAGCGGCTGTCGCTGCTCGTGATCAGACCGGCGAAGCGGCGCTGGTCGCCGGAGCCCTCGCGCCACGTCCACAGAAAGGGTGGACCGTATCCGTTCTCCCGGTAGTAGTCCAGGGCCCGGGCATAGCCGGGAGACCCCTGCGGGGCCGTCGGATCAAGGTTGTAGATGTCCATCGCGAGGGCCCAGACGGAACCGTTGTAGGTGCTGGGGTCGCGCTCGGGCTGCAGCCCTTCGAGGGCCGAGTCGGAATCCCATCGTCCCGATGTGGGCCACCGCGTGAGTCTCTCGTAGTACTCGAAGTCCCCGTCCTGGCGCGGCTCGGTGCTGAAGCCGGACCGGGCCGCCGACCAGGCGAACGCGCGATACTCGTCGCGGAGGCCGAGAGCATCTGCGCGGGCCCCGAGGTATAGCACGGCCGAGACGATTTCAGCACCGGCGTAGGCGATCCAGCGATGCTGTCGCTGTCGGTACTGGGCGAGGCCGGGCACGACCAGCGAACTCAGAAAGGCCTCGCCCTCCCCGAGGCCGCCCCGGGAACCGGTGTCGGGACTCGGGAATGCGTGCAAGGTGCCGGCACGTCCGTGGAATCGCGTGGACGTCGGCGAAAGCGACACCGTATCCCCGGAAACCCCGGATTGCTGCGACCGGACGGCGGACCCGGAGTACTGCGGCGACCCGTGCAGACTCCCGGGCAGCGCCGCGGCGACCGCAACGAGCACGGCGGCCAGGCCCAGGCCGAATCTCACGCGGATCGCCACGGATGTCGCCACGGCCCGGCTAGAAGGTAGCGGCCAGGGTGACGTGAATCGGCTGGCTCTCACCTGTGACCATCGAGCGGGTGAGAGACTTGGCGAAGTTGAGATCGAAGCGATCGACGCTGAACCCGACCCCCACCGACGCCCCGTTCGTCTGATCGAACTTGCCGGCGACGTAGCCGGCTCGCAGATGGAACAGGCCGGCGGCGGAGAAGTCCACTCCGGCGTATAGCGATGGCGAGCCGGGATTCCGGGTCCGCTCCTCCACCTCCATCGTCACCCACAGGTCCATCGGGACTTCATCGACGATGCGGTTGAGGGCTTCGTAGGCGACCGCGAGGCGAACGCGGGTGGGCAGCGGGTCGGACTGTTCCTGGTTCACGATCTGGAACTCGGTGCCGGCGTGCGCAAGCATCCATCCGAATCGCAGCGGGACATCCGGGAACGGCTGTGCCTGGATCCCGGCGTCGAGAGCGTACGCGGAACTCCTGGTGTCGAGGTCGTTGCACTGGCCCCGGCACGCTACGCGGAACTGCACCAGTTTCATGTTGATGCCGGCATCAATGCCCCAGGGGAGCGAGGTGGCGTAGCTGGCGACCGCCAGATGATTCCGGATGGAAATGGCGCCGAGCACGTCCCCGAACTCGTCCCTCAGGTCCTGGTCGCCGATGTCGAGAAGGAGGTAGGAGAGCGCGAAGGTTCCCACTCTGCGCCAGGGGAGGAGAACGCTGAAGGCGGTAGCCTCGCCCGCGAGTTGGTCGCCCCGATAGAGGAACACGCGTCGATCGGTCTCCGCGGCCAGTCCCGCCGGGTTCCAGAAGGCTCCCTCCTCGTTGGCAAGCGCCGTCACGGCCCTGCCCAGACCGATCCCCTGGGCACCCACAGGCAGCAGCAGAAAGAGCGCCTCCTCGCTGCCCCCTCCCTCGTCGGGATTCCCATCCTGGGCATTGAGTGTACCGGAAGCGGCGGCCAGTCCCGGAAGCAGAAGCACCGCGAGCAGCCGCAGCACCGATCCCGCCACCGAAAACCGGCAGGTCCGCTTCCCCTGGCCTTCAGGCCTCAGAATCCGGTACCACATAGCCGAACATCGCCAGTCCCTTCCGTCTGCGGCGCCACCCGTGCGACACCTTGACCCACAGATCAAGATACACGCGTCGTCCCAGAAAGTGCTCGATCTTTCCCCGCGCGGTGGCCCCGAGAGACTTGATTCCGGTACCCCCCTTCCCGATCAGCATCCCCTTCTGGGACTTGCGTTCCACGTGCAGGGATGCCGCGATGTAGACCGGATCCTCTCCTTCGCGGAACTCTTCTATCCGGACCGCCACCGCATAGGGAATCTCCTGGCGATAGCGTTCGAAGACCGACTCGCGAATGAGTTCCTGCACGAAGAACCTGGCCGGTGCCGATGCGAGATGGTCGGCGGGATAGAGGAACGGTCCTTCCGGCAGCTGCGAAGCGACGAACTCGAGCAGCGGTTCGAGGCCTGAGCCCGTCCGGGCGGAAACGATGTAGAGCGGCAACTGGAGGTCTCGGGCGAGACGCCGTGCCGAAGCGGGGTCGAATCGCCGCAGGTCGGCCTTGTTGACGGCGATCGCGGCCGGACGTGCCGCGCGCGCCAGCAGATCATGAAACCGCTTCAGCTCCTCCCGCGACTTCCGTGCTCCCCCGTCCAGCAGGCCGATGACCACATCGGCTTCCGCCACGGCTCTCTCGGTCTCGATCGCCATCGACCGATGGAAGAGCTGGGGGCTCGATATGAGCCCGGGTGTGTCGACGAAGATCATCTGGACGGACTCCTCCGTCCGGATACCTGCCACTCGCTGCCAGGTGGTCTGCGCCTTGGGCGTGGCAATGCTCAGGTGTTCCCCCACCAGAGCATTGAGAAGCGTCGACTTTCCGACGTTCGGAAGCCCAACCAGCACGACGAACCCGGCGCGGGTGGGGCTCTCATCCCCAGGCGGAAGATCGGGCCGATCCGGGTTCATGGAGGGAATTCAGTCGCGACCCGTGTCCAGTCCGAACAGAGGTAGTCCCTGGGAAGTAGGGGAACAATCGAGAAGTCATGAGAAGCGGACGGGTAGACTTTGAGAATCTTTCCGGGCGACCCTCCGTGGAGGGCCTCCCTTACTCGAAACTCCAGAAAGGAGGTGATCCAGCCGCAGGTTCCCCTACGGCTACCTTGTTACGACTTCGCCCCAGTTACCAAACTTGCCTTCGGCCGCTCCCTCCCGAGGGTTGGGTCACGGACTTCGGGCACTCCCGGCTTCCATGGCGTGACGGGCGGTGTGTACAAGGCCCGGGAACGTATTCACCGTGACGTAGCTGATTCACGATTACTAGCGATTCCGACTTCATGCAGTCGAGTTGCAGACTGCAATCCGAACTTGGACCGGCTTTTTGGGATTGGCTCACCCTCGCGAGTTTGCAGCCCTTTGTACCGGCCATTGTAGCACGTGTGTAGCCCTGGGCGTAAGGGCCATGATGACTTGACGTCATCCCCACCTTCCTCCGGTTTATCACCGGCAGTCCCCCATGAGTCCCCGGCATGATCCGCTGGCAACATAGGGCAAGGGTTGCGCTCGTTGCGGGACTTAACCCAACATCTCACGACACGAGCTGACG
>VXQO01000004.1 GCA_009838975.1 Gemmatimonadota bacterium | reverse complement strand
CTTTCGACGGGGAATCCGGCGGGCGCTCTTGAGCAGACCGCCCATCGGCGACTGTCTTGTCGACAGGAAGTGGGATGCCATCCAACGGGTTTCGGAACATGCGAGGGCCCGCGCGGAGGCTCAGGCGATCGAGGATCTCGAGCAAGCCGTTCGAGCGGCGGCCGAGGCGGAGCATTTCGAGAGGATCATCGAACTCGTGGACGAAGACATGTCGCCTCGGTCGCAAGAGACCCGGGAGCCCCCCACGGATTCGTACACCGCGTGGACGAGATACCTGAAAGCGTATGCCCATGAACAATTGGGGAATGCGAGCGCCATTCTGGCACTCTCCGACCAGGCGTTGGGTCTTGCTGACAGCCGCGACGAGACAGTGCAGCTGTGGACGGCCCTGACGCTGGCCATGAGGGGAGCGGCACAGCACAGCCTTGGCGAGTACGTCGCCGCCATTGGGACCTGTGACGACTTCATGCGCCGGTTTGGGTCCTGGCATGGTGGGCGATTCGAAGCGGTGATAGCGGAGACGCTTGTTACGCGCGGGTGCTCCAAGGGGCATCTTGGCGACGATGGCGGGGCGATCCGCGACTACGACGCCGTGGTGAATCGATTCGACGGTACCCGTCATCCCGAAACACGGGCGAGCCTCGTTGCCGCACTGATGAGCAAGGCCCTCGCATGCCGGCGCCTCGGCGACCGCCTGGCAGAGATCCGCAGCTACGATGCCGTCATCGGCCGCGTCCAATCCCCCGACGTCTTGCACCTCCGCCGGGACGCGGCGTTAGCCCTGAGCTGCAAGTGCATGGCGCAGGCCGACGTTGGTCTGGTCGACGAAGCCCTTGCGAGTTGCAAGAGCCTGGAAGAGACCGCTCAGTCCTGGCCCGGGAATGACGAAGACCCCCTGGCGGAACCCTGGGTCGATTGGTTGACGTGGCGCGCCGAGGGCGCCAGGTCACTGGCCTGCGCCGTACAGGAGAACCATCGAGCTGCGTTGGCCTCGTTTCAGGCCGCCTATGTCGTGTTCTCCACCGACGACGAGGTGACCATGCGTCAGATGCTGGATCTGGTGACCAGCCTGGTCGCGAGAGGCGCCGCCCCCCAGGAGCTGTTGGCCGTTCTTGCGACCGACACCGCCAAGGCTGTCAGTCTGTATCCCCTGATCGTCGCCCTGCGCGAGCAAGCGGGCGACCGGGTACGCGCTCCGAGGGAAGTCGAGGAGGTGGCCGCCGACATTCGTGAACGGTTTCACAAGGGTGGGGATGGCATGGGGGAGACGACACCCGGCTGAAGATCCTGCACACGGTGTCTGGGGAATCTTGAGGCTCACCGCAGGTTGGCCCATCCAGCTATCCCTTCGCCCACGTCCCCTGGACACCTTGGAGTCCCCACCATCCCGGAGACTCCGTGCACGACGCCTTCCTCAAGTCGGTCTTCGCCGACCGTCGCATGGCCGAGATCCTCATCCGCCGCCACGCGCCCGAGTGGGCGTCCGAGATCGACTTCTCGACGCTGCGTGAGGAATCCACCGAGCTCGTCAGCAAAGAGACGCTCCAGCGACGTCATCCCGACATGATCTGGTCCGCCGACACCGTCAATGGGGAGAGAGTCCTGTTCCTGCTGGAGTTCCAGCGCAAGGTCGAGCGGCTCATGGCCCTGCGGACGACGACCTATTCGGCGCTCACGCTCGAGGGCATCGCCGCCGGGCCGGACTACAAGCCGGCAGATCCGCTCCCGGAGTTCGTCTACCTCGTCCTCTACCACGGCGATGGCCCGTGGACGGCACCGGCACAGGTAACGGACTTGTTCCAGCACTCCGATCCGGGTCGCTATCGTTTGGTCCAGTGGGGAGAGGGAAGGGCAGACGACCGATCGCGCGACGATCTCACCGCGTTGGTCCTGGGCCTGGCCCGCAACCTTTCGCCGGAGGACATGGCTGGCCAGTTGTCGGCTCTGTGGCGTACGATCGAAGGCACGGGGATCCGGACCTGGCCGGATTGATGGGCCAGAGCGTGGACACGATATCAGAGTTGAGAGACTACCCGGCACGACTGTTGAAGGGAGGAGCGAAGACCATGGCAGAGGTGGTGGACAGATTCCGGCAGGGTATGGACGAGTTGGTCCAGAGGGGAGTTCGGCAGGGCCAGGCACAGGTTCTGCGTCGGCAGGTCACTCGGAGGTTCGGCGAAGAGACGGCTGGGCGGTTGTCCCGCGTTCTCGAAGAGCCGCCTGCTCCCGAAGACATCGACAGGGTCTCCGACGCCCTCTTCGAGTGCGACACGGGCGACGAGTTCATCGAGCGGGTTCGGATGGGTTGAGGGCGGATTCGTCAGAGGATCCCCATGGAAGCTCCTCTACTATCCCGAGACCGACAGTCTCTACATCGAGTTCAGCAAAGAGCCCGGCGTGGAGACCAGGGAGGCGTCCGATGGCGTGAACGTAGATATCGACGCCCGCGGGAACCTGGTTGGCTTCGACATCGATCGCGCCGCGAACCGGCTTGATCTTTCCTCGCTGGAGACAACCTCCCCTCGCGCCGGGCTCCTCAGCAGCGCCGGTCCCTTACCCGAGACGGAGGCAGCGAGCTACACGTCGCCCTCTTCTTCCAATCCTGTCCTGCCTATCGGGCGAAATACTGCCAAGCGTCACGTGTTCACTGCACGGTGACTTCATCGGGTCTTGCGACCCTTCCCCGGGTAGCGGGTCAGGCGGAGCGGACGGTAGATCTCCCACTCGATGAGTCGCGCGACCGGCCAGTCGTCGTAATGCACGCCCTCGAGGTTGACGCCCAACCAGCCGAAGCCGTCACCGGAGGGAGCTCCGGGGATTGCGCAAGCGCTTCTCGATTTCCTCGGTGGACGCTGTCTCGAAGAAGAGGGCCAAGGATTCTTCGAGGTTCGACCGGGCTTCGGCCACGGAGTCCCCCTGGCTGGCCACATCCACCTCCGGGCACAGAGCCACATACCCGTTCCCGTCGCGCTCCACTATCGCGGTTAGCTGTCTCGTCATCCTGTGCCTACGCCACCCGCCTCTCCACCTTCCGCCGGAAGCGTAAGGTCGTAGATCCGAGTCAGAGCGCGGCCGTACCGGAAGAGGGCGTCGGAAAGACTATCGATGGGCGCATCCAGCTGGAACACGCCCCGGTCCTGGGCGACTCGTTCCTCACCCAGAATCCGCTCGATGAGCTGCCCGCGGCTTCCCGCCAGGAAACGCGTCGATGTCATGGTCGTAGCTGATCCGCATAAGCGTGTCGCCCCTGTCGGACAGGCGGACGCCGCCGGGTGCCTCCGACAGGTAGATCGGATAGCGATCCCCGTCGGGGAACTCGAAGTCCGCCTGCAGCATGAGCTCACCATCGGGACGCCGCTCCACGCGGACGGACGCGCAGAGCTGCTCACACAGCCGCTTCTGGAGGTCGTCAGGATTGATGGCCATTGAACAGACTCGGGTGATCGGGGTCGGGGTAGGTTCGGATCATGGGGTCGAGTTCGGGGTTGGGATCGGGGTGGACCAATATAGTGGCGGGGGCGTTCGGCTCCCCCCTTTTCGCGCGGTCGCCTGGGTCTCGGAAGGCTGGGAAACCGGCGGGGGTGTCGGTCGCCGGTTCGAGACCGGCCCCTCGCGGGTCGAAATGTCATCTTTGCATTACATCATGTAATGCGCAGTTTACCAACAGAATCGTTGGCAACAATCATGTTGGGAAGACGGGAGATCTCCCTTTCTGGCTGTTTTCTGGCGGTTTCGGATGCCTGCTGGGTCCCGCTCCCCTCGCGCCAGGCTACTAAGTCTCGCCCGCCCCTATACACGGGACGCCGGCAGCGAGGGACACGTCGCCCTCTCCTTCCAATCCCATCCAAAAGTTGGCCCATCCAGCTATCCCTTCGCCCACGCCCCCTCGACATCTTGGAGCCCCCACCGACCCGGAGGCTCCATGCACGACGCCTTTCCCAAGTCGGTCTTCGGTGATGGGCGGATGGTAGAAATTCTCATACGCAGCCATGTGCCCGAATGGGCCGAGGAGATCGACTTCGTGTTAACCTTGAGAGGCTACCCGGAGGCAATGAAGCTGGGAGGAGCGAAGACGATGACCGAGATGGTTGACAGATTTAGGCAGGGACTGGATGAGTTGGTCCAGAGGGGTGCCCGGGAGGGGCGCCAGGAGGGTCAGGCAATGGTTTTGCGGCGGCAGGTGACCCGCAGATTCGGCGAGGCGACGGCCGGAGAGTTGTCCGACTTGCTCGACGAACTGACTCGCCCCGAAGACATCGACAAGGTCACCGACGCCCTCATCGAGTGCACCACGGGCGCCGACTTCATCGAACGGGTACGGATCGGCTGAGGGCGGCCCCTAATCGCCGACCGCAGACTCCAGTCCCCCCCACACTCACGGTTCCCGGACCTCCCAGTGGCCGAATCTCCTCGCGCCCACCCGTGCGGAGCGATCCTGGCCAGCGTTCATCGAGCAGGGAACTGAGATGAAGATCTTGCGGGAGGGAGATCGCGGGTGCGCTCTGGCGCCGGAACGCGGACGGGTCGAGATCGTTTACGAGTACCGAACGGTCGAACTCGAGAGGCCGAAGGCCACGGTCAGCAACGTCCTCGTAGGCGTGGATACCGAAACCGGAGAAGTTCTGGCGGTGCCGGCCCAATCGACGCCGAAGCTGAAAGCAGCGAGGGAGGCGAAGAAACGGAGGTGATGAGCGTCCGGATGCCGCGGGAACTCGACGATTGTCCCGGCATGCCCCTACCCACCCACCTGGGCAAACAGCTCCACATCGCTGTCACAATCGATGATCGCGTCGGCGATCTCGGCGAACCGCTCCGGGTCCGCGATGTCCTCCACGACCCGGGACAGCCGCTCCGCCGTCTCCGCGCCGAACTTCCTTGTGGCCAGTCGCCCCACGAGCGCCCGGCCCTCGGCGCGCCGACCTTGTTCCAGACCCTGCTCCAGACCCTTCCGGACGCCGTCGCGGTGAACCTGATCCCTCATCTCACTGACTCTCTCCCACATCGTGTCATCCTCCGTCAACGTCTGTATCCTCGCCACCTCCTCTTCGGGAATCTGCCACGCCTCCGCGGCGCCCGCCAGCCATGTGGACAACGCGCTGCGGAGCTCGGCGAACTCCGACCCCGGAAACCTGCGGACCAGGTCACGTATGACCTTCCGGAGGTTCTCCGGTGAGGGCTCCCCCTCCGCCCTGCCGAGCGAAGTGACCAGGTCCATCGGGGACGGATCCCGCTCGCCAATCCTCTGCAGGTCGAGCAGGAGATGCCGCGCTTTCGGCAGATAGCGCGACAGCGGCGGCGGCACCGGGCCGATGAGCTCGGAGATGTCCGTTGGGGCCCGCCAGCGGGGTCGGCCGTTGTAGACCGTGACCGGCAGGACCGGCGGCAGGCTGTCTCCTGCCCTCAACTCCTCGAGCGTGTCGAAGTCGAGTTCGTCCGCCACGCCCTCGCCCACGAAGTTGCGGACCAGTTCCTCGATGGCCGCACGCTGGGAGAAGATGAGCTTGTAGGTCTCGTCGTGCTTGCGGGCCAATCCGGGCTCCGGCGAGGGGTGTTCGCGTGGTGGCCAGCAGGGCACGGGCGGGCGCATGCGGCCGGTCGCCGGAAGTATCGGATGGTCGACTGGGCGGAAACATGGCTGAATGGGACGGGTTACTGGCGGGAATCGGAGCAGCGCCCCCCAAGCGCACCCTCCCCTCGCGCCGGGCCCCTCAACCCAGCCGGTCCCTTACCCGAAACGCCGGCAGCGACCGACACGTCGCCCTCTTCTCCCAACCCTGTCCTGCTGGTCGGACGAAATGCTGCCACGCGTCACGCGTCCACCGCACGCGACTCATCGGGTCTTGCGCCCCCTACCAACCATAGCCGACCCGCGTGTAGAAGAACGCACCGCCGAAGCCGAATGGCGTCAGAGGGCCGTAGCGGTTGCCTAGGCCATCCGCCGCGCCGGAATACTCCTCCGGGAGGTTGTTGAGCATGTTCCGGGCGCCCAGCGTGAGCGTCCAGCGGTCCATCCAGGTCCGGGCCACTTCGGCATCGACGAGCACGCGGCCCGGGTAGTCGATGGTGTTGCTCGCGTCCGACTCGTAGTGCGGAGTCAGAGCGTCGAAGTAGCCGCCCCAGTAGTTGGCGCGCACCAGCGCCCGCGTTCCGCCGGGGAAGGTGTGGTTCACCGAGACGTTGCCGCGCAGGCCGGGGAGACCCTCCTCCAGGATCCGGATACGCAGGTCGCTCAGAGTCCTGTCGTTGTGCCGCGTGACCCTGGTGGTGGTCCAGTTCCATGCGGAAGTCAGGCTGGTGGTGCCCTGCCCGGTCTCGACCTGGTAGGTGGCTACGACATCGACGCCCTGGGTGCGCGTCGCGAGGTCGTTGGTGAAGAAACGGAAGCGGTCGATCACACCGGGAGAAGGAGTGACGCCCTCGTCGCGGAGTCGGTCGATGTCTTCGCCCGTCGGCTCGAAGTTCCTGCTGAGCGTGAGGCGGTCGGACACGTCGATAAGGAAGTAATCGGCGGCGAGTTGGAAGCCGCCCTGGCCCAACACGGTGCCGAACGAGGCGTTGACAGACTTCTCCGGCTCCATCGGCTCGCCACCGTACAGCTCCGCGACATGCGAGGTCGAGGGGATCGTGCCGCTGTTCACCGGCTCCATGACGCCGGCTTCGTGGATCGTCGAGGCGTTGAAGGCGTTGTGTTGCCCGGGCGTGGGCGCCCGGAAGCCGGTGCCGAGGGCGCCCCTGAGCGAGAATGAACCGGTGAGGCTCAGCCTTGCGGCCACCCTTCCGCTGACCGCCAGCCCGAAGTCCGAGAAGTTCTCCAGGCGCCCGGCCACGTCCACGAGCCACTTGTTGTCCGCTTCCCTGAACTCGATGTCGCCGTAGCCCGCAACGCTGGTCCGGTCCCACTTTCCCGCAGCGAATGGCCCGAACCCGGTGAACCCGCTGGACCCCGGGGTGAATCCCTGGACCGCGAGCGGCCCCGCGGTCCACGACGCCCCATCGCCCTCCACGATCTCGAACGCCTCCTTCCGCCACTCGAAACCGCCCGCGATGCTCGTCGTCCCGCTCCACGCGTAGGAGAGGTCGACATTCACGGTCGTCTCCCGCTGGTCCTGGGACCCGGGGTTGAAGTAGGGGATGCAGGGCTGGTCGGGGACGGCGGGGGAGGACCCCTTGTCGCTGCAGGGCTGCTCCGGCCCCAGCGAGGCGTTGACCGTGTTGTAGCTGTAGAAATCCATGTTGGACCTGCCCCAGCCACCGCTTGCGTCCAGCGAAAGGCTCCCCCAGTTCAGCCGGAGCCCGCCGACCGCCGATCCGTCCATCAGGTGGGCGCCGACCTGCGGCGTGAGGCCGCCGGGGAACATCTTGCGGAAGGTGAAGCAGTTGGGGTCCTCGAGAACACGGCGCCAATTCGCCTGGTTCTCCGCGTCGGACGCAACCAGGCCGCCCTCGACCCGCACCGCCGGACACCCTGCCGAGCCGTCGACAACGCCGTCGCGCGCATCGAGCATGTCGCCAATCAGCAGAGCGCCGGCACCTGCGCCGCCCGTGGAGCCGAAAACGCCACCACGGGTGTTGGGGTTGAGGAAATGCGAACCGCCCTCGACCTGCCTGCTCGCGTAGTTGCCGTGGAAGTGGAGATGCCCGATTCCGCCCAGGAAGGAGTAACCCGAGTTCGCCCACAGCTTGATGTCGTCGGAGACTTCCGGGGAGCCCCAGATCTGCGCCGGCTCCGGGACGCTCGTGTTGCCGGAGCCGATCAGCCCGAGCGCGTCGTTGCGCTGCACGCTGCGGTCGGTGGGCATCGCGTTGCCGTATTCGCCGGTCAGGTTCAGGAACCCGGATTGACCGATCGGCAGGCCGAAGTTGCCCGAGACGGTGTGCATCTCGCCGTCGCCGGGGAGGGCACCACGCTCGAACGGCGCACTCGGATCGGCGAGGAGGTGGCCGCCCGTCCCGTACTCGATGGTGCCGCCGGAGCGGTCGTTCTTCAGCGCAAAATTGATAACGCCGGCGATCGCGTCCGAGCCGTGGCGGGGGCCGGCGCCATCGCGCAGGATCTCGGCCTCCCTCAGCGCCAGGCCGGGAATTGGAGCGAGATCGGGACCCTGGGCGCCGTCGGCGAGACCGTTGCCGTGCCACGCGATCGCCGCCGTGCGGTGGCGGCGCTTGCCGTTTACGAGCACCAGCGCGTGGTCGGGCGCGAGGCCGCGCAGATTCGCCGGCCGGGCAAAGGTGGACGCGCCGCTGATCGGCTGTGTGTTGACGTTGAATGAGGGATACAGGGTGCGGAGCGCGTCGGCGAGGTCAGTCGCGCCCTGGTGGACGAACTCCCCGGACGGGATCACCTCGACCGGCACCGGCGAGCCGGCAGCGACCCGGGCGCGCGGCATCATGTATTCCGGGAGCAGCACGAACTTCATGTACTGGTCCGTGCGCAGGTACCGCTTGGCCGCCTGACGCACCTGCTCCGCCGTCCAGGCCTCGATCAGGTCGTAGGAGGAGATTCCCCGGATGTCCCGGCGCGCGTTCTCGTGGGCGGCAAGCTGGCCCAGCCAGTATGTGTTGCGCTCCAGGCTGGTCTCCTTCGAGCGCCGCTGCGCTTCGCGGCTGTTGTCGACCACCTCCGCGTCGGGACCGTCGGCCTTGAGCCGCTCGATCTCCTCGAAGACTGCAGCGCCAAGCTCTTCGGTGCGCCGGGGGTCCGAGCCGAACTGGATCGCCACGCTGTATTCCTCGTCGGGCCGGTAGCTGATTCCACCCGAAACGCCGACGCTGTAGGTGCCTCCCAGCTCCTCGCGCAACCGCTCCCGCAACCGGGTCTGGAGGATTGCGGCCATCGCGCCGATGACCATCGACTCCTCGGGCGAATACTCGCCGTCTCCGCGGAAGAAGATTGCGGTCGTGCTCTGGGGCGCGATCCCCTTGTAGATCGTCCTCTCGATGACGCCCGGCGGCGGATCCACAGCGTGGTCGATCCAGTCTTCCGTGCGCCCGAGGCTGGGCAGCCCGCCGAGGTACGTCTCGACGAGCGGCCGGATTCCATCGAGATCGAAGGCGCCCACGAAATAGAAGGTGAAGTCGGACGCGTCCGCGAAACGGTCCCTGTAGAAACCCATCGCCACATCCAGCTCCGCGGCGCGTTTGTCCCGGATCTGTTGCGCCAGCGTCTGTGGCCCGCGAGGGTGACCCTGTCCCATGTAGGCCGCGAGGGTGTCCAGGAACATCATCGACGGCAGGAATCCCAGGTTGGCGAGAACGGGGATCTGGGACTTGAGGCTCTGGAAGACCGGTTCGTCCATCCGTGGTGCCGTGAACCGCTGGTAGATGAGTTGCAACGCCGTCTCCATGTCCTGCGGGGCAGCGGAGCCGCGGATTTCCTCGGTGAGCGACCCGACGAAGGGCACGGCGCTGGCCTCCTTGTCGGAGAGATGCCGGTTCAGGGCGACCGGACCCAGCTCGCCGACTCCGCCCCCCGCAATGATTGCGCCCAGGTCCCCATCGGGCATCCGGGTTATCGGAAGGACATGGCCCAGGATCTCCTCGGGCGCGAGCGACGTACCACCGGGGCTCGTGCCTCGGAACACGATCTCGTCGTCGCTGAAGCCGGTGGGCTTGAGCACGACCCGCACGCCGTTCGCAAGCTCCCAGATCGTCACGCCGATCTCGTTCACCGACTGCTCGGCGATGACCGGGGAGCCCTCGGGAATCTCGGCGAGGAGAGGGACATCGAGATCGACTGCCACGTAGGGTTCGATGTCCTTCGCGGCGACGGCGGCGAACACTTCGGTCACCTCGTCCTCGTCCGGCACATCGAGTCCCGCTCCCTCCGGGCCGGCGACCAGCACCACGCGTCCCTCGTCGGTCAGCCATTCCCGCGCGAAGGCGCTGGTCTCGGCAAGCATGATCCCGGGCAGGACGGCGTCGAGAAGGGCCACCTCGGTACCGATGCTCGGGTAGGGATCCCCGTTCAGGAACGCCTGGGTGTACCGGTTGGCAAGCGACGCCGACGACCGGTCCTCCGCCTCGGCCAGCCGACGCTCATAGCTCCGCCGAAGGGACGTCTTCTCGCGTTCGAGTTCAACTGCCGTGAAACCGTGCCGCGCCACGCGCGCGACCTCCGTAAGGACTGCGTCAAGTGCCCGCATGTATCCGCCCGAGGCCACGGCCGCGTTGAACTGGGAGGCGTCCACCCCGCGCCCGAGGTTGGTCACGCTCGCGGATGCCACCGCAAACGGCGGGTTTGCCTGGTACGTCAACTCACCCAGCCGCTCGTTCAGCATCCGCGCGAATAGCGACTGCACCCGGGCGAGCCGGAAGCCGGCCACCGTGCCTCGCGGGCTCTCGGCCAGCTTGTAGAGGACCTGAACCTGGGCCGCCGGGAACTCGGGATCGGTCCTGATCGAGATCAGCGGCGGATGGTCGATCGGGACGTCTGCCTCGGTTCTGGGACGTGAATTGTCGGGGCCCACAAGCCCTCCGAAGTGCTCGCGGATCAGTCCCTCTATCGCATCACCATCGAAGTCGCCGACCGCGACGACCGCCATGAGCTCCGGCCGGTACCAGTCCTCGTAGAAGCTGCGCAGCCGTTCGACCGGGGCATTCGCCAGGATCTCCGGGTCTCCGATGGGGAGCCGGTCCGCGTAGCGCGAGCCGTGGAAGATCAGCGGCAATTGCTCATCCTGGATTCGGTCCGTGCCGCCCAGCCGTCTCCGCCACTCCTCGATGACGACGCCGCGTTCTGCGTCGACCTCCTCGGGGTCGAAGAGAACACCGCCGGCCCAGTCCGCAAGGATCTGGAAAGCGGTCGCAAGCACCCCGGGATCGTCCATCGGGACCTGCAGCATGTACACCGTCTCGTCGAAGCTGGTGTACGCGTTGAGGTCGGGACCGAACTGCATCCCGATCGACTCGAGGTAGCTGACCAGCTCCTGCTTCTCGAAGTTCTCCGTCCCATTGAAGGCCATGTGCTCGACAAAGTGTGCGAGCCCCAGCTGGTCGTCGTCCTCGAGGATCGAGCCGGCGTTCACGACCAGGCGCAAGGCGGCGCGGTTCTCCGGTTCGTCGTTCTCTTGGATGAAGTAGGTGAGGCCGTTCGCGAGAGTACCGGTGGTCACTGCGGGATCGGGTGGGACGGGGTCGGCCGGGTCGAATTGCTGGGCAGTCGCGCGTCCGGCGGCCAGCGTGCCGACGGCGACGAGGCACAGGAACGGGGTCGTTGAAGCGGGCCGGATGCTCATGCTATTCGATCTCATGCCAACGCTCGTCCTTTCGTGGAAAGCGCAGACCGAAACCAACCGAACGGCGAAACTGAGGGGCTCAGGTAATATCTACGGCTGGCCCGCTTTTGACACAAGTGAGGCGACGCGATTACCGATTTCCGACAGAACCACGATACCCCGCCGTTAAGTAAGGTCTACTGTCGGCGGGCCCTCGAAGCTCGATCCCCTTGACAGCCTACGACATCATGTCGCACCATACGATAATGTGTCGTACCCCTGGACCAGGAGGACAACCGCCCGATGACGGTACCGAAGCTTGCCAACGCAGAACTCGCGGTCATGAACCGGCTCTGGGAGAAAGGAATTGCGACCGCCCGGCAGCTCCGGGAGCAGCTGTACCCGGAGGCCGCGAGACCGATGCACGGCACGATCCAGAGGCTGCTGCAACGGCTTGAGGCCAAGGGCTTCGTCGAACGGGACAGCGACCGCGCCGCACACCTCTTTTCGCCGCGGATCAGCCGAGAGGCGTATGCCGCCGGTCGCTTGGAGTCCCTGGCGGACCAGGTCACTGGCGGCTCGTTCGTGCCGATGATTACGCACCTGGTGGAGGAGCGGAAGCTCTCCGATGCCGACATGGAACACCTGCGCCGCCTGCTGGAGGAGAGATGACGGACCTGGCCCTCCAGATCGCAGGCAGCAAGCTCGCGCTCTCGGTAGTCCTCGGCGGCGTGGTGTGGCTCGCCGCGAGGGGCGACCAACGGCCGCGCCTTTGCCACGCACTCTGTCTCGCGCTGCTCCTGGCCCTGCTCGTCCCGCCGCTGTTCGCCATCCCCCTGCTGCGGCCCGACCTCACAGCCGCAGTGTCGGCAGACCCCGTGCTCGCCGAAGCCATTTCCGCGATCGGCACCGATGCCCCGGCCGCTGTCGTTGGGGATGTCGAGAAAGCGCCGTGGCTTGTGCGGTACGGAAAGGCCGGGTTCGTCCCCTTCTGGCTCCTTGGCGTTGCGGTAGTTGTGGGCTGGACGATCGTGCGGGCACAATCCTTCCGCCGCTTCCTGCGGGGAGCCTCGCGCGAGGCCCCGGCCACGTTGCAGCGCGATGCGCGGGAGGTCGCCGACGTCCTTGGCCTCGCGACGGTCCCGGCTATCTACACGACTGACACGGTCATTTCCCCGATGGTCTGCTGGAGCGGCGGCGCGGTTCGTGTATACATCCCGTCAGCCCTGCTCAACGGTATGGAGCCGGCCCAGTCACGTTGGATTCTGGCGCATGAACTGGCCCATGTCCGGCGCAGCGATCACATCGTCCGCTGGCTGGAGTGGCTCGCATGTACGGTGTTTTGGTGGAACCCCGTTGCGTGGTGGACGCGCCGTCGTCTCCGGTCCGCAGAGGAGGTTTGCTGCGACGCCACGGTCGTGCGTGCCTTCGACTGCTCCCCTCGCGCCTACGCCCGCGCGCTGATGCGGGCGATCGACCTTGTTCGCACCGGGCAGGTGCCTCGCTTTGCTGCTTTCACGAGCGCTGCCGGTAGCGACCGGCCCAAGCGCATGCTCGAAAGGAGACTTCGAATGATCATGGCCACCAGGCCCAATACGACCCGCACACGCGTGCGGCGCCTCGCAATGCGGGGCGGATTTGTGGCCGTCCTGGCCCTGGGTCTGGTGTACTGTGGTGAGCAGCGCTCACCGACCGCCCTCGAACTAGCCGACGAGGACCTCGATCGAATCGCCGATTACGTGACCAGGCCCCTCAGCTCGCTTCTGTCGCCGGTTGCACAAGACCGTAGATGGGCGGGCCGGGTGCCCAGGGACGCAGACGACGTCTTGATCGAAGCGCACGACCTTCGCACGACCTCGGACGGGGAGTACACGGTACCGGAGTTGGGATTGATTCTTGTCGGCTACGACCAACGGGTACCGTATCGGGAGCAGGAGGCGCTTTGGGCCGCAATCGCCCAACTGACCGCGAGTGAACAGAACGCGGAATTCCTGGTTGCCCGCCAGATGGACGGCGGTGAATGGACCTTTCTGGACAAAGTCCCCGAAGCTTCAAGCTCGACGCTGCATCTCATTTCCCCGGGAGCCTGAACTGAAAGGAAGCGAATCCACAATGTCACGTCCATCCAGGATCAACATGTTGAGACGCGTTTTGATGTCCACGGCGCTCACAGCCAGCCTCATGGCATGTGGCGACGCATATCGTGCCGACAGTCTTCAGGATGCCGACCGGTTCATCGCCCTCGCACTGGATACCGTCTACGAGATCGGACTCGACGAGGACGTACACTACTTCGGCCGGGTCTCGTCCATCGGCTTTGACGGTTCGGGTCGGCTCCATGTGCTGGACACCGAAGCGCATGAGGTTACGTCGTGGGCTGGTGACGGCCGGATGATCCGGCGCTTCGGGTCAAGTGGCGATGGTCCCGGCGAGTTCCGGACCCCGCGGGGGGCTTACGTCTTCCGGGACGGCACGGTCGCAGTCCATGACATCGGCCATCGCGCCCTCGTGACCTTCGATTCCGCCGGCCGGAATGTGGAGAACATTCGATTGGCGGGTGGCCCTGTCCCGGGCAGCAGCGCGGTTGTCCTGACGGGGGTCCGGCTGGTCGGGCCCGATGATCCCTGGATCACCAGCGGCAACGCCCGTGATAACACGCGTCCGGTCTATCGATTCTCGCTCGACGGTGACTCCATGGCCTCCGAATTGCTGTTCGTTGCCTGGCGCTCTACCGAGAGCGGCATGAGCTTCGTCCCCTCCCTGCGCCACGCGGCGCTTCCCGACGGCCGGATCGTGGCTGCGGACTCGGCCGTCGGGTACCGGATCGACATCATCTCCACGGAGGGGGCGATCGACGGTACCCTTGAACGGCCGATCGACCCGTGGCCGGTAACGGAAGAGGTGATGGCGGCCGAGCGCGAGCGGCTGATCGCATCTCTCCCGGGCGAAAGAGGGCTGGCTCGCGCCCGCGACGATCTTCAGGCGGTGATGGGCATCAGACTCAGAAACGAAATCGACCTGTCCCAGGTCCTGGACGATTCCCGTGCCCTGATCGAGGATCGGCGCTTTGCCACTCATGTTCCGGTGATCGACCGCCTGCGCGCGGACTGGGATGGCCGGATCTGGGTCGTCCGGAGCGACTCCCTGGGAGGGGGGGACGGCCCGATCGACCTGATCACGGTGGACGGCGGATACCTTGGCAGCTGGCATCCGGGAGACCTCGGACTCCCGGCGGCATTCGGCCCGGATGGTCTCATGGCCTACCGGCGAAGTGACGAGTTCGGAACGCAGTACATCCTGGTCGTGCGATTGGCTCGGCGACCTGATCGTGCACCGACACCCGCCTGACCACCCGCTCTCGATCACCCCGGCATGAAGGTGCACCCTTTTGGGGGGCCCGGCCACGGGCAGATGCTGACCCAGCGATTCCAAACATGTCATCAAAAGACGACATAATATCATGTCGACATTACATTCTGGGGGCTCTATCGCCGTACCGCGCAGGTTTGCCTCATCAGATAGTCGCGCGTTGTCGTAGTTTGATCCCAACAAGGAAGGGCTGCGTCACGGTTAGGGGACAAACGCGGCACAAAACGGAGGATCCGCAGTTGAACAATCCGAAGTGTCCAATCTGGGGAACGCCTGCCGCACTGCAGCAGTTGGGCGATCACGATGCCGTTCGGGTGAGGTCTCCTCGCGCTGGCGGAGACTACCGAATCACGGGACCAGCCTTGGAAACCATCAACGCGGGCGCTCTCGATGAGCAAGCCAGGGCCAGGCTGACCACGGCGCTCATCGACCGCAGGCGCGATGGCGACGACGCCCCTCTTGTGGACAGCAACCTCCTGGAGGAATCCAGGATGGCCTCCGCACTGAGCCACGAGGCCCGGGCGACCCGTTTGCTAAGCCACATCGAGGATAGAGTATCGGCTGCACCCCGCCGGTCCTTGTCGTTGAAAACAGACGATCCAGGCACGCTGGCGCATTCCGAATCCTGGACAGGCGGCCAGCTTCAGGAACTGACCGACCAGTTGGTGAAGACGCGCTTGCTGTACATCGACGTACTAACTCCCGATTCGAAACACTACGGAGTGACCATCCGCGGACGCATGCGATTGCATGCCGCAAGGGCTGACGTCGGTCCGTGACGGGCTCGCACGGGGTCACGGAAGAAGCAGGGGCCCCAGCCAACCGAGCCAACCGAAAAGGCCCAGAACCATGCCGCCCGCTACCGGGACCACGACTCGGACTCTCCGACCGCGAGGGATGGCTGTCACGAGGAACCAGGGTGCGAGCACGACGCAGACGACACCGGGTAGAGCGGTAAGGGACGACGAGATTCCGGCGATCGACGCCACCCACGCTTCGTCCTGGCTTCCTATGAATCCGCCGCCGAAGAGGTTGATGGCCAGAACCATCAAGGCCCCCAGCCCTTGCCCCGGCGCCGACAATCCGAGGCCAAGAACCAGCGATAGAGGGCCGGGGCCGAAGCGACGGACCGCGAACACGCAGACGATGGCCGTCAGGTAGCTCACCGCAGGCCCCGCGGCCATGGTGACCGCCATTTTCCACGGTTCAGCGAGCGCTGCCGCCGCCGCCATGTCTCCCGCGCGGAAGAGCGCAACCCACTCCCCGGAATGGGCCCAGCTGACGGAGGCATAACGAAGGACCGGGTCGGGTAATCCGAATGCGACGAATGCTCCAAAGTGCCCGAGTTCGTGCAATACGATCGCGAGCGGGACGGCCACCACGCCGCCGACACCTCCGGCCAGCCAACCGTCGGATCGCAACCACTTCTGCATCATCGCTTCATCCGGTAGATCGCTGTCGAATCCCTTCGAACGTACCATCGCCTTCACGCCTCGGGCCATGTTCCTGCGGACGACGACGATCCGAGCCCATCCAGCTATCCCTTCGCCCACGCGCCTTGGACACCTTGGAGTCCCCACCATCCCGTGTGCGAGGAGACAAGTCGCTCCCTTGTCGAATCGTCGACGATCCCGCTGCGGAGCACATCGTGGCTCTCCGAAAGCGCTTGAAGCTCAGCCGCCAGAGATTTGCGGACCGGTTTGGCCTCGACGTGCGGGCGGTACAGGAATGGGAACAGGGGCGGCGCGTCCCGGACCGGGCGGCTCGGGTCCTGTTGACCGTGATCGACCGCGATCCCGAAGCCGTGGTGCGGGCCCTCGCCGAATGAGAGCGGCCCCAGACGCGCCTGCGCTCCACCAGATGGGCGGCCAGTCCGCGACGGGCCTCGTCAAGGGTTTCCCGGCAGGTCATAATGATTGCTGGGGAACAGCCAATTCGGATGGAGCGCCGGAATAGTGAATGATCGCCGCCATGTGCTCGCGACGCCGATCCTCCTGGGTCTGCTGGTCGCATTCGCCAACGGCGCAGCCGCTCAGAATCCCGGACCCGACCTGATCCTCCGCGACAGCCTCGTACTGGAGGAGACGGAGGAGCACTACATCGGGAACCCACTGGCGCTGTTCGTCGCGGCCGATGGTTCACTGCTGGTTTCCGACGGGTTCGCCGAAACGGTCCTGCGCTACGACGCGACGGGTCGACTGACGGGGCACTTGGGGGGACGGGGAAGCGGGCCCGGGGAGTTCCTGCATTTGGGCAGTGTAGGCTTTGTCACAGAATCCGTCGCGGGGTTCCTGGACGAAACCGGAAGGCTGGAACTCTTCGACCCGATGACCGGTGCTCACCACGGCCGCGTGAGGGTGGATGTCAACAACCGGCCGTCGTCCTTTGCGGTTTCGGGTGACTCGCTCTGGTTTGTGGGAAACAACCGGGTCTCGTCGGCATCCCATGGGGTGATCGCCATCGCAGACCTGGTGGACGCAGTCGGTCTCCCGGAGCAGGCGCCGCCAATCGTGCTGGACCGTGGGACGGTGCCTGCACCTTATAGAGAGCGACATGCCTTGGCGGGATCGCTGTCCATCGGTTTCCTCGACGTGGGGGACCGTGATTTGGTGCTGGGGTTTACCGGAAGCCCCTTCGTGATTCGGATCGCTCACGAAGGTGCGGTCACCGATACGGTCTGGATCGGAAAGGGGCTGCGGCGCGGCGAACCGGATGAAGCTGAGTTTCTCGAAGTCATGCGCGGCAAGCAGCCGGATAGTCAACAGGACTTGCGGTCATGGATTTTCGACTTCTTTACGTCCTCGTCGCTGGTTCGCGAGTTGTCGCGGGACGGTGCCGGGAACGTCTACACGCTTCACCAGGAGAGTGACCGCGACGAAGACGGCACCATGACCGGTGCCAAGCTCTACGCGGCCGTGTCCCGTTTCGATAGTGATCGCGGCTGCGGCGACACCCTGATCCCCACTTCGGATGTCGGAGTGCCGATTCCGCTTCTGCAGGGCAACACTCTGTGGGTCCTGGACCGACGGCTGCAGGCGGGCGCGGAGACCAGCATGGCAACGGTCGTGCAACGATTCACCATCGATCCGGATCGGTGCACGGGTACGGTGCGATGAGGGCACTGTTCGCAGGTGTACTCGCGATCGCGGTTTCGGTCGGCCGCGCGGACGGGCAGAGCGGTACCATTTCCTATGCCAGCGGCGTGTCGCTGGATGTCGAGTTGCCTTGGGAACTGGCTGAAGTACCCACAGTGCTGGAAGCATGGGGCAGCGCGCCGTTCCTGCTCCACTTCACTCCTTCGCGATCCCTGATGGTGCGGGGTAGGTGGAACAGAGGCCGCGGGGTTGTTCCCGCCAGGTTTCGTGCCAGCGGAGCCAACCTGAACGCCCTGGGACGAGCCCTCGAAGCGTGGTACGCGGTCACGCCAAGCCGCTTCTTACAGGCTTATTTCGGGGAGGAAGGGTCCTCGGGAGTCAAGGTGCTGGAGCTTGGTGGGGAACGCTATCGCGTCCCTGCGGAGGTCATTCCGGTAGCGTGGAGTATCACCGAGCAGCACGGGGAGCATCTGGGACACCAAGTGATCCGGGCGGTTGGTGAGGCTGCAGACCACCGGGTTGAGGCGTGGTTCGCGCCGGACATTCCGGTATCGTTTGGCCCGGCCCTTTACGGTGGGCTTCCGGGGATGATTCTGGCGCTTTCGGTGAATGAGGGAGTAACGACCTACATTGCGACCGAGGTCGTGTTGGAGGCGGTGGAAGATGGACTGATCCGGGTGCCTGAAAACGGTCAGGCGACATCGCCGGAAGTGTATCAGTCGTACGTGAGTTCCTTTGCTACGGAGGTCGTATCCAGCTTTCGCGATATGACTCGCTGGTATCGGAACGTGGAATGTCTGGTCGGATGGCGAGACGCTTTGGTGCAGTGCAAACAAGTTCGGCCCGGAATCTGACACCGGGCCTCGCCGAGGTCCCGCGCCACGGGCGTATCTGGTTGCTAACGGGGTGGTGACCGATTCGATTGTCAGCGTGGCTGACCAGACTCTCTTTCTCGGCCGACTCACGTCAGCCCAACGTCGGAATGATTGCTGGGGGACAGCCGGTTTGGATGGAGCGCCAGAATAATGGATGATCGCCGCCATGTGCCCCCGATGCCAATCCTCCTGGGTCTGCTGGTCGTATTTGCCAACGGTGCAGCAGCCCAGAATCCCGGACCCGATCTGATCCTCCGCCACAGCCTCGAGCTGGAGGAGACGGAGGAGCACTACATCGGGAACCCACTGGCGCTGTTTGTGGCGCCCGATGGTTCACTGCTGGTTTCGGACGGGTTCGCCGAAACCGTCCTGCGCTACGACGCGACGGGTCGATGGACCGGGCACTTGGGAGGACGGGGAGGCGGACCCGGCGAGTTCCATCACTTTGGCGGTGTAGGCTTTGTCACAGAAGCCGTCGCGGGATTCCTGGACGAAACCGGAAGGCTGGAACTCTTCGACCCGATGACGGGTGCTCATCACGGCCGCGTGAGGGTGGATGTCAGCGCGGACGGGCAGAGCGGAACCATTTCCTACGCCAGCAGCGTGTCGCTGGATGTCGATATGCCCGGGGAACTGGCTGAAGTACCCGCGGTGCTGGAAGCATGGGGCAGCGCGCCGTTCATGCTCCACTTCACTCCTTCACGGTCCCTGATGGTGAGGGAAACGTGGAACAGGGGCCGTGGGGTTGCCCCGGCACGGTTTCGCGCAACCGGCACCACTCTGAACGCCCTGGGCCGAGCCCTCGAAGCATGGTACGCGTTCACGCCAAGCGCCCTCGGACAGGCGTACGTCGGAGAGGACGGGTCCTCGGCAGTCAAGGTGCTCGATGTCGGGAGGACACGCTTTCGCATCGCCGAGGGGGTCGTTCCGGTCGCGTGGACGATCACCGAGCAGCATGGAGAGCATCTGGGATACAGGGTCACCCGAGCGGTTGGAGAAGCTGCGGACCACCGGGTTGAGGCCTGGTTCGCCCCGGACATTCCGGTCTCGTTCGGTCCGGCCCTCTACGGTGGGCTTCCCGGGATGATTCTGGCGCTTGCGGTGAATGAGGGAGTAACAACCTACATGGCGACCGAGGTTGTGTTGGGAGCGGTGGAAGATGACCTGATTCGGGTGCCTGAAGACGGTGAGGCGATATCGTCGGAAGAGTACCGGTCCTACCTTGAATCCATTGTCCCGCAGATGATATCCAGCTTTCGCGATATGACTCGCTGGTATACGAACGTGGAGTGCATCGTGGGATGGCAAGACAATGTCCTGCTACAATGCAAACGGGTTCGGGGGGACTGGTTGCGGTAGGGCGCCGCCCGATGTCCGTTGTCCAACATTGGATCCGGTCAGCCCCGGGATCGCTCGTTGGCCGAACAGGGGTCGCAACTTCCTGCCGATGATCAGGAGATGGCATGACAACCCGCGCCTGGCCCGCACTACTGGCATTGGCAACTGCTGCCGCATGTGGGGACGGTTCAGTTGAGCCTCCCGTCCCCGCTACGCTGAACGTATATCCTGCTTCGGCGACGCTCGTGGCATTGGGTGACACAGTGCGGTATTCCGCCTCGCTACTCGACGGCGCCGGGCAGCCGATACCGGACGCTTCCATCCGATGGACCACCACTGATCCCTCGGTGGCGGTAGTGGATGCAAGCGGGCTCGTTACCGCGGTCGCCAACGGGACGACTGACGTATCTGCGACCAGTGCCGGTCTGTCCGGAACCGCCACGGTCATCGTAGCTCAGATTGCGGGTCAACTACATGTGGTCGCGGGAGCAGGTCAAAGCGCCCGAGCCGGGAACGCGTTGCGTGAAGCCGTTACCGTGGTGGTCGAGGATGGAGGTGGCTCACCTGTCTCCGGTGCCGAGGTGGCTTTCCAACCTGCAGACGGCCATGGATCAGTAGACCCGGCGTCCATTGCAAGCGACAGCGCTGGCCGCGCAAGTACAGTCTGGACGCTCGGAGAGCAACCCGGGGCTCAGAAGCTGGTGATCGCGGTGGGCGATGTTACGGGAGAGGTATCTGCCGAAGCCCTGCCTCACGTTCCGGTGGTTTCGTTCGTCGACACCGCTGTCTCAGCCGCCGAGGGTGCGACCGTTGCGCTCGCCGTTACCGTCTCACCACCCCCCTCTTCGCCTCTGACGGTACAGTACGAGCTGGTCGCGGACGAAAACCCTGCGACGACCGACGCCGACGAAGCCGACTACACCACAGGGTCGGGCGGCTCGCTGCAGTTCGGTTCGACGCACCCGAACACAACGATCGAGGTCACGATACGCGACGACGACGAGATCGAGGCGCCGCGCGAGGCGCTCGTGGTCCGATTACTTGCCTCTGAGCGGGTCTACGACCTCGGTGCTTCATCTGCCACCGTCGTGATCGAAGAGGGTGTGTGCGACCGCACTCCAGAGGTCGCCGAGGCGATCGTGAGCACGGCCAAACAGGACGATTGTCCCTCCGTCACCAGCGCACACTTGACAGGCATCTCCTCGCTCTACGTGTCCGGCTACCTGAGCACGCGGACCAGCGTCGCCAGCTTGAGAGCGGCCGACTTCGACGGTCTGGCTGGACTGGGAGACCTCACCATCGACCACTATCCCGAGAGCCCCCACGATGGCTCTGGCGGACTCACTGAACTTCCGAGCGGAATCTTCGCCGGACTGTCCAACCTCGAACGCCTTTCACTGTTTCAGCACAGCTTGACGCAACTTCCCGTCGGCATATTCGAAGACCTGCGTTCGCTGAGATCCCTCGATCTCTCCTTCAACAACTTCTCCCATCTGCCTGCAGACATGTTTGCGGGGTTGGTCGCGCTCGAGACACTCGATCTGACAGGGACGCGAGTCTTCCTCAACCCGAAACCCTTGCTGAAGACGGTGCACGAAGATGCCTTCGCTGGCCTCGAGAACCTTGTTGGCCTTTCCCTCAGGAGTAATGATCTGTCGGAACTGCCCGAAGGCGTATTCCGCAACCTGATCGAACTTCGCCGCCTCGACCTGGTGAACAACAGCTTGCGTCGTCTGCCAAAGGGCATCTTTGCAGGCTTGCACCATCTTGACGTGCTTGGTCTGTCATCGAATCAGCTTGCGGAGCTGCCGCGCACCCTATTCGCCGGATTGAGCAATCTCAGACTCCTGAATCTCGCCGCGAATCAACTCACCGAGCTTCCGGATGGGTTGTTTGCGGGACTTCGCAGCAGCCAGTGGGTCAGTCTCGAAAAGAATCCCGGTGCTCCGTTCGAATTGACACTCCAGCTCGAACGCATTGACACGGCGGACAGACTGGCTGCCGGACCGGCCACCGTTGCCGTCACCGTCGCAGAGGGCGCACCGCTTCCGGTCGTCGTGCCGCTGTTGGTTGGCAATGGCTCCGCCTCGGATACCGTGCTGGCCCTTACCCCCGGGGAAACGACGGGCGCGGGAGCTGTCGTACGTCCAACGACTGGCGACTCGCGCGCTACCTTTCTCGATCTTGGCCAGGTGCCGACACTGCCAAGTCAACTGGGCTTTGTACTGCGCACCGGAGATCCTCTTGTCCTGTTCGCCAACACGCGCAACAGTGCTCCGGTGCCGGTGGGTCGGATACAGTCGCATATCATACAGGCAGGTGGACCAACCGCGCCCCTGGATCTCACGTTCCACTTTTCGGATCCCGATGGTGATCAACTGATCTACACCGTCAACGATGATCCCTCCCCGTTCCGTGCGAGTGTTGACGGAGACCAACTGATGCTAACAGGACGCCAGGAGGGCGAATCAACACTTCTCCTCAAGGCGAGTGATCCGGGAGGTTTTTTTGCTACTCAGCCCGTACGGGTCATCGTGCTCCCGGCACCGGATCCCGATGTCTTCAACATAGACGTCGTCTTCGCAGGACATCGTACCGAGCCTATGGATAGCGCTGTGAGAGAGGCAGCTCAGCGCTGGATGCAGGTTATTTCCGGGGATCTGCCAGATGTGCCACTGTCCGGGAACATTAGTCCGGCCGGGCGCCGGTGCTATGTCGAAGGCGGGGAATTCAGATTCTACGGTGTGGTTGATGACCTTCTGGTGTTCGTTGGAATCCAGGAACCCTACGGAGGCGTGTCGGGCAGAGGGGGTACCTGTCTCCTGCGTGACTCCTACCTTCCCTATGTTGGTGGCTTGCGAATCAATCCAAGGAAGGACCCAGTGGGAAGCCGTGCCGGCGTAGTGAAAACTGCATCTCATGAAATCGGGCACGCACTGGGATTCGGCACCATCTGGCACCTTACGGGATTCTTGAAGAACCCAACCTGGCGCGACGGACTGGGAGCCGACACCCACTTTTCGGGGCCGTTGGCCATTGAAGCTTTCGACGCTGCTGGAGGCACGAACTACGTAGCCGGTTCCAAGGTTCCGGTGGAAAACGCCTTCTCGGTGGACGCCCACTGGAAGACTTCGTATCCGACGGATGCCGAACTGCGAAAAGGCGTATTCGGAGGTGAGCTAATGGGCGGGTTCGGCGGCGGATCCATCCTGAGCGCCGTCACCGTCCAATCGCTCGCCGACCTGGGCTACACCGTGGACGTCACCAAGGCGGATCCCTACCGGCTGTACAACGGGGCCAAGGACGGCGCCGCTGCAGCAATGGCCGCTCGCGAGACAGCGGACGCGGAGCGCCTGGACTTCACCAACGACGTCCACCTGGGCTTCCTTGCCATCGCGGATGAGAACGGAAACATCGTACGGATCCTCCGGTGGTAGGCGATGTCGATGACACCGTCGTCCAGGTTGTGTATGGTCAGGTTGCCCAAGGGACCCTGCAGCGAGTCGAGGTGAGGTGAAGTCGGGCCCTATCGAGTGGCGCGGATCCGGTCCGCCAGCACCGGCCGGAGCTCTCCCAGCGGAACGTAGTAGCGAACGTAGTGGCGCCCGTCGGACCAGAGCTCTCCGGTCGGATCGTCAACCAGCACCGTGACGCGCTTCGTGATCCGGTTGACGCGCCCGTGTAGCCACCGACCCCGGTAACGGAACTTCACGCGGGCGCCCACGGTGAAGCCCAGTTTGGCGGCGCGGTGGGGGCGGGTTATGAGCCGGTGAGTGTGTGCCCGGTGGCCAAACAGCCTCGTGGCAATGTCCTGGAAGCGGTTGCGTCCGCAGTGACTCTCGTCCCAGCACAGCCACTCCGCGAGGTGGACGAGTTCGTGCTCGAACAGCCGTTGCAGCGCTTCCAACCGGTTGCCGCACGGAAGGCCGCAGACGGTCACTTCCGGATCGTCCGCCAGAAAGCCGTCGAAGAGGACGGAAGTGGCCACGGCGATCTCGAAACGGGTCGTACCATCAAGGCGACGGAAGCACGTGGTCTTGCCGGCCGCGCGCGTCATCCGGCTGGAGAGGCGGAAGGTCACGCCTTCCGGGCCGAGCAGCTGCCCGCATAGCCCGTGCAGGAAACGCGTGTCGTAGGCGACGAACAGAAACGAGAGATCGTCGATATGAAGCCGCGCAAAGTCGGGTTCGCGGGCGTAGGATGATTCGAGCAGGAAGCGCCGCCCGATGTCCCTTGTCCAAATCCGGATCCGGTCAGCCCCGGGATCGCTCGTGAGCAGGACGTGGCGCAGTGACTGCCGCGGGTCGCCGGGGTCCGACGCCTGAGAGGATCGAAGCGGGATAGAGTCACCAGGTACCTTGTATCGGCTCACAACTCCAAACCCAGTTCATCAGCCAGGTCACGGATCGCCTCGCGCCATATGCGTCCGCGCTCGGCCGAATGGGCCAGGAAGTCGTAGCGCTCGGGACTCATGACGACCATGGCAGCCTGGCCATTCTGGGTGCGGTGCATGTCGGCCTCCATCGCCTGGTAAGTGCCCGGCTCGCGAGGGAAGGCTAGTCCGGGGGCTCAACGTCTCCAAAGCAACCGAAAAACGTCAACACCACATTACACAATGACATGTGTAGTTGACAATATCCACAACAAACCGGTTGACAACGAAAGCGTTGTGTATATCCACGCTCGCAATGATCGTCACCCTCACCGATCGCGGTCCTCCCGAATGAGGATGGTGCCGTCCGTCTGCTTGACGCCGGAAGTGGTCGCCGCCAGAGCGTCCGCCCGTTCCAGAAACTCCTCGCGCTCCTCAATCTGCTGCATCTGGCCGAGATCCTGGTGGGTCAGCTTCCCGGTCTTGAAGTCGATCAGCACGTAGCACCGCAGCAGACGGTTGTAGAACACCAGATCGACGAAGAAGTGACTGTCATCGAAGCTGAATCGCTTCTGGCGCGCCTCGAACAGGAAGCCCTTCCCCAACTCCAGCAGGAATTGCTGCAGTCGATCGATGATCGCAGTCTCCAGGTCGCTCTCGGAGTAGGCAGGCTTCTCCTCCAGGCCGAGGAAACTCCAGGACCACCGGATCCTTGATCAGGTCCGACGCCTTCTCGACGACCTGCCCGTCACGGGCCAGACGGCGGACCTCGTGCTTGTCGCGGCTGAGCGCGAGCCGCTGGTAAAGGGAGCTGTCCAATTGCCGCTTGAGTTCCCGGACGCTCCAACCGTTTTCTGCGGCCTCGATCTCGTATAAGCGGCGGGCGTCGGGGTCGGTTACGGACAGGAGAGTGACGTAGTGGGACCAGCCAAGGCGGAACCGCCCGGCGAGCTTTGCGAGACTTGGAGCAGTTCCAGGATATAGACCGGATGAAATCCGAGACCGCGTATCGGAAACCGATTGTTCGCGAGAAATCCGAGACGGCGTCTCGGGAATCGACTGGTCACAAAGGGCCTGAGATGGCATCGCGAGATCGTCGCTGGCCGAGTCATCCGCGATCATGTGGTCGTAGCTTCGGTAGAACCGCCGCATCTGCTCCAGAACGTCCACTGAAAAGCCCCGTCCGATCCTCGCCTGCAGAGCCTCCGACAGTTTCTTCAGGGTCCGCCTGCCATACTCGGCCCGATCCGCGCCGCTCTGCTCGTACTCCACGATGTACCATCCGAACAGCCAGTTCCTCACGACCAGCGAACGGTCGATCGCACGGACGGCAGAACGCCTCGTCTCCTCATGCGTACGCTGGCACAGCTCGACGAGCCGCTCGAAATCGAAGCCTTCACTCATACCGACACCCCCTCCGCCCCAAGTCGCCTCCACCCTCGCCCGTAGTCCTCGACATCCCCTCCTTGGCTCCGCAAGGAGGGACACTGTCAATTCGATTGCCGCCGTTCAAGGGTCTCCGTGTCGGCGTGGGGCGAAGTCACGGGTGCGGGAGCGACGAACCGCAATAACGAGGCGGATCGAGCGATGCTATCACAATGATCGCAAAATGATAGCGGGTATGTAGCCAACCCCAACCTCCCCCCGCTGCCGGGCTCCAGTGTGGTATACACATGACCGGGCCCACGAGCACCGACTAGAGGGCGTATGGCGGGGTGAGGGGGTAAAGAAGTGGGGGGGGGGGG
>VXQO01000132.1 GCA_009838975.1 Gemmatimonadota bacterium | reverse complement strand
CGGCTTCGGCCGGGAAAAGTAATACTGACATTACATTCTGTAATGTCCTCTTTACATCGGACTGCCTTCTAGACGGTTCAGGCGGCATACCACAGGTCCGGCAACGCCCGCTCCTTCTCGCGGCTCATCCCGAAGCGAGCCGGAGGCCACCAACATAGCCCGACAGGGCATGGCCGCGCGTAGGCCGCCCTGCCAGGAGACCGGGAGGCGCGTGCCTTCACCATCAGAACGCGACACGCGCTCCCAGCAACAGACCGTGGCCCCGATAGGTGAAGGATCGGCGCATCCCACCCTGGACGAGTGCGAACCCTTCGTCGGTCATGGCGGTGGCCCGGCCAAAGGTCACGGTGCCCGCAGAGAACACGCGGACGCAGTCTCCAACTGTCTGGGCGCCCAGCGGGGTTGACATGGTCACAACCGCCAGCGCGATGAGCGCGAAGGGCGCATCAGGATACTGTCGCGGTTCTGCCTGTGATTCCTGGTCATGGTCGCTTCGCTTCCCGTGCGGCGCCTGCCTTGCGGGGACTGTCTCGTCATCGCCTCCACGACTCCGGGCCCGGAATCCCCCGGCTGAAAAGCACCTCGAGATCCGCGGCACGCCCTGCTCCCCCGTCTCCGGCCGCCTGCATGGCCTGCAGCGGGTCGCGCAGGATGCCGCGAATCTGCCCTGTTCGCGGGTTGCGGAGGATGGCAATCGACAGATCACTCTCCCCATCCAGGGTGAACGATCCACCGGGACCGGAGAGGGTGATGCTGGCGAGAAGCTCCTCCCATCCCGGTTGCACCGGGAGAACGAAGGCGAAGGATGAACTCCCGTTGCCATCGGCCGTCTCGGGCATGGCGAAGCCGAATGAGAAGAGTTCGCTGCCGTTGGTCGTCCGCCCTGTGATACGGTGTTGGCCACCGGAGCGGGGAAGCACAGGAGGTGCGTCGACCACGAAGGCCGGGTTCAGATGGAGTTCGTCGTCTGAGTCCGCACCGCCCCACAGGAGCAGCGAGGACGAGGGACGTGCGGCGACACGGCCGCCGTGCGCGCCCTCGGTGCGAAGGCGGTGATGGAGCGCCCTGGAGAAGTGGTAGTCGCTGATCCAAGTCGGGCGGTCACCGCAGTAGCCCATTATGTCGTACCGGGATGGGTGTACGGGCACACCGTCCGCAAAGTCGTATCCCCAGGCTCCGATGGTGCCGTCGGGATAGGGATAAGCGGGGTCCGGGTCAGGCGCTCTGCACGGCGCATGGAGCAGGCTCATGTTGTGGCCCAATTCGTGGGTGTCGACCCCGGTCCCCGTGCTGAAGCTCACAGGCTGCCCGCGGTATCCAAGACCCCAGGCACCAGTAGTGGGTGGCATCATCATGCCCTGGTAGTATCCTGTTCCGCCCTCAATGACCCGGATTGCCCGGGTCTCAGCGACAAGGTCGTATGCGTTGTTGCTCGAGCTCAGCACGGGCTCGTGTGCCGTCACCGTCAGATCGCCTATCGGCAATAGAGTGCGCGCCCATTCGACCGAAACGTCTCCGGCCGGGTTGGATGCCACCCCGTCGACCCATGCCACAATCGCGGAGTCCGGCTGTTCGGTCCACAGGAACGGCACCAGCGTGAGATCGAGCGGCGGAACGGCCCGCACGTCGACGGTCGCTCGGCCCATGTCCGGGATCCGTCGCGCCACCCCCAGCCCGGAATCAAGCGTTCCGTCCAGGTCGACCTCGACCACCATCTCGAGCCCTGGTTGGATGACTTCTGCAGGAACTACGGCGTTGGCCGATGCCTCCAGAGATCCCTCGTCGACCTGGGTGGGAATCGGGCCCGCCTTGCCGGCGATCTCGGCAACGTGTGCGAGGATGCCGTTGAGGTAAAACGAGGCCCGCACCGGAGGAAGCCTCTCGTCGTTGTCATGGCCGGCGGTGACGAACACGCGCAACAGCGCCTCCCTGTCGGCAACGAGCGGAACCGGAAACTCCCGCGACTGGACGGCCTGGACAAGATAGGCCATCGCGGGTTCATGGCCACAGAGGCCCACCTGCCGGCTCGCGACGCCCTCGAGCCAGTCGAGGAACCCGGGGTCGGAGGGCGCACAGAGGCCGGTGCCGACGGTCAGCAACGTTTCGAGGAGCGCGAGATTGGTCAAACTTCTCGGAAGGGGCCCGGACATGCCGGCGTTCGCTTGCAGGGCGAGGTGGCGCAGGTGCACCAGGCCACCCAATGCCGGCGGCACCGGACCCGTCAACTCGTTGTCGCCAAGGTATAGCACCTCCAGGCGGGCAAGGCGGCTCAGTTCGGGCGGGATACTGCCCGTCAGGCGATTCGCAACCAACTCCAACCACCGCAGACCGGCGAGGTTTCCCAACTCGGGCGGTATCGCGCCCGTCAGGTCGTTCCGGCCGAGAGACACGTTGAACAGATTGGTGAGACCGCCAAGCTCGGCCGGGATGGGGCCCGTCAGGTCGTTCTCGACAAGTGACAGCGTTCGCAGATTGGCGAGGTTCCCCAATTCGGCCGGGATCGCACCCGTCAGATCATTCCGGTCGAGAGACAGGACCCCCAGCCTGGCCAGTCCTCCGAGTTCCGAGGGGATCGAGCCCGATATTCCGTTGCCCCGCAGTCTGAGCGAGACCACCCGTCCTTCACCGTCCGTGTCCACTCCATGCCAAGTCCCCAGCGGCCGGTCGGTCCGCCAGTTGTCGCTGTTGACCCACCCCTGCCCTCCAGCGGCTTCATGGAACACCTCCAGAATCTCGCGGTCCGACATTGGTGGACACTCGGCACCCGTACCATCATGGGAAGCGATGTCGTCAAGCCAGGCCTGGAATGATGCGTCTTCCGGTGCACACAGCCCGGTGCCGGCGTAGTTCAGCACCCGGAGGGGGAGTTTGGCCAGCGAGAGCGGGAGGCGGCCGGAAAGGTCGGGGTTGCCGCCGATCCTCAACTCGGTCATTCGAGCCATGTGCGGCAAGCTTCCCGGGAGGTGTCCGGCCAACCCGTTGCGAGTCAGATCGAGTGCCGTGACACGCCCCAGGGAATCGGCCGTTACGCCGTGCCAGTCCTCTACGGGACCATCGCTCGACCAGCCTGCCGATTCGATCCAGTCGGCACCACTGGCGGCTTCATAAAGTTCCTTGAGCGCGGCCAGGTCGGCTGCATTGCATCCAACCCCCTCCGCGTCGTGGCGTGGGATCTTCCGCAACCAGGAGGTGAATGGGCCGGTTCCGGGTACGCACAGCGTCGCGTTGTCCCTGATGCCCAGATGCTGCAATCGATCGAGTTGCAACAGACTCTTCGGGATGGGACCAGTCAGGCGATTCCCGCGCAGTTCCAGCGTTTGAAGGTTGGTTAGCTTGCCCAGTTCCGGTGGGACCGGGCCGCTCACATTGCTCAGGCCAATGACGATGTGTGTCGCACTGGCGAGATTGCCGAGTTCGGGCGGAATCGGACCGCTCAGCCTGGTGGCCCACAGGCGCAACGTTACAAGGGTGGCAAGATTTCCGAGTTCCGCCGGGATCGGGCCGGTGAGGTCGTTGGCCCCGAGCCACAGACCTGTCAGGTTGGCGAGGCGACCGAGTTCGGACGGGATCGGGCCGGTTAGCCGGTTGGCCCCGAGCCTCAAGTCTGTCAGGCTGGCGAGGTTGCCGAGCTGGGAGGGGATCGGGCCGGTCAGCCGGTTGGACCCGAGATTCAGCTGCTCCAGGTTGGCGAGGTTGCCGAGTTCCGGCGGAATCGGGCCGCTAAGTTGGTTGTCCCAGAGGTTCAACCAAATCAAGCTGGCGAGGCTGGCCAGTTCGGGCGGAATCGGACCTGTGAGTCGGTTTTGCGAGAGGTTCAGCCACTCCAGGTTGGCGAGGCTGCCGAGTTCCGGCGGGATCGGACCGGAAAACCTGTTGCTGCTGAGGGATAATGCTGTCAAGCTGGAAAGGTTGCCGAGCTCGGGAGGTATCGCGTGCGACAGGTCGTTCCCCGAGAGATCCAGCCCCGTCAGGGTGGCGAGGTTGCCGAGTTCCGGTGGAATCGGGCCGGCGAGATCGTTCTCGTGCAGAAGCAGGCGGACCACCCGGTCTTGGCCATCCACGCTGACGCCATACCAGTCCCGCAACGGCGCGTCGGTGAGCCAGTTGTTGTTGTTGCGCCAGTTCCGTCCACCAGTTGCGTTGTACAGGATTCCCAGGATTTCACGCTCGGTCAGGGGAATACACTCGACCCCCGTGCCCTCGTGTAATGCAATGGCGGCCAGCCACGTCTGAAACGACTCGTCGGCCGGGGAGCACAACTCCGTCTCCGCATAGCGGAACTCCCGTAGAGGGGCCCGCGCCAATGACAATGGCAGCCGGCCTGACAGTCCGTTGTTGCCGATCCGAAGTACGGTCAATCGCGTCATCGCACCCAGATCCGGCGGAAGTTCCCCCTCAAGTCCGTTGTGGGTCAGATCGAGTTCCGTCACGCGGCCCACGGAATCCACATCGACCCCGTACCAGTCTTCAACGAAACGTCCATCCGGCCAGCCGCCGGACTCGGTCCAACCGGTGCCGCCCGCCGTACCATACAAGGCATTGAGCACCGCGACGTCGGCCGTGTTGCAGAAGCCCGTCGGCGGGGCGTCGTGGCGTTCCACTGCTCGTAGCCACGCAGCGAAAACGGATGTCGCGGGCACACAGAGTTCGTTCTCTCCAACGTTCAATAGCCGCATCTCGTTGAGCCGTACGAAGCCCGGTGGGATCGGACCGGTCAGATCGTTGGACCCGAGGTACAACTGTGTCAGGTTGGTGAGGAGGCCGAGTTCGGGCGGAATGGGGCCGGACAGGTCGTTTCTGGAGAGACTCAGGTACGTCAGCCGGACGAGCTTGCCGAGTTCGGGCGGAAGCGCGCCCGACAAGCTGTTTGAGCCGAGTTGCAACCGCGTCAGGCTGGCAAGGCTACCCAACTCAGGCGGGATCGGACCCGAAAGGTCGTTGCCGAATATATCCAGCCCCTCCAGTCTGGCGAGATTGGCGAGCGTAGACGGGACCGGACCCGTAAGGTCGTTGTTGTAGAGCGACAGACCGCGCAAGCTCGCCAGATCACCCAGCTCGGGTGGAATCGGGCCCGTGAGGTTGTTGTTGTAGAGCGACAGGAAGCGCAGATTCGCCAGCGTGCCGAGTTCGGGCGGGATCGGACCCCTTAGTCCATGCGGCGTGTATCCGCGGAATTCGCTGTCCCAAAGTCCGCTGAGGTCGAGACGAACGACCCGCCCGGAACCATCGGTGTCCACCCCGTGCCAGTCTCCCAGAGGCGCATCGGTCAGCCAGTTGTCGCTGTTGACCCAGTTCGGGCCGTCGGTCGCATTATAGAGCGCCACCAGCACTGCCCGATCCGGGCTTGTTACCGTGATCTCCGCCGTGTCGAAGGCGTCTCCCGCGGTCGCGGTGATCGTCGCCATCCCGTTGCCTGCCGCCGTCACCAGCCCGGATCCGCTGACCGTCGCCACGGAAGCGTTGCTGCTCGCCCAGGTCACCTCGGCGCCCGTCATCACCTGGCCGTTCTGGTCGCGGACTTCGGCCGTGAACTGCTCGGTGGCGCCCACGGCGGTGAGCCGGGCGGTCGCAGGCGTAATCGTCACGGTCGTCGGTCGCGGGGAGTCGGGGGGCAGGGTCGGGGGTTCCGTGGTCCCGTCGCTGCAACCGGCCGCCCACGACAAGCCGGCCAGCGCCGCCGCGACAAACAACGGGAGCCGGCAACGCCTCAAGCCGGACAAGGCAATCGGACGCTCTACGGCGATCGGCAACGGCACTGCGTCTCTCTACTCCTGGGCAGCAATTGTCTGGGGACCTGATTCGCGCGGTTTCCAGACACTTGCGGGAAGGTATCCTGTTCTGCCGACGTGGGGGATTCGCTCTAGTAAGGTGGCCCCGGCAACAGGACCGCGAATCCCCCTTTTGGGGGATGTCCGCCCGCGCCATGACCCTTGGCCGCAACTGCGTCTTCGCCAAGGCGTCCGCAGGCTTCTACTCGCCAGCCGCCGAAAGAGGCTCCTCCCTGCGCGGCAGGTCGCTTCCCGACCGTTCCTGGAAGGCCCTCAGCCCGAATTCGGGCAGGATCGCGAAGAGATGGTCGAAGATCTCGGACTGGAAGGCCTCATAGCTGAGCCATTCCGTGTCGTTGGAGAAGCAATAGAGTTCGATCGGCGCGCCGTGGGGTCCGGGAGCCAGCTGGCGGACCATCAACGTCATTTCCCTGTGGGTTTTCGGGTGGGCACGCAGGTAGCCTTCCACGTAGGCCCGGAATATCTCCAGGTTGGTGACTTTCCCAGCCTGCGTGCCACTCGGTTCGTCCTGCCCCGTTGCCTTGGCGTCGGCGTCCGTGATCTCGTGCAACTTGTAGTTGAGGTAGCGGCTCACGGTCTTGTGCCCGGCAAGCCTGTCGATTTCGCCAGCTTCCAGGAAACGCACCGAGTTAACGTCGATCAGGATTGCCCGCTTGATACGCCGCCCGCCCGATTCCGACATGCCGCGCCAGTTCTTGAACGAATCGCCGATCAACCTGTGATTCGGGATGGTCGAGATCGTCTTGTCCCAGTTTTGCACCCTGGTCATGTGCAGGTCGATTTCGATCACCGTCCCGTTCGCATTCGCATGGGGAATCTCCACCCAGTCGCCGATTCGCAGGATGTCGTTGGCGGTGATCTGGATGCTGGCGGCCAGGGAAACGAGCGTGTTTCGGAAGACAAGCATCAGCAGAGCGGTCAGCGCACCGATCCCGGAGAGAAAGGCGACCGGAGAACGCCCCAGCAGAATGGCGACGATCACCACAGCGGCGACGGCATAGACGGCCAGGGTGAAGACCTGGACGTAGCTCTTGATCGGCTTGGCAATCGACGCCGGAGAGGTTCTGTGATAGACGGCGCTGAACGCGTCGAACGCCGCGACCAGGGTGCGCGCGATGGTCAACGCGATATAGGCGGCGGACAGGCGACGCACAGCGGTCCAGAAGACGATCAGGATCTGGGTTTCCGTCCCCGCCTCTACCTCGGACTGCGTTACTCCCAGGGCCGGGACGATGCCGTAGTAGACAACGATGGCGGGCACAATGGGGGCGAGCCGAAGAAGCACCGTCGTGTTGAGGGGACCATCGTCCAGGGGAATCTGCGCTTCCGAAGCCACCCTTCCTACGGTCCGGGTGATGAGTCGGGACTTCAGCCAGTCTGCCACCAACGCCAGGATCGCCAGGGCCCCAAGGCCGATACCCAGGTGCAGCCAATTGAGGGGTACGGATTCTTCCATTTCGGGTCACCTTGTCTTGGGTGTGCCCCCGGAACCTACAGCCGCGTGTGCAACCCGGCGCGGGGGCAACCACGCATCCTTCGCGGATTCCGCCCAAGCAAATGTAAAGCGTACTTTACAGTGTGACATCCGTGCTTGTCATCCCACTGAACTCTCGTCTGCTAGAACCGGTATGCCAAGCTCACTATGGGACGCATCTCTGCCTCGTCTTCGAGGTAGTACGCGAGGCCCACTTCGCCAGCGATGAATGCCTGGAAGAAGAGCAGCCCGCCCGTGAGGATGTTCGTTCCATCCTCGAACCCGACCCGCCGGAATTCACCAGCCAGGCCCAATTCCGGCGTCACGTTGAAACCGCCGCCGACCGCCACGACGCCGATCTGCTCGTTCAGGGTTTCGCCGAAGATCGTTGCCGAAATCCCGAGCATTCCCCCGGAAGCGTGCACGCTGAGCGCGTCGCTCACCGCCATCGAGGCTGCAACGGAGCCGCCGTAATAGGTCACGGTCTCCTCTGCAAGCCAGAGCCCCAGGTAGCCTGTGACGGCAACAGAGAGCTGATCGTTATGCCATGCGCGAAACTTCGGGGCGAAGTACGGAAACAGGTCCGAGTCACCGCCGGCCACGTTGTAGTAGAAGAAGCCGGAGCCTGCGGTGAGTGTGAGTTCGTCGGTCACGCCGTACGACACCTGACCTGCACCGGGCACAAAATCCCCGAGCTCTGTCGCCTGTGCCAGCGGGTTGGCGCCCAGGTAGCCCGCGCTCAGGTGACCTCGACCCTGGGCAAGCGTATACCCTGTCGACTCCACGAAGCCCGTGAGCAGCCTTGGAGGGAAGGGATCGGGCTGCCCGGCCTCGACCGCACTCTGCGCACCGGCACCCGTCTCGTCCGCCGTGGGCGCGCCGGGCCGCGTCCACTCGGGTTCGATCGGCTCCGGTCGCTCCGCCACGGGTTGTGCCGGGGCGGGTGCTACCGCATCCGAACCTGCGGCCACAGTAATGCTCTGCTGAACCGACAGACCACCAGGATCACGTGCCACGGTGTTGACAATCGCTGTGCCCGTGCCTGCCTGTGTGATGGTGACGATGTCGCCCGAAAGCTCGACACCAGCTACGCCCGGGTCAGAAGTCGTTGCCGAGAAGCTCAGGGTCTCCCCATCCGGATCGCGGAAGTAGGAGGACACGCTGAGGGAGACCCACTGGCCCGGAGCGAGGGTCTGGCGAGGAATCGTCCCAACCGGCTCCGGAGCCCGATTGGGCGCTGCGACCGTGACCTGAGTGCGCTGTGTAGCGGACAAGCCGCCGGGATCGCTGGCAAAGACGGTTACCACTGCCGTGCCGGGCGCCACGCCCGCGATCGTCAGGACGCTGCCCGACACGGAAACCGCGGCAATCGCGACATCCGAGGCGGTGGCGGCGTACGCCAGCGCATCTCCGTCAGCGTCACTGAAGAATGCAGTCAGGTCGACAGACGCCGACTCGCCCGCCGAGATCGTCTGGTCGGGAATGGAACCGACCGCCTCGGGAGCTCGTGGGTCCTGGGCGAGCGCCGGCGACACCGACCCGACAAGCCCGAGCACCAGGACAGGTGTCAGGACACAGTCTATCCGCCGCATGTCTTCCCCCCTTCATGGTCGGCTATCGAACTCAGCCATTTCTGGAACTCCTCGTCGGCCGGAGCGCACAGCTCGACGTCGTCGATGATCGGCTTCCAATGGAAGTAGTCCAGCTTGAGCTTCATCCACTCGCGCGGGATCTCGCCCTCGAACCAGTTGTCGCTGATGTCCAGCCATCTGAGGTTCGTCAGATCGCCCAGCTGTACGGGGAGCTTGCCATCGAGGTCCGCATCTCTCAGGTCCAGTCTCTCGAGGCTTTCCAGATTGCCGAATTCACTGGGAATTGGTATTCCCTGCCCGAAGAAATTGGTCTCGCTGAGGTTGAGCGATTTCAGCTTCTTCAGGTTGCCGAGTTCGATGGGGATCGTGCCGCGTGCGAAGAACAGGCTGTTGCTGAGATCCAGGAATTCGAGGTTCTCCAGGTCGCCGAGTTCGCGGGGGATCATTCCCTCCATGCCGTTCTCGCTGAGGTCCAGCCGAATCAGTTGCTTCAGTTCGCCGAGTTCACGGGGAATCGAGTTCCGCAGGCGATTGTCGGGAAGTTCCAGCTGGACGACACGGTCCAGATCGTCGGCCGTGACACCGTACCAGGTGCCAAGTGCAGCCTCGGTCAGCCAGCCGCTGCTGTTGCTCCATCCCGCGCCGTTGGTGTGAATGAAGAGCGTACGCAGGACCTCGCGGTCCATTGAAGGTTCATCGACCGTCACCATCACCGTCTGGCTGGCGGAGAGGCCGTCCGGGTCCGTGGCCGTGGCCGTCACCGTCGCGTCGCCGGCGGCCCGTCCCGTGATGGTCATGATGCTGCCCGCGACCCGTGTGATCGCCACGGCGGTGCTGGACGAAGTCGCCGCATAGGCCAGCGCGTCCCCGTCGGGATCGCTGAAGTAGTCCGCGAGGTTGAGAGAGACCTCCCCGCCGACCTCCAGGACCTGCGGAGATACGCTCCCGGTGGCTGTCGGAGCCGCATTGGGGCGCTGTACCGTCACCGCAACGTTCTGGGTCGCCGTGAGGCCCCCCGGATCGGTGGCGGTGACAGTCACCGCTGCCGAACCCTCCGAGACTCCCGCGATCGTCAAGGTGCTGCCCGAAACCGTCGGCGATGCGACCGCCGGGTTGGATGTCGTAGCCGAGTAGCTCAGGGCGTCTCCGTCGGGGTCATTGAAGGAGGAGGCGAGATCGAGAGTCACAACTTCCCCGGCCGTTAGCGTCTGGGCGGGGATCGTGCCCACCGCTGTCGGAGCCTGGTTGTCGTCGGACGGCCCTGTGCCACCGTCGTCTCCACCGCAGGCGGCGGTCCATGGCAGCCACAGGAGGAGCGTGCCGAGTCTCACCGCGTTGATCATTCTGCACCGCCTTGCGGCAGGTCGGCGCTTCCTCGCCGGCTTGGAGCCCATGTGTGCCATCCTATCCACCCGAGGGGCAGGTTCTGTGACCCTTCTGGTCGGGAATCGAGTTGAGCCATGCCTGGAATTCGTCGTCGGCCGGCGCACAGAGCTGCTGCGTAGCTACCCAGTAGAATCGTTCCAGCTTGAGATTCATGAATTCGCGTGGAATCGAGCCTTCGAAGACGTTGTAGCTGATGTCGAGCCACTTCAGATTCTTCAGATTCCCGAGTTGGGGAGGGAGCTTGCCCCGGAGTCCGACATGGCTCACGTCCAGCCTCTCGAGGCTCTCCATGTCCCCCCATTCCGAGGGAATGATCGGATCGTCGCCAACCCACCAGATGATCTCGCTCAGATCGAGGTGCCTTAGCTTCTTCAGCTTCCCGAACTCGGGGGGAAGCGTGCCACGCGCAGGGAACAGGCTTGTGCTCAGGTCGAGCCATTCCAGGTTTTCGAGGTCGCCGAGTTGGCGCGGAATCACCCCTTCCAGGAAGCGATTGCCGTTAAGGTCCAGCCGCACAAGCTTCTGCAGGCCACCCAGTTCTCGGGGAATCGAGTTGCGCAACCCGTTTTCCGGCAGCTCCAGCTCAGTGACGCGGTCACGCTCGTCGGTTGTGACGCCGTACCAGGCGCCAAGTGTCCCGTCACTCAGCCAGTTGGTGTTGGTGCCCCAACCCGCCCCTTCCGTCGCGATGTAAAAGGCCGTCAGGATCTGCCGGTCCATGGACGCTTCTTCCACGGTCACCATGACCGTCTGTTCCGCGGACAGGCCGCCCGGATCTGTGGCCGTTACAGTCACCGTCGCATCGCCGGGTGATACGCCGACGATGGTCAACAGGGTGCCCGAGACCTGTGCAGCAGCGACGTCGGAGTTGGAAGAGGATGCCGCGAAGGTCAGCGCATCCCCGTCGGGGTCGCTGAAGTACTCCACGAGGTTGAAGGAGACTTCATTGCCGGCCTCGATGGACTGGGCAGGGATCGTGGCGGAGGCTGTTGGCGCCGTGTTGGGGCGTTCCACGGTCACCGACACGTTCTGTGTCGCGGTGAGGCCGCCCGTGTCGCGGGCCGTTACTGTTATCGTCGCCGAACCGTCGGATACTCCGGCGATCGTCAGAGTGCTGCCGGAAACCGACGGCGATGCGACCGCCGGGGCGGAGGTGGTTGCCGTGTAGGTCAGCGCGTCCCCATCGGGGTCACTGAAGTACGATGTCAGATCGAAGGACACGACTTCGCCGGCCGTGACCGTCTGAGCTGGAATCGAGCCCACGGCTGTTGGGGCCTGGTTGTCGTCGGTGGGCCCTGTACCGCTCTCGTCCCCCCCGCAAGCGGCCATCCACAGGATCAACAGCCACCGAAGCCTCGATCGCACTGCGGAACCGCCACTGTGCCTCCCGTCGTTGGTGCGCATGGACATGATGCACCTACTGGGGCTGATGGATGTATCGCACTTGCCCGTCCGGCCCCGTTCTGCGAACCCCACCCATCTCGGGCAACGTGACGTTGCACGAGTCCTGTTCCACGCTCTTCCACGCGCCCGTGGACGCATCCACGATGACGGGTATCAGGCCGCCCAGGACATCCAGGACTATCCACAGTGCGCCAGTTGTGGCCGTAAGGTTGCAGACCACATCGCTGTGGCCCTGCTTGCGAAACGTCACCGTATGGCTTGTGTGATTGTCCAGGTTCAGCGTCAGTGGAGTGACGCCTCTTTGCACCCCGTCAATCCAGACTTCGGCTTCTACCGGGACGGATGTGAAGGCGATTGCCTTCACGTCCTGGTTGAACAAGGTGGCACAGCCTGCAAGGGCCACTCCGCAAACCGGCGCAAACATCTTTTTCACGATTACCTCCTCCTCGAATTCAGGTTTGACTAACCCGTCTGTCTCTCTCCGTCTGGATGTTCCGTTCGCTCTTGCGAGCAAGGTCAATGGGCAACGCGCACTCCAAGGACCATCGAGTTGGTGCCAGGACCGCGCCCGATGATGGGCCGGAGACTCACATCGGCTCGGGCAAACGGGATGTCCGTCCACAATTCGCGCCTCACCAGGGCGCCGACGCCTGTTCCCAGCAGACCCCCCGCCACGCCCCACACGAGCCCGGCCACAACCGCCACCTCCGCTCCGGTCTCGGCGCATTGCTGGCTGGCACCGCCCAGCGTCAGGGCGTCGCATGTGCCGCTAACGAGTGCTCCGTACAGAAGACCAGCGCCTACTCCGGCACCGCCGCCGTAGAGTAGCCCCGTCTTCCACTGGGACCGCCGCCCTGTGCTACGCTCGAGGCGCGCGATCTCGCGATACGTGAAGGATCGAAGGATCTCCCCATCTCGAATCCGGAAGCCCTGATCGTCCACCATGGTCACATCGCCGACTGTAACTGCCCCGGGGGTGGTGACCCGAATGCGGTCTCCGATGTTCTGTGCGGACAGAGGGAGCGAGTTGAGGGCCTCGGTTCCCAGTAGCAGGGCAAGCAGGGAACCAGGGCGCAATGCGGTGTCACTCCAGCGGTATAGCTCCATTTCGCATCCCTCGCGCTTCGGTTAAGCCCGTCGAACCGCAAGAATGTCGAAGGAGCCGGCGCGCCGAATCCCCCTTTTGGGGGACCCTGTTGAGGGGTGAGCCGCTTAAGGGCGGCTTCAGAACTGGTGAGACACACCCACCCGAAAGATCGACAGGTTCGCGTCGCTCATTATGACCGGACCGTCTCCGCCGGTCCCGTACCTGGTTGGACCGTGGTGACGATACGACGCCGAGAACTGCAACGCGGGCTTCCAGTCCCGGATCTGCAAGTCGGCGGAAAACCCGCCACCGGCTGTCAGAGCCAGCTGGTAGTCCGATTGATCATCCCCGGGGAACAGCGTCCAGGTCCTTGATGTGGCGAACTGGGAGACGCCAATCGTACCGAAGGCAAAGAGCCGACCCGGCCCGAAATCGCTGTTGAACTGGGGACCGACACCAAACGACGTGATGGAATTGGTATGATGTGCATCAAAGAACAGATCTCGTACCTTCCTGCTGTAGCCGTAGGCCAGATAGTCCATGTCCCCGCGCACCGCCAGGGAACGAGGCTCGTTCAGGTAGAACAGAGCCCCGAGTGCCAAGCCCCAGGTCAAGTCCACGTTCTCGCGAAACTCACCGGCTGGCACCATGAGATCGAAGCCCAGGAATGCGGCTCCGGCGAAGGATTGCGTCGAATCCTGAACTTCTTCGTCACCGGTGTCCTGGGCCGTTCCGTCGGCCGCCAGTACGCACCAGGGCGCCATTGCAGCGAGAACTGTCCACTTCATCTCATCCCTCCAGACCTCAATCGCTTCCTGCGAGCGGTCAGGAGAAGGATGTAGGGGAGAAACGCAAGCAGGCATCCCCCTTTTTGGGGATGCCCTCCGCCTGGACCGCCTGCAAACTGGTCGGTGAAGCTCTGGACCCTGGCCGAATCTGAACCAGGACCAGCCCGCCCGGCCCGGAGATCGACGCATGAACTGCCCCCGACTCTTCATCTTCGCGGCAGCGACCCTGTCGGCGACCATGTGGGCATACGCCTGTGGCGAGGGGACTACGGATCCTCCGCCCCCGCCCTCCGACCCCCCGCGGCCCACGACCGTCACGGTGAGCCCGGCCACGGCCGAACTGGCGGCGCTGGGCGCGACGGTGCAGCTCAGCGCGGAGGTGCGCGACCAGAACGGACAGGTCATTGCGGGGGCCACGGTTGCCTGGGCGAGCGACAATGCGCCGGTGGCGACGGTGGACGGATCGGGACTGGTGACGGGTGCCGCAGAGGGCTCAGCGACGATCACCGCCACGGCGGGGGCCGTCTCCGGGAGCGCAACGGTGTCCGTGGCCCAGAGGGTCAGCGCGGTCACCGTGTCCCCGGCAGCCGACACGCTGGTGGAGGGCGACACGCTGCGCCTGGCGGCCGAGGCCACCGACGCGAATGGCCATCCCGTGGCGGAGGCCGAGTTCTCCTGGGCGTCGAGCGATACGTCGGTGGCGGTGGTGGACGATGCGGGCTTCGTGACCGCGGTCGGCCTGGGACAAGCAGAGGTCACGGCCACTGCGGCCGGCGTCACCGCCCGCGCGGACCTCACGGTCGTGGGTCGCGCACCGAAGACCGTTGCGGTTACCCCGGACACGGTGGCGCTGGCGGCTCTGGGACAGACCGCGCAACTCGCCGCCGAAGTGCGCGACCAGATCGGGCGCGTGATGGAGGGCGTCCCGGTCGCCTGGTCGAGTGCCGGCACGACCGTCGCGGTGGTGGACGCGGCGGGGTTGGTGACGGCGACAGGCGTTGGCGAAACGACGATCGCCGCGACATCGGGCGAAGCATCGGGCGAAGCGGTGGTGACGGTGATGCAATCAGCGGGTTCGGTCACGGTGTCGCCAGCGGTGGACACGATCGCGCCGGGCGACACGCTACGGCTGGTCGCCGAGGCGTTCGACGCAAACGGCCACGCGGTGACGGGCGCGGAGTTCTCGTGGGAGTCCAGCGACGACGCGGTGGCGACGGTGGACGGCTCCGGACTGGCGACGGCGGCGGGCAACGGCACGGCGACGATCACGGCCACGGTTGGTGACGTCCGAGGGGAGTCCATGGTGACGGTCGCCCAACCGAGCCTCGTGGTACGGATTCCGGACGGCAGCCTTCGTGCGGTGATCGAAGCGGCGTTGGGCAAGGATGGCGGCGAACCGATCTACGACACCGAAATGCAGACTCTAAGCTCCCTCTATGCCGGTGGACCTGGCAGGGTCGGGGGCGGCATTCGCGACCTCACCGGCCTGGAGCACGCCCGCAATCTGCGAGAACTGGTTCTTCACAGTAACAACATCACCGACCTCGGGCCGTTGCGGGCCCTGGCGAAGCTGCAGAGGCTCAACCTCCATGCTATCAACCACTACTACTACGATCCGCCGCCGCCGCTGGACTACTCGCCGCTGGCCGGTCTCTCCGAGTTGACCTGGCTGGACCTCGGTTACAATCACACGCCGGACATCTCGCCTCTGGCGGGCCTGGGCAAACTGGAACACCTGAACGGCGTCAACAATCGAATTAAAGACATCTCGCCACTTGCCGCGTTGACCAGCCTGCGCGTGGCGATCCTCGCCCACAACGACATATCCGACCTTGGGCCGCTGGCGAACAACCCGGGTCTCGGAAACGGCAGCGAGATCGACGTGAGAGCGAATCCGCTGAGCCGTTTGTCGATACGCGACCATGTTCCCGCGCTCCAATCGAGGGGGGCCACGATTCTCTTCGACGATCTCGTCGTGTTCTCCGAGCCAGAGATTTTCAACGGCAACCTGTTCGTCCTGCCCGTTGATGAGAACCTCGCTGCAAGCGGGCGGCCATCGTTGGATTGGACAAGACAGTTCTACGAGCATTTCGACGACGACTTCGATTTCCTGGTCTTCGTCTTGAACCTGTACACCGAGGACTATCCCGAAGGCAACTACAGAAGCACCTTCCGCAGCACCCACAACGATGTCCGGGGAATCGGCCAACCGATCTCCTCGGACGACAGGTGGCCCGACGCACTCCAGGGCGTGGTGGTTCACGGAACCGTCGCTTTCTCGGTTGACAGTCGGTCCATCATTCACTCAGGCCCGATGCTGCACGAGCTGATGCACAGATGGGCGAACTCCATAGTCGCGCCAAGCCCGGGTTCGGGACCCCATTGTTCGGGACCCCATTGGGGATTCAGCAGCGCCAACGGGGTTCTTGGTGGATTCGACATTGCCGATCTGGTGGACCATGGCGGGGGGCGTTATTCGGCTGGAGACTTGGCGACACACGGGCTGGCCGCTAACGCCAAGCCCTACAGCCCCATCGAATTGTACCTGGCGGGATTCCTGCCGCCGGAGGAGGTGCCCGACCTGTGGGTCGCGGAGGACGGACAATGGGTCGATCACGCCAGCGGAAACCAAATGTTCACCGCGAGTCGGGTCAGGAACCATGCGATCGAGGACATCGTTGAAATGCACGGCAGCCGTGTGCCCGACCACTCTCAATCCCAGCGTGAGTTCCGCGCGGCAACGGTTCTATTGGTCGATGATCACCACCCGGTCACCCGGAGGAACTTGAACCAGTTGAGCGACGACATCTCCTGGTTCAGCCGGAACGCAGACGATGGAGACGACCGCGTGTACAATTTCTTTGAAGCGACCGGCGGCAGGGCCACGATCGACATGAACGATCTGTCGCGGTCTGCGAGTCAACGCGTGCAAGCTCGTGCGAGGGAGGCGCCGCAGAGGCCTTAGCGCGCCGGAGGCGGAATCACCCGCACCACGTTGCCGTCCCGGTCCACGACGGCAATGGGCGTGCGCAAGATGTGGTCACCGAGGTCGACCGCGCCGTCGCGAGCGGCCGCACGAGGGGCGTCGACATCCGCGTAAACCGGCGGCGGCAGCACATACTCATCCGCCGCACCGAAATCCACGCCCTCGTACCCGACATCCACCATCGACGCCAGGCTCAGCACGCTCAGCGGATTCAACCCGCGGTCGGGGAACGGCGTCATCAGTTCGGAGCGGAAGACCAGCTCCCGCCAGTGCCCGTTCCACACGCCCTCGCCGCCCTGGTGCTGCACGGGAACGAGGTCGTCGTCGGGGTAAGCGTCGCCTTGGATCCGACCCCAGGCCGCGACCGCCGAGTCGCCGGTGAACCGCGTATCCTGTCCGCCGAACCCCGAAGCCGGGTTTTCGAGGAGACCAAGGTGATCCCAGAGGGTCCCGAACCCGATCACGTGCGCCATCTCGTGGAGGATGGTGCCCTCGAGGTGGCCGTTGGTTTCGAGGCCGTCCATGTCGCCCGCATCGAAGAACATCACCCCAACCACGGGCAAGGAGTTGTCGGCGCGGATCTGGCAGGGACCGGCGCCTCCGAACACGCCCGCGGGCCCGTCGATCTCCTTGATCTGGACGTAGATCAGCAGGTCGTCGACCACGCGGTCGCCAGCGATCTCCTCGGCGATGTCGTTCTTCTCCAGGCAGTCCTCCAGGGCCGGCTTGCGCACCGTGCTCCAGTCGAGATTCCCCGTAATCGCGCGCTCCCAGAACCGTTCGGCCCTCTCGAATGCCTGGCGCTGCGATTCGGTCAGGAGCGACGTGGTCACGTGCACGATCTCGATGTCGTAGACCGCCTCCGTCGCCGTCGCGCTGAAAACCACCGGGTCCGCGGTGCTGCCCGCGTCGGTCACGCTGGCGGTGAGCCTGTAGGTCGTTCCTGCCGTTGTGCCGAGGACCCAGGTGTCTACCGCCGCGATCCCGGCCGCGTCGGTCGTCACCACCGTCGGGATGACTTCGCTGTCGGCGCTTGCGGAGAAGGCGACGTTGACCCCGGCGGCGGGATTGCCGTGCGCATCCTCGACCCTCACCCGGGGCGCAACGGCCACGGGAAGCGTGGTCTCCGACTCCTGCCCGTCCCCTGCCACGGCCACGAGCCGCGCGGCGGGCCCGGGCAGCGCGACGGCCTCGAAGCGAACCGGGTTGCCCTTGATCCCGTCGCCCTCCACGCGCGCGAACAACTGGTAGACCCCGGTCGCGCCACCCAGCGTCCAGGCGCCCGGGCTGGCGCGGCCCTGCGCGTTGGTGCGCACCTCGGTGCTGGCGACGGTGGCGCCCGGGTCGGTCGTGAAGATCACCGGAATGTCTGACAGCGGGACGCCGCTCCCGTCGGTGACGAGTACTTCAGGCGCCACCGGGACCGCCGTTGCCACCAGTGCTTCCTGGTCGGCGCCGGCGACGGCCGCGATCTCGGCCGGGATGCCCAGCGCGGTGGCGTGGAAGACCACCGGGTCGATCCCGGCGACGCTCGCGCGCAACTCCTGCGGACCGGGCGCGCCCATCGTCCACCTGCCCGGCGACGCGATGCCGTTGGCGTCGGTCACGGCGGTGGACGACGGCACCGAACCGCCGCCGACCGTGACGTCGAAGCTCACCGTGACGCCGCTCACGCCGGTGCCGGACCGGGCGGTCACGCGCACCCGCACGGGCTCGCCCGCCTCCATCCCCGTGCGGGCGGTCTGCCCATCGCCGGAGTGGATGACAAGCGCGGCGGGGGAGTCGGGATCGGGGCCGGTCTGGTCGCCACCGCACGAAGTCAGGACGATGGCCGCGAAAGCGGCGAAGATGGCGACTGGGACGCCGACACGGGGTAGAGCGGACCGCGTCCGCGATCGGGAAGCCATGGTGGATTCCTACAGGGGTGCGTCACCACGCGCAAGTCGGACCGAGCACCGTGCCCGACATCGCGCCCGTGATCCGGGTCAGGGTGATTCCCCGCGCCCGCCTGCCGTGCGCAGCGCTGTGCCCTCGAAGTTGACGATCGCCGTCTGGTCTATCGCCTGGGCGAAGGGGTCAAGACTCGGAGTATTTCGTGTTGGGAGCCACGTTCATCCCGACTGGGACTCTGGCCCGTGCGGCAATCCTGGCGTTGGTTCCGATTCGCGCATTCGCGCCTACCACAGCCTCCGCCGCCACTCCCGCCCGCCTGTTGAGCACCGCGCCGGCCCCGATCATGGCCCGTGCCCCGATCGTTGCTCTCTGCTCGATGACGGCGCCCTGGTCGACCGTGGCCCCTTTGCCGATGTGCGCCCCCTGACCGATTCTGACCCCGTCCTCGATCTGTGAATAGGACTCGATGGAGGCGTAGCGACCCACAGCTACACCGCGACCGATCCTGACCCGGCTTCCGATGGTGACGTGGGCGCCGATGACGGCCTCGGCGTGGATGTCGCTGTGTGGACCGATGGTGGATTCTTCGCCCACAACGGCGTAGGCGCGCACTACGCCCCGGAGACGCACGATGGCGTCCTCGGCAATTCTCGCCCCTTTTCCGATTGTGGCCAGATACCCCACCATGGCCCCCGGATCGATGGTCGCCTGTGCACCGATGTGGGCCGACGGGTGAACCGTCGCGGTCTTGTCGATCCGTTCAGCCAACCTGGAGGTTCTCTACGAGTTCGGAGTCGCGATCTGTCCCGGACGGGTTTAGATTGTAGCTGGATTAAAACGATCCTTGGGCGATTGACAGCTTTTTATCGACGATATTCTGGCGATAAACAGACTGCGCACCTGCAAACTGCACGGAGTCCCTGACAAGGAGCGGCCGGTGACAAATGATCCTGACGTCGTGCGACAACGCATGGAGGCGCTGGTGGAGCGCGTTTCCGGTCTGTCCGCGGCCATGTTGCGGATCAGCGGAACCCTCGACCTCGAAACCGTCCTGCAGGAGGTCGTGGACAGCGCCCGCACACTGACGGGGTCCGCCTTCGGAATCCTCGCAACCGTCGACCCGGAAGGCCGACCCGAGCAATTCCTAAGCTCCGGCATCACGCAAGATCAGCATCGTCGGCTGTTGACCTGGGCGCAGGGGCCGGAGCTGTTCGCACACCTCCGGGGTGGTCTGGGGACCGTGAGGGTCGACGACGTGCCCGAATTCCTCCGTTCGCTCGGATTCAGTACTGAGCTGGTGCCGTTCAGTACCATGCAGGGCACGCCGATCAACCACCGGGGCGTGCACGTGGGCAGCCTCTTTATTGCCGACAAGGAGGACGGGCGGCAATTCACCGACGCAGACGAGGAACTGCTCGTACTCTTCGCCTCGCAGGCGGCGACCGCCATTGCCAACGCCCGGACCTATCGGGATGAGCAGCGGGCCCGGGCCAACCTGGAAGCACTGGTCGAGACCTCGCCGGTTGGCGTGGTGGTGTTCGACGCAAAAACCGGCCTGATGGTGTCGCTCAACGCCGAGGCGAAGCGGATTGTCCAGGGCCTGCACATGCCGGACCGCCCGCTGGAGAGCGTTTCCGAGGTTATCACGTGCCGCCGCGTCGACGGCAGCGTGGTCTCCCTGGCGGAACTGCCGCTGGCGGAGCGGCTGAGCAGTGGACAGACGCTTCGCAACGAGGAGATGGTGCTCTCGGTTCCCGACGGACGGAGCGTGAAGACGCTGCTCAATGCCACGCCGATCGCCGGGGCCGAGGGCGATATCGAGTCGGTCGTGGTCACCCTGCAGGACCTGGCACCCTTCGAGGAACTCGAGCGGATGCGGACGGAATTCCTCGCGATCGTGAGTCACGAGCTGCGCACGCCGCTCACTTCGATCAAGGGCTCGACCGCCACGGTACTCGCCGCCTCCCCGCGCTTCGCTCCGGCCGAGATGCTACAGTTCTTCCGCATCATCGACGGGCAGGCGGACCACATGAGTGGCCTCATCGGGGATCTGCTGGACGCGGGGCGCATTGCGACGGGGACACTGTCGGTCTCGGCGGAACCCTCGGATGTGCGGGCGCTGGTGGATCGGGCGAGGAGCAGCTTCCTCGGCGGCGACCACCGGCACTCGGTGCTCGTCGACCTTCCCCCGGACCTGCCCGCCGTCATGGCGGACCGCCAGCGCGTCGTACAGATCCTGCACAACCTCCTGTCCAACGCGGCCAGCAGCGCTCCGGAGTCGTCCCCGATTCAGGTGTCGGCGCGGCGCGACCGGGTCCACGTCGCCATCTCGGTTTCCGACCGTGGCAGCGGGATACCGGCGGCACAGCTCCCGCACCTCTTTCAGAAATGGGCCGGCGCCGGTGACGCGCCGCGGGGTCTCGGGAGGGGTCTGGGCCTGGCCATCTGCAAGGGTCTGGTCGAGGCCCATGGTGGACGTATCTGGGCGACAAGCGGGGGCGAGGGCCAGGGTGCCCGCTTCACCTTCACGATCCCGGTAGCCGGGCAACAGGTCGGCGACGACCCGGGACCCCGGGACCCGCGCGACGTTGGCGCGCCGGTGCTCGGGGACGGGCGTCGGCAGGTGCGCATTCTCGTGGTGGACGACGACCCCCATACGCTTCGCTACGTCCGCGATCTGCTCACCGCGTCGGGCTACACCGCTCTGATCGCGGACGAACACCGCGAACTGTCGCGCGTGATCCGCGCCGAGAAGCCGGACCTGGTCCTGCTGGATCTGGTCCTGCCGGGGACCGATGGCATCAAGCTGATGGTGGACGTTCCCGAACTGAGCGACCTGCCGGTCATATTCATCTCCGCCTACGGACGGGACGAAACGATTGCGAGGGCCCTCGGGACGGGGGCCGCCGACTACATCGTCAAACCGTTCTCTCCAACGGAACTGACCGCGAGGATCCGGGCGGTGCTGCGAAGGCGCGCCAGGCCCGAGACGTTCCGGCTGGGAGCGCTGGTTGTCGACTACAGCCGCCGGCGAGTCACCCTGAACGGCAACCCGGTGGAGCTGACGGCAACCGAGTACGAGGTGCTGAGGCTGCTTTCGGCCAACGCGGGACGTGTGTTGACGTACCGGTCACTACTTCGCCAGGGGTGGGCCCGGTATCAGGGCCACGTCGACCCGAAGCTGGTGCACGCCGTGGTCAAGAGGCTCCGCCGCAAGCTGGGCGAGGACGGGTCGCAGGCCGCCTACATCCTCAACGAGCGCGGAGTCGGATACCGCATGCCGAGGCGGCGCGAGACGTAGCCACATTGCCGGGCCACGCCCACCGGGGCATTTTCGCCGCTCCCTTCCACTGTACGGAGGCCCCATGCACCCCGGTCGCACTGCGCAGCTGACGACGCTTTTCGTCCGCCCCTCCCTGGCGCTCCTGCTCGCCACCCTCCCCGCCGCCACGGCTCCGCTCGCCGCACAGGACGGCCCCAGCCGGCCCGGCATCGACATCGAGGCGTACCGGTTCGAACTCGCGCTGCGCGACGACACCGACGAGATCGCGGGGCGCGCCACCGTCACCCTGCGCTTCACGGCCGACGGCGTGACCGAGGTGCCGCTCGACCTGATCGGGCGCGGCGCGGACGGGCGCGGCATGGAGGTGCTCGCGGTCACCGATCCCGGCGGCGGCTCCCTGGTCTTCAGCCACGAGAGCGACCTGCTCACCGTGACCCTGGCCGAGCCGGGCGCGGCGGGCGCGCGAGTCACCTTCACCGTCGGCTACCGCGGCGTCCCCGCCTCCGGCCTCCGCATCGGGCCCAACAAGTACGGCGAGCGCACCTTTTTCAGCGACAACTGGCCCAATCGCGCGCGCAACTGGCTCCCCACCGTAGACCACATCGGCGACAAGGCGACGAACGAGTTCGTGATCACCGCGCCCGCGCACTACCAGGTCGTGTCGAACGGGCGGCTGGTCGAGGAGACCGACCTGGAGGGCGGAATGCGCCTGACCCACTGGCGGCAGTCGGTGCCGATCCCGCCGTGGCTCTACGTGGTGGGCGTGGCACGGTTCGCCGTGCAGCACCGGGGCGAGTTCAAGGGCGTGCCGGTGCAGACCTGGGTGTACGCGCGCGACCGCGACGCCGGGTTTTACGACTTCGCGGTGCCCACCATGGAGGTCCTGCACTTCTACGACGCATACGTGGGCCCGTTCGCCTATGAGAAGCTGGCGAACATCACGTCTCCGGCGACGGGCGGGGGAATGGAGGCGGCGACCGCGCTCATGTACGGCGAGAACTCGGTCACGGGCGAGCGCTCGGTGCGCTGGCGCAACGTGATCATCCACGAGATCGCGCACCAGTGGTTCGGCAACTCGGTCACCGAGTCCACGTGGGACGACGTGTGGCTCAGCGAGGGGTTCGCCACCTACTTCACTCTGCTGTTCCGCGAGCACGCGTACGGGCGCGACGACTTCGTGACGGGGCTTCGCGAAGCGGCCGACCGCGTCTGGCGCTGGTACGACGAGAACCCCGACTACCGCATCGTCCACGACAACCTCACCGACATGTCACGCGTCACCAGCGTCGCGACCTACCAGAAGGGGGCCTGGGTCCTCCACATGCTCCGCAGCCGGCTAGGCGACGAGGCTTTCTGGCGCGGCATCCGGCTCTACTACGCCCGCCACTTCAACGAAACCGCGACCACCGACGACTTCATGCGCGCCATGGAGGAAGCCTCGGGAGACGACCTGCAGCGGTTTTTCGACCAGTGGCTGCGGCAGGGCGGCAACCCGCGGCTGGCGGGCTCGTGGCGGTACGACGGAGCGGCCGGCGCGGTCGAGATCGAGCTGCGACAGGTGCAGGAGGTGGGCCGGTTCAACCTGTCCCTCGAGATCGGCGTCTACGTGGACGGCGACCTGCTGCCCGCGCAGGTCGTCACTGTCGAGGTGGGAGCCGACGCGGATGCGAGTCACTTCACGATCCCGGTCGCGGCCGAGCCTGCGGATGTGCGGCTCGATCCCGGCACGCGCGCTCTCTTCCGGGCGGAGTTCGGGCGGGCGGACACTCGAAACTAAACAGAATTGTTAGGTATCCAGGGATACGGCCGGGTTGTGAACGGATTCACGATCTCCACATCCGCCGATTCGAAGTCCTTGCGGTTGCTTACATCCGCCCGCAACCGTCCAACTACCCTGTGGTTGTGATACCCTTCGCGCGCCGTGCTGCTCTTAGTGCAACTTCTTGTTTAACCTGTACTAACGTCCGCACGCGTCCGGACGCCCCCATCCCCAGGTCTGCCCGCGGCGCATCCAACTCCCTCCCGCCGCTGCCCTGGCGCTGGCCCGAGCCCGCCAAGCCCCCTACTCTTGGGCGACGGCGCCGCGCCGCCGACCTGACCATCCACCCGCCGCAGCGCACCACACCCCACCGACCGGAAGGACCACCATGCGCCACGCGACCGCCTCGACACTCGTTCTCCTCCTCACAGGCCTCGCCCTCCTCGTCGCGCCCCATGCGCTGAGTGCCGTCCCGCTCGCGCCCCAGGAGCAGGAGGCCGCCGGCGACGAAGAAGCCGAGGACACCACAACGGCCTATTCCGACGTCATCACCGAAGACGCCGTCACGAGCGAGGGCCTCTTCGACACGCACATGATCGACGGCGACCTCTTCTACGAGATCCCCCTCGACATGATCGGGCGCGAGATGCTGCTCCTCACCCGCATCGCGCGCACACCCGACGGTGTGGGCTACGGCGGCTCGAAGGTCAACACTTCGACGGTGCGCTGGGAGCGCGACGGCGACCGCGTGCTGCTGCGCCTGGTCAGCTACGACAACGTGGCCGACGATACGACCGCGATCGCGGGGGCGGTCCGGAACTCGAACTTCGAGCCGATCATCATGGCGTTCGATGTGGAGGTGATGAACGAGGATTCGACCGCTCTGGTCGTGGAAGTGACCGGCCTGTTCACCGACGACATCACCCTTCTTGGCCTGCAGAACAACCGCCGTCAGGCGTACGGCGTGCGGCGGGTGGATGCCGACCGGACCTACGTGGTGCGCGCGACCGCGTTCCCCACGAACGTCGAGGTGCGGCGCGTGCTGACCTACGACGCCACTCAGGCTCCCTCGAACGGCCAGAGCAACACGCTGACGATGGAGATGCACCATTCAATGCTGCTGCTCCCCGACGACCTCATGGAGCCCCGCCTCTGCGACGAGCGCGTCCAGTACTTCAGCACCAGCAAGATCGACTACGGACTGGACGAGCAGCGCGCGGTCACCCGCTGCTTCATCACGCGCTGGCGCCTTGAGCCCAGCGACCCCGAAGCCCACGCGCGCGGCGAGCTCGTCGATCCCGTCAAGCCGATCGTCTACTACATCGACCCGGCCACGCCGCCCAAGTGGGTGCCCTACCTCAAGCAGGGCGTGGAGGACTGGCAGGTCGCGTTCGAGCAGGCCGGCTTCAGCAACGCGATCATCGCCGCCGACGCGCCCGCCGACGACCCCGACTGGAGCCCCGAGGACGCGCGCTATTCGGTGATCCGCTACCTCGCGTCGCCCGTCCAGAACGCGTCGGGACCGCATGTGCACGATCCGCGCACCGGCGAGATCCTGGAGAGCGACATCCAGTGGTACCACAACGTGATGAACCTGCTGCGCAACTGGTACTTCATTCAGACCGCGGCCGCCAACGAGGAGGCGCGCGGGATCCGCTTCGACGACGAGGTGATGGGCGAGCTCATCCGCTTCGTGTCGGCGCACGAGGTCGGCCACACGATCGGGCTTCCCCACAACATGCAGAGCTCGGCGTACTACACCGTAGACCAACTGCGCACCCGCTTCGTGTGCGAGATGGGCGTGGCGCCGTCGATCATGGACTACGCGCGCTTCAACTACGTCGCCCAGCCCGGCGACGACACCTGCTTCATGCCTGTTGTGGGGCCGTACGACAAGTTCTCCGTCCAGTGGGGCTACACCTACTACCCCGGCGAGGACCGCCTGAGCGAGCGCGAGGACTTGCGCGCCATGGTGGTGGAGGCGCAGGAGAACCCGATCCTGCGCTTCTCGAGCCCGACCGGATCGGACCCCACGGCGCTCACCGAAGCGATCGGCGACGACGCCATGCGCGCGTCGGACCTGGGCGTCGCGAACCTCAAGCGCGTGGTCGACAACCTGACCGACTGGAGTTACGAAGAGGGCGAGGACTATGCGCAGCTGCAAGAGCTGTACAACAACGTGGTGGGGCAGTGGGGCCGCTACACCGGGCACGTGGTGGCCAACGTGGGCGGCGTGGTGCAGACCCGAAAGCGGCAGGGGCAGGATGGGGTTCCTTGGGAAATGGTCGACCGCGATCGTCAGGAGCGCGCGCTGGAATACCTGAATCGGCAGGTCTTCGCCACCCCCGAGTGGCTGCTCGAGGCCGACATCCTGGACCGGTTCCAGGGGACCGGGGCGGTGGAGCTGGTTCGGACTCGCCAGACCCAGGCCCTGAACCAGGTGCTCAACGTGGACCGCATGAAGCGGCTGGTGGAGCAGGAGGCCTTCAACGGCGACGACGCGTACTCGCTCGGCGACATGCTGGACGATCTGCGCACGGGCGTCTGGTCCGAGGTCGGCTCGGGCCGCGCCACGGACGCCTACCGGCGCAACCTGCAGCGTGCCTGGCTCGCGCGAATGGCCGAGTTGATGGAGGACGAAGAGGCGATGCAGTCCGACGTGGTCCCGTTCGCGCGCGGCCAGCTGGGCGTCCTGCGCGGTGAGCTTGCGGCCGCCGCAGCCGGCACGTCTCACCGGGCCACGCGGCTCCACTTCGAGGACGCGATCGCGCGCATCGACGCGGTGCTGGACCCGGGGGGCTAGTCAGGCGGCGGGCAGCACCCCCCGGCTGGGGAGCACGACGACCTCGATGGCGGCCTCGCGTATCGTAACCGCGAGCGTCCGTCCGGCGGATCGCCAGAGGTCAGAATCACGGCAGGGAATCGTCTAAC
>VXQO01000140.1 GCA_009838975.1 Gemmatimonadota bacterium | reverse complement strand
TTCGAAGAGCGTCTCGGCGTAGTTGCGGACGACGGTGTCCTCCCTCACGCCAGCGCTCCCTCCGACTCGGTCAGGTCGTCGATGTAGCTGGCGGCCAGCTGCCGGTCGCGGTCGGCGTCCAGCCGCTCGCCCAGGAGCCGCGATGCGACGGCCAGCGCCACGTCGACCGCTTCCGCACGCACGGCCTCGACCGCCGCCTTCCGCTCGCGCTCGATCTCCCGCCGGGCGTTGGCCAGCATGGCCTGGGTCTCCTCGCGGGCCCTGGCCTCCAACTCCTTCCGGAGCGTCTCGGCGGCGGCCCGGGTTTCGGCTACCACGGCCTGGGCCTGGCGCCGCCCTTCAGCGAGCTGTTCGCGGTGCCGGTCGAGCAGATTCTCGGCTTCCTCGCGCTGATTCCTGGCCTCGTCGATGTTGTCCTGGATGCCCTTCTCACGCGCGTCCAGGGCGCCCAGCAGCGGCTTCCAGGCGAATCTGCCCAGGATGAAGAGCAGCGTCAGGAAGGTGAGCAGCGTCCAGATCGCCAGCCCGATGTCGGGCGCGAAAAGCGATTCCCACGCAACCTCGTGTTCGGCTTCCTGCGCGACCGACATGACCGGCAATGCGCCGGCAAGCAGGTGGCCCGATGCAGCGCCCATCTTCGCTGTCTCCGTGATCACGCGAGGAAGAGGAAGAGCATGAGCGTCAGGATGATCCCGGCGAGCGCCGCCCCCTCGACCAGGATGGCGAGCACCATGGCCAGGCCACGGATTTCGCCGGAGGCTTCCGGCTGGCGCGCGATGCCCTGCGTGGCCCCGTCGCCGATGCGGCCGATGCCGAGTCCGGCGCCGATCACGGCCAGGCCAACACCGATTCCGGCGCCGAGGAGCGCCATGTTGTTCTTTGCGGCCTCTGGTGTGAGCGCCGCGTCCTGGAGGATGTCGACAGTTGATTCGAGCATTGTCGTTTCTCTTCCCTTCCGTTGGGTTCGATCCCGTTTGGTTTCAGGTGGTATCTAGTGTGGATGCCGGATCAGGCCGATGAACGCGGCCGTGAGCATGGCGAAGACATAGGCCTGGATGAAGGCGATCAGCACCTCGAGGAGGAGAATGGCCGACACCAGGCCGTAGGACCCGGCGGCGATCAGCCACCGGATGTAGGCGTAATTCCCGAAGAGAAAGATGAAGCCGAGTACGGAGAAGATCAGGACATGGCCCGCCGTCATGTTCGCAAACAGCCGGATGGCCAGTGCGAAGGGCTTCAGGAACTTCCCCATGAACTCGACCGGCGTCATCACCGCGAGCACAACGTACTTCATGGCTCCGGTGACACCGGGCGGTACGAAGAAGATGGTCCGCAGGTATCCCCTCAGGCCGAGCGACAGGAATCCCGAGACCTCGACCACCACGAATGTCACCAGAGCCAGCGTACCCGTGACGACGATATTCCCGGTGGCCGACCCGCCCCAGGGCACCAGGCCGAGGAGGTTCATGGTGAGGATGAAGAAGAACAGGGTCAGCACCAGCGGCACGAAACGCTGATATCCGTGGCCGATGTAGCCCTTGCAGAGATCGTCGCGGAAGTAGACCACCACCGCTTCGATGGCGTTCGCCAGCCCGCTGGGCGCATGCCCCGCGGCAGCCCGGGCCACCCGCTGCCCGGCCAGGATCGAGAACGCCGCCGTGATCAGCGCTCCGAGCAGCAGCAGGATGACATGTTTCGTCGGAGACACGTCGATGGTCAGTCCGCCCACGGCAAGTTCGGGCCAGTGGGGAAGATGGACCGCCCCGATGAACGGAAGCTCGTACTCGGTCGAGTTGAGGATGTGATGCCCCAGCATCTCTCCGAGATCGAATTCGCCGGCGTGCGCCTCCTGGGCCGCGCCGTGCTCCTGGTAGACGTTTGTCATTTCGCTCCCGACCCGGCGGGCACGGCAGCCCCACGGAGCCGTCGATACTCGTGGGCGGACTCCGTGACCAGCAGCACGATCAGGAAGCCGCCCAGCGACAGCAGGAATGGAATCGGCTCGGCCCGGCCCGGGAGGGCGAAGACGAACACGCCGAAAGCCACCGCCGCAATCCGCATCGCGAACCCTGCCAGGATCGCGGCCAGGAAACGGTCGTTACGGGCCCGCCACCTCTTCAGCATGAAGTACGCGGCCAGGTGGGTGCCAAGCGCCAGGATCACCCCGCCAACCACGGCGCGGTACGCGTCAACGTCCAGGAACGGCCAGGCCACCACCGAACCCGCCGCCGCGATTGCCAGGGCCGTGGCCGGAAACGTCCTGAAGAGTCTCAACGGTGTTCTCCCCCGCCGTTCGAAAGATCCGAATCGCTGCGCGTGGCGCCGGCCATGGCTCTCATGTAGACCGTGACCATCCCCGCCGCGATGCCCCCGAGCGTGCAGAGCAGGATCATCAGCGGGCTGGTGCCGAGCCATTCGTCCAGCTTGAGACCGGCCCAGGCGAGCAGGGCGACCGTCAGTGCCCATCCGAGCCCATACCCGGAAAAGTGCCCGATGTCGCCCAGGGAATGGCTCGTGCCCGCGCTGGAACGGCGACCCTCCTTCACCTGCTTCCTTTCACGCTTTTCTTCCCTTGCCGACCGCCTCAGGCGTTTGCGCGAGCCGCTCTCGTTTCGAGCCCTTTCGGAATGCGGCGTTCAGCTGCATGGACCCTGTTTCCGAGGGGAAAGCTAACGCTTGTGAAAATTTTCGCAAGCTCGAAATCGGGCCTGTGCAACCGTCCTGGCGAGGCGTGATCCGGACGCGGAGGTCCGCGCGCGCCGTCAGGGAATCGACAGCGCCGCGGGGGCTCTCCCGCCTTGACCCGAAAAAGCCGACTCGTCTATCTTGCGCGATCAATCACACCAGTCATTCGTCGTCACCCGGACAGGGTATGAGCCCCACTTCCTCCCCCACCCTCGCAGCCCCGGGCTAATAAAAAAAAATACGCACCCACGA
>VXQO01000149.1 GCA_009838975.1 Gemmatimonadota bacterium | reverse complement strand
GTCCCCGGACTCCGCCGACTACGCAACGAGGTGTTCGACGAGCTCGACCCCGAGACGTTCGTCATCTTCGACACTCACTGGGCGAGCACGGTGGAGCATCTCCTCGCGGCGCAGGCGCGCCGCTCCGGCCGCTACACCTCGGACGAGCTTCCCCGCGGGATGCACGGGGTTCCTTACGACTATCCGGGCGATCCCGAACTGTCCCATGCGGCGGAGGCCGCGGCGCACCGGCTGGGCCAGCCCGCGCACGCTTCGGAAGACCCCTATCTCCCCGTCCACTACCCGACGATCAACCTGCTCCACTACCTCTGGCGCGGCGAGCGCGTGGTCTCGGTGAGTTGCTGCCAGACGGGGACCACGCCCGACTTCCTGTCCATGGGGCAGGCGATCGGTGAGGCGGTGGAAGAGACCGGCCGGCGGACGGTTCTGCTCGCTTCCGGGGGGATGAGCCACCGCTTCTGGCCGCTCCCGGAGCTCCCGCTCCACGAGGCGTCCGATCCGGTGCACGTACGGACGCCGGAAGCCCGTGCCGCCGACGAGGAACGGCTTGAGTGGCTCCAGGCGGGCGACCACCGGCGCGTCGTCGAGACGATGGACGACTACGCGCGGTTTGCCCCGGAGGGCCGCTTCGGGCACTACCTGATGGCGGTCGCCGCCGCCGGCGGCGCCGACTGCACCGCTCCAGGCCGCATGTATTCCGACTACGAGAACGCGGTGGGAACCGGACAGGTCCACGTGTGGTTCGATCGCCCGCCAGCCGGCTGGACGGCGGACCAGTAGAAGAGCGCGAGGAGAACCGGGCCGGCTTCTTTCCGGCCGGGTGGCACGTACGGCTTGGAACGCCGGTCTCCAGACCGGCACGCGGGGCGCTCGCACTCGCCCACCGCCTGCGCAAAAAATATGCTCTTCCGAACGGGAGACCATCCATGAACCGAAGAGCATTCCTGAAGACAACCGCTGCCGGCGGCGCCGGCCTGACCGCGAATCTCGCGTGCGCCCCGCCCGCCTCCGAGCCGCCTTCGGATGCCGGCGCACAGGGGGAGATCCCGCCGTTCGAGTTCGACGAGGTCACCGCTGACGACCTCCAGGGCATGATGGAGTCGGGCGAACACACCGCCCGCTCCATCACCGAGGCCTACCTCGGGCGCCTCGAAGCCATGGACCGGCAGGGCCCCGAACTGTGCTCGATGATCGAGATCAACCCGGACGCGCTCGCCATCGCGGACGAACTCGACGCCGAGCGTCAGGCCAACGGTCCCCGCGGGCCGCTCCACGGGATTCCGGTCGCGCTGAAGGACAACCTCGACACCCACGACCGCATGACCACCACGGCGGGGTCGCTCGCGCTCGAGGGCTCCATCCCGCCGCGGGACTCTTTCGTGGCCGAGCGTCTGCGCGCCGCCGGCGCGATCCTGCTCGGCAAGCTCAACATGAGCGAGTGGGCCTACTTCCGCGGCGAGCGCGCCACCAGCGGCTGGAGCGCGCGCGGGGGGCAGTGCAAGAACCCGTACGCCCTCGACCGCAACCCGTGCGGGTCGAGTTCCGGCTCGGGAACGGCGGCTTCAGCGAACCTCTGCGCCCTGACCGTGGGCACCGAGACCGGCGGCTCCATCATGTGCCCGTCGTCCAGCAACGGCATCGTGGGCATCAAACCGACGGTGGGGCTCTGGAGCCGCTCCGGGATCATCCCCATCTCCCACTCCCAGGACACCGCCGGGCCGATGACCCGCACGGTGCGTGACGCGGCCATCCTGCTGGGCGGCGCCGTGGGCGTGGACCCCCGGGACGAGGCCACCGCCGGCAGCGAGGGCAACTTCCACACCGACTACGCGCAGTTCTGCGACCCGGCCGGGCTCCAGGGGGCGCGGATCGGGGTGGCGCGCAGCTTCACCGGCTTCGATCCGCGCGTCACGGCGCTCTTCGACGACGCCATCCAGGCGATGGCGGACGCCGGCGCGGTGATCGTGGATCCCGCGAACCTGCCCGAGGCGGCCTGGAACGACGAACTCCCGCTGCTCCTCCTCGAGTACGAGTTCAAGGCGAACCTGAACGCCTACCTGGCGACCCTGGGTCCGGATGCCCCGGTGCGCACCCTTGCCGAGATCATCGAGTTCAACGAGACGAACGCCGAGCTGGAAATGCCCCACTTCGGCCAGGAGCGCATGATCGCGTCCGAGGCCCGCGGCCCGCTGACCGACGAGGCCTACCTGAACGCGAAGCGGACGATCCAGCGCGCCAACCGCGAGGACGGCATCGACGCCCTCATGGACGAGCATCAGCTCGACGCCATCGTCGCTCCCACCCGCGACCTGCCCTGGGTCACCGACCACATCAAGGGCGACCGGCTGGACGGCGGCAGCAGCGCCGGACCGGCCGCCATCGCGGGCTATCCGGACATCACCGTGCCCATGGGGTTCGTCTCGGGGCTGCCGGCGGGCGTGTCCTTCTTCGGGCGGGCGTGGAGCGAGCCGGTGCTGATCCGGATCGCCTACGCCTACGAGCAGGCGACGCAGGCGCGCCGGGCCCCGACGTTCGCACCGACGCTGGGCTAGACGCGCCACCTGCTTCGCATGCCGCTGGGTCGGTCTGAGTTTCAGCTCCCCGCCCCAACAATCGCTAATAGGTGTGGCAACAGGATTCGTTGTAGCTCAATGTAACGTCCGTTGAGTCCACTAGATTGAAGACTGGGCGCGCCATCCCGCGCCTCAAAGACTAAATGGGAGCTTGCCGCTTATGGCTGAGACGTCCTACTACGTGTACGCATTGAAAGATCCGCGAACATCACCCGCTCATCCGTTCTACATCGGCAAGGGCACTGGTCCGCGGGCACATGACCATCTCCTGAAGCCGGACAATAGTCGCAAGGGCCGCCGGATTCGGGAGATCTTGGATTCGGGTCAGAAGGTCGTCGTGGCTCGTCTCGTCGAGGATCTTTCGGAGGTTCACGCAATCAAGCTTGAAGCCGAACTCATCTCGG
>VXQO01000153.1:4169-27106 GCA_009838975.1 Gemmatimonadota bacterium | reverse complement strand
GCCCCCGACAACCCCCCCGACGCGGCCACCACCGCCACGCCCGCCGGCGACGTTCTTCGCACCGCCGACCCCTACGCCCGCGGCTACACCGACGACGACTTCCCGCGCGTCCGGGAACTCGCGCCCGGCGTCTACTCGTACGAGCAGCTTCGCTCCGCGGGCGACGAGCGCTTCACCACGGTGAGCATGTTCGTGGTGACGGACGAGGGCGTCCTCGTCGCGGACGGGCAGGGCGGCCCCGCCGAGACGCGCCGCCTCGTCGAGACCATCGCCGGGATCACCGACCGGCCCATCACCGACGTGGTCGTCTGCTCCGACCACGGCGACCACACCGCCGGCAACGCCGAGTTCCCGCCGGACGCGCGCTTCTGGGCGCATCCCACCTCGCAGGCCGTGCTGCAGATCATGGCCGACAACCCGATCCGCCCGGATGACGCACCCCCCGTCGTCGTCCCCACCCACCTGGTCGAGAGCAGCGAGACGCTCATGCGCGGCGGCCGCGAGATCCGGATCCTCTTCCTCGGACGCGCACACACCGGCGGCGACCTGGTCGTCCATCTGCCCGCCGAGAAGATCCTCTTCATGAGCGAGGCGTACCTGCACCGGGTCTTTCCCGCGATGCGCTCCGCGTACCCGTCCGAGTGGGTGGCGATGATCGAGGCCGCCCAGGCGATGGACGTGGACGTCTACGTGCCGGGCCACGGCTTCGTGGATTCGCCCGACATCCTCGCCGAGGAGCTGGAGACCTACCGCCGTGCCGTAATCCAGGTGATCGAGGAGGCCGGGCGGCTGCACGCGGCCGGGCTGACCCTGGAGGAGGCCGTCGAGCAGGCCGACTTCGGCGAGCTTGAGACGTGGTCGCTCCGGTCCAGCCAGGGTGGCCGCGCACTCGGCCGCGTCTACATGGAGTTGAACGGGGAACTGCCCCCCGGGTGACGCGATCCCGGGCCGGAGCCGGGGCCCATGCACAGCGTACGCCGCCGCGCCGCGAACCCGGTGCTCTGGCCCGCGCGCCGCGCACGGAATATTCTCATTCGGCGTTTCGAGACGGGCGGCCGTGTCCGTTTCGCAGACACTCGTTCGCAACCCCGTCAAACCCGGGAATCATCTGGAGGAACATGTGAAGCCGACACACCGGGCCATCACTGCCGCGCTCGCGCTCGCCACCGCTGTCCCCCTGGCGGCCCCTTCCGCCGCCAACGCCCAGCAGGCCGAGTGGCGCCACTGGGGCTCCGACGCCGCCAGCACGCGGTATTCGCCGCTGGGTCAGATCGACGCGACCAATTTCAATGACCTTGAAGTGGCGTGGATCTGGCGGAGCGACAACTTCAGCCCCGAGCCGGAACCGCTCCTGCGGGCGACCCCGATCTACGTGGACGGCACGCTGTATTCGGTGGCCGGATCGCGGCGCACGGCGGTGGCGATCGACCCCGCCACCGGCGAGACGCTGTGGACCTTCCGCGAGTCCTATACCAGGCGTTGGGAGGACTCGATGCGGAAGAACTACGGCAAGGGCGTCGCGTACGCGGAGGTGAACGGGCGCGAAACGATCTACCTGGTCACACCGGGGTTCTTCCTGCACGCGCTGGATCCGATGACCGGCGCGTCCATCGAATCCTTCGGCCGGAAGGGGAAGGTCGACCTGCTCGGCGATCTCGGGCACTGGGAGCACCACCCCGACGACGGACTGCCGCCCGAGGTGGGCTACATCACCAACTCGTCGCCCCCGATCGTCGTCAACGGCGTGGTCGTGGTCGGCAACTCGCACGAACAGGGCTACTACCAGACCATGCAGGAAAACGTGCCGGGCAACATCCTCGCGTACGACGCGGACACCGGCGAACACCTGTGGACCTTCAACGTGATCCCGCAGCAGGGCGAGTTCGGCAACGACACCTGGGAGAGCGACGCCTGGAAGCACACCGGCAACGTGTCGGCCTGGGCGCCGCTCTCGGCCGACGCCGAACTGGGCCTCGTGTACGTGGTGACCGACCCTCCGACGGTCGACTACTACGGCGGCTTCCATCCGGGCGACAACCTCTTCGCCACCAGTATTCTCGCCCTCGACGTCGAGACCGGCGAACGCCGCTGGCACTTCCAGACCGTGCACCACGACGTCTGGAACTACGACAACCCGACCGCGCCCAACCTGGTCGACGTCAACGTGGACGGGCGCGAGATCAGTGCGATCGTGCAGACCACCAAGCAGGGCTGGGCGTACGTCCTCGACCGCGAGACCGGCGAGCCCGTGTGGCCGATCGAGGAGCGCCCGGTGCCGCAGTCCGACGTGCCCGGCGAGCAGCTTTCGCCCACGCAGCCCTACGTCACCCGCCCCGCGCCCTACGAGATGCAGGGGATCAGCGAGGACGACCTGATCGACTTCACTCCCGAACTCCGCGCCGAGGCGCTCGAGATCGTCAGCAACTTCCGCATGGGTCCGCTCTTCAACCCGCCCGCGCGCGAGGACGGCCCCGGCGGCCCCTCGATCCACTGCCCGGGCGCCAACGGCGGGGCCAACATCCCGGGCGGCGCGGCGGTCGATCCCGCGACCGGCATCCTCTACGTCGCCTCGACCCGTGGCTGCAGCGCACCCCGCCTGGTCCCGGGCGTCGACGTCGATCCCGACTCCAACGTCGAGTGGGTGAGCGTGGGTCCCGGCGGCGTCCGCGGTCCGCGCGGCCTGCCGATCACCAAACCCCCCTACAGCACGATCACCGCGATCGACCTCAACACCGGGGACCACGTCTGGCAGATCCCCAACGGCGACACCCCCGAGTCCGTCCGCAACCACCCTGCGCTCCAGGGCGTCGACGTGGGCAACACGGGCTCGCGCGGCCACGCCACCAAGCTCGTCACCAGCACCCTGCTCATGTACGGCGAGGGCCGCGGCGCGGCCCCCGTCTTCCGCGCCGTCGACAAGATGACCGGCGAGGAACTGGGCCGCATCGACCTGCCCGGATCTACCCTGACCGCCCCCATGACCTACATGCACGACGGCGTCCAATACGTGGTCATGGCCATCGGCATGCGTGGTTCCGCGGGTGCCCTGGTGGCGCTGCGCCTGCCGGAGTAGGAGGAGAGAGCGATGAGACGCGTGCGTTCCAGCAATCTGGCAATCGCCGGGGCGCTCCTGGCCACGGGGTGCCTGCAGGAGGCTGCGCCCTCCGACGCGGCTGCCACCGACTACAGTGGCCTCTTCAACGGCGCGGCGGGCGAGTGGGTCGAACTCGGCCACTCCTTCGGGCCATCCACGATCTACTGGCCCACCGACACGCTCGGCTTCCAGCTCAACGAACTGGCGTACGGCCACACCGAAGCCGGCTACTTCTACGCATCCTACTCGTTCGCGTCCGCCGAGCACGGGGGCACGCACCTGGACGCGCCGATCCACTTTGCGGAAGGCCGCCAGGCCGCCCACGAGATCCCGCTCTCCCGCCTCATCGCACCGGCCTCGGTGGTCGATGTCTCGGCGGGGGCCGACGCCGACCCGGACTACCTCCTTTCGGTCGACGATCTCACCATGTGGGAGGCCGAGCACGGCCCCATCGCCGACGGCACCGCGCTGCTCATCCGCACGGGGTGGTCGTCACGCTGGGGCGACCGCACCGCCTACCTTGGCACCGACCTGACCGGCCCCGAGGCCGTGCCCGAGCTACACTTCCCGGGCATCGGCCCCGAGGCCGCGCAGTGGCTCGTCGACAACCGCAACATCGGCGCGATCGGCCTCGACACTCCCAGCATCGACTACGGCCAGTCCACCGACTTCCAGTCGCACGTGATCCTCTACAGCGCCAACATCGTGGGGTTCGAGAACCTCACCAACCTCGACCGGCTGCCGCCGACCGGGGCCGGGATCGTCGCGCTCCCGATGAAGATCGAGGGCGGCAGCGGCGGGCCGCTGAGGATCGTGGGGTGGGTGCCGGGCTAATCACCGCGTCCCCCACAGCCAGTCGTAGCTCAACCTGACGTAGTAGTACCCCCCGTTGAAGCCGTAGGGAGCGCTCTCGGGATAGAGCGCGCCCACGCCGCCCGAGTTGGGGTTCTCGTCCGGGTAGGCGTTGAACAGGTTGTTCGCCCCGATGGCGATCGCGGCATTGTCCGCCAGCGGCAACGAGACTTCGGCGTCGAAAAGGACGCGCGCACCGTACCGCAGGTCCGGGTCGCTGAGCTCGGAATCGTAGAAGCCGTCGTAGTAGGTCCCCCGTACCAGGGCGCTCAGGCTGCCCAGCTGCTGCGACAGGCTGAGCACGCTGCGATAGCGCGGCAGCGCCCGCTCGAGCTGGTCCACGCGCGCGTCGTTCACGACTTCCGGATTGTGCTCGGTGACCTCGGTGCCGGTGTAGTTGAAGAGCAGGCTCACGTTGGTCGCCTCTCCGGGCGAGTAGTTCGCCACCAGGTCGATACCCTGGGTCAGGGTCGCGAAGTCATTGGTGAAGAAGCGGAACTCGGCCAGGTTCGCGGCGCTCGTCACGCCCTCTGACACCAGCTGCGTGACCTCTGCGGGTGTGAGCTTGAAGGTCCTGGTCTGAGCGAAGCGATCCGAGATCGAGATGCGGAAGTAGTCTGCCGTGAAGCGGAACGCACCCGCCTCGTACACGACCCCGCCGGTCAGGCTCACCGAGGTCTCGGGCTCGAGCTGCCGGCCGCCACGGGTCCGGGCCACCTCCGAGGTGGAGGGGATGGTGCCGCGGTTGACCAGGTCGCCGAGCTCGGTGTCGAAGACCGTCGAGACGTTGAAGGCGTTCTGCTGCCCGGGTGTGGGCGCGCGGAAGCCGGTGTTGGCGTTGGCCCGGAGCGCGATCCGGTCGGTGGCCTCGAATCGGAAGGAGACTTTTCCGGTCGCCTTGCCGCCGAAGTCGGAGAAGTCCTCGTAGCGACCCGCGACGCCTATCGCCCATGGGTCATCCGCCCTGCCGAGGTTGAGGTCGGCGTAGAACGCGGTGTTGCTGCGGGTCCAGTCGCCGGCGGCCAGCGGACTGAAGCCGGGGAAGCCGTTGGACGAGGAACTGAAACCCTGGGCCGCGTACGGTCCGATTTGCCAGGATTCGTCCTGGCCCTGTCCGATCTCGAAGCGCTCCTCGCGCTGCTCGAATCCGGCCGCGACATTGGCCACGTCGTTCACCTGGTAGGATAGATCGAGGTTGAAGTTGATCTCTTCCTGGTTGTACAGGCCCGGGTCGAAGTGCGTCGGCGTCTCGGGACCGAGTGCGGCATTCACCGTGTTGTAGATGAAGAAATCGGCCAGGTTCCTGCCCCAGCTCGTGCTGGCGTCCCAGTTGACGCCGCTGTCGGTGCGTCCCCTGATTCCACCGACGATCGAGGCGTCGAAGACCTCGCCGCCGAACTGCGGCGTGAAGCCGCCGGGGAACATCTCCTGGTACGAGAAGCAGTTCGGGTCGTCGAACACCTGCTGGAGCGCGACCGGATCGGGGACGTTGTTGGTGATTGTCACGACCGGGCAGTTGGCCGACCCGAGGCCCTTCGCCTGCAGCACGTCACCGATCAGCAGGGTCGCGCCGCCATCGCCGGAGAAGACGCCGCCGCGGGTGTTCGGGTTGCGGAAGAAGAAGCCGCCGTCCACCCGCTTCGAGGCGATGTTCCCGAAGGCGTAGACCTGCTCGTCGTCGTCGAAGTTGTAGCCGGTGTTGAGGAACACCTTCAGGTCGTCCGTGACCCGCGGCGACCCCCAGACCTGGGCGGTCGGCGTCCGCACCGCCGTGTTGCCCGCCGCGACGAGCCCGGCTGCGTCGTTCCGCTGGATGGCGCGGTCCGTCGGCTCCTGGTTGCCGTACTCCACGCTGACGTTGGCGAATCCGGACTCGCCGAGCGGGACCCCAAAGTTGCCCGCCACCGAGACCGCGTTGCCGTGGCCGCCCCAGCTCCGATCCGAACCGTCGAGGAACGCCTCGCCGTCGAAGTGCCGGCCCTGCTTGACCTGGACCGATCCGCCCGAGCGATCGTTCTTCAGCTGGAAGTTGAGCACGCCCGCGATGGCGTCCGAACCGTACTGCGCCGACGCGCCGTCGCGCAGCACCTCGACCTGGCGCAGCGCGATGCCCGGGATGGCCCCGATGTCGGGCCCCTGGGCGCCGTCGGAGAGGCCCGCTCCCAGCCAGGTGATGACCGCGCCCCGGTGCCGGCGCTTGCCGTTGATCAGCACCAGCGTGTGGTCGGACGCGAGGCCGCGCAGGTTGGCGGGCCGCGTGATCGTCGCCGCGTCGCTGATCGGCTGGATGTTCACGTTGTACGAGGGAACGACGTTGCGAAGTAGGAAATCGATGTTGGTCTCGGCCTGCCGCGAGATCTCGGACACCGGGATCACGTCGACGGGCACCATCGACTCGGTGACGGTTCGGGGCCTGGTCCGGCTCCCCACCACCACCAGTTCGTTCAGTTCGAACGCCGCGATTCCGAGCGAGATGTCGAGGTTGACGGTCTGCCCGGAGGCCACCGTCACGTCCTGGGTCTGCAGTCCGTATCCGAGGAGGCGGACTTCGAGGGTATGCGTTCCGGCGGGCACGCCGGTCATCGAGAATGTGCCCGTGGCGCCGGTGAATTCCACCAGCCCGAGGGCCGGAACTTCGACCCGGGCGTTGCCAAGCCCCATCCCGCTGTCTCCACTGCGGACGGTTCCTTCGATCGTGCCCTGCGCGACACCCGTCGCGGGTATCGCCAACAGGGCAAGGACCATGAATACACGTATGTTCATTCGTTCTCTCCATGAGGGGTAAAAGGGGGCATGCAGGGCCGCAGGAGGGTGTCTGCCGACCTGCGGGTGCACCAACCTACGCTGCCGGTGACCAGAAGTGTCGCCGACGCGTGCGATGTGGTTCCGGGTTCGGCCCCCGGGTAATCTAGCGCAGGGCGACGGCTCGATGTTGCTCCACTCCGTCAAGTGGCGCATTGTGACGGCAAGGCCATCGCCGCGGCACTCCACCGCTTCCGGCAACTTCAACGGAGGTACCCCCATGCGCCCCCAGGCCGCTTGTATACCGACCCGCAGGCACGTCCGCCGCTTCGCCCTCGCCGCACTCTGGATGGCCTGCCCGACCGCAGCGGACCAGCATCTCCACGCCCAGGAGGCCGACTCCCCGGAATGGGACGTCACCGCCCCCCGCGGCGAGACGCACGAGATCGACTTCACGACGAGCGAGGGAACGTGGATGTCCGTCGATCTATCCGCCGACGGCGAGTGGGTCGTCTTCGACCTGCTGGGCCACGTGTACCGGGTGCCGGCGGCAGGGGGCGACGCCGTGTCGCTCACCCAGAACAGCGGCATCGCGGTCAACTATCACCCCCGATTCTCCCCCGACGGCACCACGATCGCCTTCATCTCGGACCGCAACGGCCAGAGCAATCTGTGGCTGATGGACGCGGACGGATCCAACCCCCGTCCCGTCTTCGAGGACCAGTCGTTGCGTGCCTGGGAGCCGGCCTGGTCTCCGGATGGTCGTTTTATTGCAGTGCGGCGTTCGTCGACGCAGCGCGGAGCCGGAGGCGCGGGGCTGTGGATGTATTCGCGGGACGGAGGAGAGGGGGTCGAGCTCGTCGGCTCCGACTACGCGGCCGCCGCATGGCCCGCCTTCTCGCCCGGCGGCGAGTCGCTCTACTTCCAGGTCCGCACGGCCCCGCCCGGTATCTGGTCGGGGCGCTCCGACATCGTGCACGGCTACAAGCAGATCCGCAGGCTCGACCTCGAGACGGGGCGCGTGGACGAGGTCACGACGGGCCAGGTGGTGCAGCAGGGGCAGACCTCGAGCGGCGGCGCGATCGCGCCCGAACCGTCGCCGGACGGGCAGTGTCGAGCGGATTCACATCTGATTGAGGTGATTGACGTTACGGGAACATAAGGTCCGGCTCCCGCCGTTTCGTTCCCGCTGGATCGCGAACTCTCAGGCGCGAGCCCTCCGGCGGTTTTCCAGAGCCGTCCTGAGCTGTCCCTCGTCGGCTCGCTGATAACACTGGAGGACCGTCCTGGCCTCCTTCCAGCCGCCGAGCTCGCAGAGCACCTTGAGCGGCTGGTCCATCAGGTCGCTGGCAAACTTCCGCCGAAGCGAGTGCCAGCCTCTCCCGCGCTTGGGCTTCAGCCCCGCCAGCCTCTCGGCCCTGCCCCACCACCCTCGTACCACCGTGGGTCCCATGCACCTTGAGGCATCCTTGGGCGCGGGCATCACAGGCGCTTCCCCAAGTCCGGGGTTCTTCCTCCGCGCCTCTTCCAGAACTTCGAGGGCCTCGGCGGTGACGGGCGTGACGTGCTCGTGTCCCGACTTGTCGTGCTCGGCCCGCCAACGAATGGTCCGGCCCTCGAAGTCGATGTCAAGCCACCGAAGCTGTCGGATGGCTCCGATCCGGTGGCCGGTCTCGTGGGCGAGCACAAGTGCTACGCGGAACCGCCATCCGACCTGCCGCGACACCTTCAGGAGTGCCCGGTATTCCCCCTCCGCGAGCACCACCCGGTTCGGGTTCTTCTCCGTGGGCTTCTTGAGGCCCTTGAGCGGGTTCCGGTCCAGCAACAGGCGGCCCCGGTCGTCCCTCGATCTCACGGCCCAGTTGAGCACCGCAGTCAGGAACTTCAGGTCATATTCGACCATCCGGTCGCCCACGGGCTTGCCGCTCGGTCCGATCCTGCCCGTGCGCCGCTCCCTGATGAAGCGGTCCCAGTCCCTTTGAGACAGGGTGGCCGGATTGCGGTCCCGTCCGAAGAACCGGAGAAACGTCTTCATCGCCGCCCGGTCGTGTCCCCGCGAATAGCTGCCTTTGGTGGGCGTCACCTCCTCACCGTAGATGTCAAAGAGCGCCCCCAGCGTGAGCGGCTCGGGCTCGGTTTCCGCCTTGCCCACGATCTCGGGTCCGGCGAACCCGGCGGCGAATTCGTCCGCCTGCCGCTTCGCGCGCCGCCAGTCGCGGTGCCCGAGCGACCGGCTCCGCCTGCGTCCGTTCTCGCGCCACTCAATCTGGAAGTTGCCGGTCTTCGGGTCCGGGAAGATCCTGACCCGGTTCCGGCCCCATTCGCCGGCGCCGTACGAGCGCCGACTTCGTTTCGTGCGTGCCATCGTTCGATTCCTCCTCGATTCGATGGACCGCACGATCTGCGCGAAGGAAGTATCGCGCAGGGCGGTTGCGTCGTCCAGAGTTGATGCCCCGTCCGGTCTTGGCGCGGGCGCGCCACGGGGGCGCTGGTTTCTGCGGTTTGTGGAGGAGCCAGATGTGCTTTTGTTTCACAAAAACTCTGGTCAGGGGATGCCCCCGAACCCCGGAACGACCGTCGTGCGCCATGTCCATGGGCGCGGAGCGCCGGGGCAGGATCACCTGATGGCGCACGCGGACCGCGCGGCCACCGCGCCTCGACCCGGTTCCGTAGCCCGATCATCCGCCGCGAGGATGTCGAGTTCCTTGGCCGAAAGCCCGAAACTGGGGGTACTCCTGCCCCTCTGGGGGGTCGAGTTCGTGCGTTACAGGCGATCCTGCGGCCTTGGATTACGCCAAACCGCCCCCAAACGTCCAGAATGGCCGTGAGAGCGGTTTTCCGGGGCTTCAGGAGGCACGGGCCATCCAGTCGGCCAAGAACCCATCCAAGGGCAGGTCCTCAAGCCCGCGCCGGTCACGGCCAACGCTCCCTGCTGGCGGTCCCGTCGAGGATCACGTCGGCCGGGTCGTCGGCCACGACGGGGCTACGCTCGGTCGTGGCCCCCGCGACGTCACGGGACAAAGGGGGCGACCCTCGCCCGCGTAATCCATCGGAGCGCGGGGCTGTTCCGGGTCGAAGGGGCGGAGCCCCTCGCCAGCCGCAGTGTTCAACACTGCGTGTGCTGGCTCCCGGCCATTAGCAGGTCGGGAGCCAGCTTCCCGAAGTCTGTCGCCGCCGCAGCTGACCGTAGCGCCTACGCGGTCGTGGAGAGCCCTGCTGGCCCGCGCCGGGAGAGGGGATCAGGCCGCATGATTCTCCGCCGGGCGTGGAGGCCGGTAGCAGGTCTGGGTTCGAAGCATGGCGCAGGCGACCGCGAGCAGGCGGTCCGCGACCGAACGCAAGGCACGGGCGTGGCCGTGGCCGCGCCCGCGAAGGGCGGCGTACTTGGCCTTGCTGAAGGGCCTTGTAGTCCCGGCGCGCCAGCGCTTGGGGCGCCTGGGCGAGCAGCGTGGCGAGGACGGTCTGGCCGACTCCGGGCAGGGAGGAGAGGACCGTCACGTCGCGCTGCCCGCCGGGTTGGTCGGAGCCGGAGTCCTCGCTTTCGTCCAAGGCGTCGATCAGGCGGGCGATCTCCCGCTTGGCGGAGGCGAGTTGGCGCTGTACGAGGCGGAGGCGTTCGGAGGCGCTCTTGATGTTGGCCACTGCGGCCTCGGTGGTTCCGGGTGCAACGGCAATGGCCGGTGCGCGGAGGATCTCGAAGAGCTGGTCGGCCGTGATCCGCCGGATCCTGTGGCGCTTGAGAAGGCTCTCCAGCGTCCGGCGCTGGATCCGCCGAGCCTTCGCGGGTGTCGGAGCCTTGGCCCAGAGGTCGAGGAACCAGGGCTCGACCACGCTTCCGACCGCTTCCAGGATCTGCGGGTAGTAGCGCCACAACTGGTCACGCACCCGGTTCGACAGGCGGGTGCGGTCCCGAGTGAGTTCCTCGAAGATCCGCGACCATGCCCTGAGTTCGATGACGACCGGGTCGACGGGGTCGATCCTGCGGAAGTGATGAAGATCGGTCCTCAGAGCGTCGGCAAGGACGCGGGCATCGAGGCTGTCGTCCTTGGCTCCGGCGGGCGAGAACCGGAAAAGTTGCTTGGGGTTGATCGAGTAGACCGCGAACCCCCGGTCCATGAGACTCTCGACGACCGGCCCGTGCGGGACTTCGATCGCCATCGGAGTGTCCGGGGCCGATCCGCCGCACTTGGCGACGATCCAATCGGCCATCTCCGCCAGCCCCGCACCCCCATGGCGGAAGGTGCGTTCCTTCCGCTTCGATCCGTCGCCGCTCACCACGCAGACGTGATGCGCTTCCGATGCCCAGTCCACGCCCGCGAACCAGGCCTTGGGTTCTACCATGCTTCCTCCCGAGTGAAGGTTTGTTGGACAGGCGTATGTCCGTGGTCGCCGCGATGCTCGCTGGTCCCTGTACTGGCGCTCGATGGCGCGAACTCCCCACTGGGCATCCATCGCGGCTCCGGGCCGGGGTACAAGTCCCCCTTGGGTGCTCTGTGGCACTGGGTCGCTAAGGTTACTCCCGGCCTGGTCGCCCGTCGCTGCTTGAACGTCTTTTCGATCTAATGCGAAGCGTACAGGGTCGCTCAGCTCCCTCCGCGGGGCAGCCGCAGAACCGGGACATTTTCCATGCCGATAACCGGGACATTTTACGTGCCGATTGACAGCCGGACGGCCGAAGTGCGCATCGACCCCTCGTGTCGTTTGCGCGTTTCAGTACGGTTTCAAGTCGGGGCGCTGGCTACTGTCCAGCCCGGCTTCGGCGAATCCAAGCGTTTTCCCGGCACCGTCGGCGAGCCCGGCCCGCAACCCGGATCCGCCTACGAGGACGGAACGGGGAATGGTGTCGGCTCCGATGACGACGACCCATCGGTCGGGCGACTCACGGGAGACACTAACGGCGTCCGGAGCGATCGGGTTTCGGCGGCGCTCAAGGCGCGCCGTTGCCGGTGGAGATAGAGGGGGCGCAGCCCCCCACCAGCCTCCGCAGGGGACTCACGGAGTGTGGCCCCTGCGAGTATACTGTAATGTGGACGCCCCCGGTTGGGCAAGTGCGGATTCAGAATCGAGTTGGTGGCAGTGGGCCAAGTACTGTCGTATGTCGGCCTCTCGATGCAGCGCTGTTTGGCTGCGGGCCCGTATGGTGTTCGTGAGATCGGATCCAAATCGGCCTGGCGGGCTCAGAGGCCCATCAGCATACACTGGTTTTTCCGATCCCGTCTTGTCGACCGTTTGCCTTACCCGTTCCTGCGTCCTAGTGCCCACACCTCCCCGACAGCTTCTTTGCTTTTCGCTTCTTCTCCTTCCTCCGCCCGGTCAGGCGGCAGTGCGAACCCGGCAGGTCTCCTTCTTCGTCGTCAGTGCCCAGACCCTCCGCGCCATCTTGTTGGCAAGCGCCACCGACACCAGCATCTCCGGCTTGCGTGCCAAAATCCCGGCCAGTCACGGATCCGTGTTCCGGTCGCACCGGACCGCGTTCCCAACAACGGCCATGGCTCCCGAGATCAGGAGCCGCCTGAGATCGCGCTGGCCCATTTTCGAGATCCCGCCCAGCCTCGGCTTGCCGCCGGTCGTGTGTTGCCGCGGCACGAGACCGAGCCAAGCCGAGAAGTCGCGAACGCGCCGGAAGCTCTCCATCGGCGGTGCGAAAGCTTGCAACGCCATCGCGGTGACCGGTCCGATGCCCGGAATCGTCATAAGGCGAGCCGTCTCTTCGTTCTCCCGTGCCCTCGTCCGGAGTTCGCGTTCGAGCCAGTCGATCTTCCCCTGCGCTTGCCGCGCCTCCGTCTTGACCGCCACGAAGTGCATGGTCGGCCGCTGGGCCGCTTCCGTGATCGCCTCGGCGTCCGCCGCCTCGTTCTTGCTCCGCTTGACGAAGGGCTTCACGTACCCCGGTGGAACCAGCCTCACTTCGTGGCCGAGCGCCGCGATCTCACGGCCCTAGTCTAGTCTAGTGCATGCTGGCGCACGCCTCCATCGCCACCGTACACTCCGGTTGCGAGGCAAGAAACTTCAGCAGCCTCCCGCAGCTCAGCTTCCGGCGGAAGGCCACCGACCCGTCCGCTCTCGCCCCGTGCACCTGAAAGCTCCGCTTTGCCAGATCGATCCCGATGATGCTAACCTCTTCCATGGTGGATGTCTCCTCTCCTTGTGATGGTCAGACCTCTCAAGGTCGCAATCGCTTCAGTACCATCATGGCACATCGCGATGCCGCCGGGAGGGGGCGTCCACTCCATCGACGGTGTTACTGTTGGCCGGGGACCGCAAGACGGTTCTGGACCGGCCTGAGGAGATCGACTCCGCGAGCCCGAGGTTCGGCGTCGATCCCGCTTGTGTCCTTACGCGTTGGCGCAAGCCGACCGGGAGAAACCTGGACTGGGTGGTCCCTGTGGCGAACCGACCGCTCCGCCTCTATCCGGCCAAGCTGGGCTTCGGCACGGGTCGGCGTGGACGTTCCGAGACGTTCGTCGAGATCGATCTCGACCTCCTTTCGGGCGATGACGCCGGTTGCCTCTGGCTCCTGCTGTCCGTGCCCGCGCTGTCGGAGGGTGGGAGCGTCGAGGAAATCCTCCGGGCGAGCGAGGACTACCCGGATCTCGGCGGTCGTCTTCGCGAGCGGGTCTATCGCGAAGTGATGCCGTCGTTTGCCCGGGCAGTCGTGGCGGCAAATGTATCTGGAGAGTCGGACCGCGGACGATCTCGAACAGGCCTGTCAAGGTCCGCTTCGCTATCTTGCCGGTCGTACGATCCCACCAGCGGAGATGGTGTCAAATCGCGTGCCGGTTTTCTGTCTTGGCGAGGGCTTCTACCAGAGCCACCGACGCCTCCCAACCCTGGCCTGCGGCAAACACCGATCCCGAGCCACTGAGCGCTAACGTCTGCGATCCACTGGGTGCACGCGGCGTCCCTTCTGGTCGATGAAGACGATCGGGTAGTCAGCAATGTCGTTGCTCAGGTCGATCACCGATTCCGGGTCCACACCCCTTCCGGCACCGCTCGTGTTTGCAATCCGGTAGCTGTCGGCCACCGACGGGTCTACGCTGAACCCCAGGTCGGCCATGGACTCGATGGTGATGATACTGAACGACGCATCGATGCCGGCCGAGAGGAAGGGGGTCATCAACTCGTTCTCGAACACCGACTCCCGCCAGTGCGAATCGGCCGAGCCCTGGGTGCCGCCGTTCTCGACGGGCACAATGGCGCCTCCCCGATAGTTGCGCCCTCCCGCTCTCTCGAAAGCCCGGCGAGCGAGGGGGCCGGTGAAATGGGTGTCGGCGTTGGAATTGCCGCTGATCGAGTGGTTCTCCAGCAGGCCGTAGGCGTCCCACATTGCGCCGAAGCCCAAGACGTGTCCCATCTCGTGGAGCACCGTCGAGAGCAGGATCCCCTGTGCCGACAGGCCATTGAGGTCGTCTTCATCAAATTCTATGGCGCCTGCGATCACCGACCGTGGAATGTCGGGATAGCCTTCGAATCCAATGACCCGGGCAAGGCACGGTCCGGCACGCGCCAGAACCTTGCCCGGTCCATCGATCGAGTCGATCCTGACGAACATCCGCACGTCGTCGATGACATCGTCAACGATGGGCGAGCCCGTCACGCACTGTCCCGCTTCGATGGGGCTATTCGCAAGATCGATGTCGGTGACACCCTGCACGATCACCGACTCCCACTTCCTGGCAGCGTCCAAGACCACTTTGTCCTGTTCGGCCGATCCGTGATCGATGAACACGACATCGATGTCGTAGCTCTCCACCTCGATTCCGCCCACGCTGATCTTCAGTTCGACTGGACCGAAGGTAGAGTACGCGTGCACCGCCACGTGATAGCTGCCCGTACGGGCGGGCAGCAGCTGACAGAGTTCGGCAGTTCCCGGCTGCGCGCCGCTTATGCAGCTGTACTTGTAGTGGTGATCGGGACGGAAGCCGTAGTTGACGAAGAGGTCCGGATCGCCCTGGCCGCCCGAAACCTCGATGTTGATCGCCTCCTTCGACCCCTCCTCGAGGTCGATGCGGAACAGCAGCACCTCGTCGAGCGTCGCGGAGATGTTGGAGGTGTGACCGACCCTGACGATCTCCTGGTGCGCGATAGCCAGTATCTCGATCTTCGTGTTGTTCTCTTTCTCCCACTCGTCGATGCGGCGCTCCGGGTCGATGACGACCGCCAGCCGTCGATTCCCCGCCTCGAAGGGTCCGGCTGTGAAGTCGAGCGTGGTCCGTCCTTCGGGCTCCAGCCTGGCCACCTTGGCGGAATCCTGCGCGATTCCATCGAGTGTGAGGTGCACCACGAAGGTGTCGGGGCTCGCGGCGTCGCCCTTGTTGGCGAGTGTGGCTGTGATGTCGAGCGTTTCGAGATCGGTCGGGTCGGTGCGCGAGAGGGTGACCGTCTCGACGCTGAGGTCCGCGAGCGGGGTCTCCGAGGTGGCGGTGGCCCTGGCCCGGTTCTGGATGCCGCCCGGAGCCGAGATGATGAGCGTCTGTGCGCCGAACTTGTTGCCCAGCGTCCAATCCGTCGTGCCTTGGCCGCTGTCGTCGCTCGTCACCGACTCCACGCTGACCGAGCCGCTCTCGGCCCCCGGCGCGAAGCCGATTTCGACCCCGGCCACGCCGTGTCCGCCGCGGTCCTCCAGACGTACCACCACCGGCTTCGCCAACTTCATGCCTCGCGGCGCCTCCTGGTTGTTCCCGGAAATCACCCCGACCAATGCGGCACGCTGTTCCACGGTGACGGACGCGGTCGCGTTCAGTGTGCCGGAACTCGCCTGCAGGGTGCCCGATCCGTTCCCGGCCGCAGTGACCTGTCCGCTGCCATCGACCGTGAAGACCGCCCCGTCCGAACTCGACCAGGTGACCGTCGCGGCCATGGCCGCGCCATACTGGTCCCGCACCGTTGCGCTGAAGGCCGTGGTCTGGGAGATGTAGGTGAGCGTCGCCGAGGCGGGCTCGATCATGATCGTCGCGGGGCGCGGCGGTTCCTGCGGAGTGGAAGGTCCGTCGTCTCCACCGCCGCAGGCATTGACACCGGCGAGCAGGAGCAATGAGATGACGGGTATGATCCTGGACTTGGCGATCATCTTCTTTAGAACCTCCTTCAAACTGCGTTGACGGAAGATTATGTTTGAGTTTTGCTGCCTGCTCTTATCGACGGATTGGGATTCCCCTGGTAAAAATCGCGCCTGGTGTGTATTCCGGCACGACTTGCTCGGCTGCCAACCTTCGTACGCGGCCGTTCTCGATGACCAGACTCAAAGGGTTGTCCGTGTCCCTGTCGAGAACCGCTGACCCGCCATCCGGCGTCCATAGTGTGATCGTCTCTAGATCGCCCTCCCAAGTCACCGGAACCATGAAGGTGAACACGCTGCCCTCCGTGTCCCAAATGGGGGTTGGCTCGAACTCGAAGCTGAACAGTTCGCCAACCGGCCCCCGGCCCGTCAAACGATGCCCGGCTCCAGATACGGGCGTCGGCGCGCCGGTCGTGTAGAACGACGGAAGCAGCATCGACTCGCCGTCCGCACTGATCGAACCCCACACCATTAGCATTTCCTCCGCCGGCGCGGCGGGTGGCGATTGCTGCGTCAGTACTCTGTAACGCAACGCCTTTTCGAAATGGTAGTCACTGATCCAAATGGGATCGCAGTAGCTCATTACATCCCGAGTGTTCGGCTCGTGGAGCAATCTTGCGGCAAAGTCGTAGCCCCACACCCCGATGGTCCCGCCTTCATACGGGAACCGCCTGTCAGCCCCGGGCGCGCCGCACGGAGCATGCAGCAGGTTGAAGCTGTGACCCAACTCGTGCGTGATCGTTCCCCTTGATGGGATCGCGAACGCGATCGGACTTCCGCGCCACGCTGCGCCTGCGACCAAGACGGTCCCACCCTGCGTCTCTACCGAGATGGGATCGGGGATGATCCCCATGTAGTGACCGTCAAGGGCCTCGATCTGATACACTGCCCTGAGTGCCAATAGAATGAACTCCGGCGTCAGGTGGTCGTCCCGAGGCCCCAGGTCGATTGTCTCACGCACGTACACAGTGTGGTCCACAACCGGAAGCATCTCGAAGATGCCACGCAGGGGACTGCGACTGCCGGCGGGGTCCGCCGCCACAGTTTCGACAAACGTCTTTGAAATGACCTCCTCTCCAAACGCAATTGGGATAAGCGTGAGATCCAGCTTTGGGACATTCAGCACTTCCAGCGGCATCTCCACACGCCGGACCACATTCGGTCCCGCCGTTGCCCCGACATCGATCACCAGCTTTATCCCGGGTATTAGATCGGTCCCTTCGATCAGCGCGTTGAACGACTGTCCAAGCTCGCCCTCGTCAATCTCCGGCGGGAGCCGGGATGGACCGGACAGTTCAATCTCCCGAAGAAATTCGCCGTCTCTAGTCTCAAGGAATGCCTCCACCGTCGGCGCCGTAACATCAGCCGAATCCGGGGCCACGAGAAAAAAGCGCAGCAACCCCTGCCTGCGCGCTGCCAGCGGTGCATCGCCATGTCTCGAATGAGCACCTTGTGTCACATATGCGACTGGATCTCCGATCATGCCGGTGAAGGTGGCGCTGGTCTCGACGCCGCTCTCGTCTTGGACTGCGATGTGCAGCCTCGCGGCCCCTCGCTCTAATCCCGTCAGATATAGAGAGTCATTTGCAATTCTGGCATCCAGAGTCGATGGCGTCTCGCTCAATACCGACTGCATGAGTGCTTGCCTGTCTGGATCATTTGCATAATCGGCCAGAGCCAGCCGACGCTCGGCCCACAAGGGCACGTCCACGGAAACCATCGCGATTTCTGGAGCGCGGTTAGGAACCCCAACGGGGATGAGTTGCTCGCCCGTCTTTCCGTTAGCGTCCGTCGCAGTGATCACGATTCTCGCCGCGCCCACCCCTTGCCCCGCCACCATCACAGCCCTTCCGGCCACTCCGCTCACGCGAGCGATGGTCGTATCGGACGATTGCGCCGCATAGACCAGCGGCAGGGTGCCGCCGGTGAAGCACGGAGTCACTATCGTTTCTTCACCGACATAGACGATGTAATTCCGCGGCGGAACGTCGAGGCAAACGATCGGCGGCGGTTCATCGCACGCCAGCAGTGCAGCAGCAAGCAACAGCAGCAGCGCAACTTGCGTCTTCATGGATTGACGACCTCCACCGGCACCGTGCCGAGCAGCCGCGCCAGCGACCGGATTCCATCCCACGCATCATGCAACTCCGCTTCAAACACTTCGCCGCCAACTGCGAGCCAGTCGTAGAATCCGGCATCGGTGTCAGGTGTTTTCGGGACGTAATCTTGGCCCCAAATGCCAAAAAGATGAACTAGAAGCATGTCATTTGGCAGTGTGAAATCGTCACCATACGGGAGCGGCAGCTTGTGCGCCACCTCACCGTCCACCGTGGTCGTGATCATCGAATCTACCTTGATGCTTACGTCCATCGGTGCTCCCGAACGGATCCAAGGCGATTTGCTACTGTAATTGGGTAAATCCGTCGGTATGCCCTTGCGGCGGGGAATTGTGATGAGCCTAAAGGAATTTCCTGTGTCGACTACGAAAAGGACGAGGAAGTTTGTTGGCCCTTCGTAGTTGATCGAATCAAACAAGCGATGCACATCGGCACCGAATATCGCAATCACCGCACGGATGTCCCCCGCACGCTGACCGCGACTGTAGTACGGAGTCGGTGTTTTCGCCTCATAGCCGATCCCAACCCAGAAGTCATCCGACTGGTTTTCGAGATTCGCCGTGATCTCGAAATCTCGGACAGGCGACGGCAATTCGTGGATCATTGACGGATAAGCGACTTGTCCGCTTGATTCGGAGCGCACTCCCATGCGAAGCCTACCATCCACGATGGCCAAGTCAATTCCTGCGGGCGGACGGATCCAATTGGGGCGGATCGAAGAGAAGTCATCCCTGAAGACCTCGACGGTTGAGCGAACCGTGACAACGCCATCCAGCGACACGCTGGCACCCTCCGGGTCCGTAGCGGTCACGGTGATCGCCCCACGGCCCGGGCGTTCCGAGTCCGCTTCCACCGTGAGCCGGCTGCCGTTCACCGTTGCCGCAAACAAGTCTTCCCGGTCACCGACCACGGTGAAGGCGAGATCTTGGCCGTCGGGTTCGGCGAAGTAGTCGGTAAGTTCCAGGGTAGATGACGGTTCATCCTCCGTCAGCACGATCCCCGGCAGCTGATCCTCCAATGTCCTCGGCGGCCTATTTTCGACTGTGGCGGAGAACGTCTCTTCAATCGTTTCACCCGCTGCCGTCGCTTTGACCGTCACCGTTGTCCGACCGATGCTCACGCCGGTGATCTCAAGTCTTTCCGTCCCTTGGACGCGGACTTGAACAACCGGATCCGCCGCCTCGGCGGTCACCGTGATCGCGTCGCGCTCCGGATCGGTAAAACACAGCTCCACGGCATTCGTGTCACCGATGTGGAGCGTTTGCGGCTCCAGTAGGAGACAGGACACCGGCGGGAAATTGGGATCGCCACACGCGGACACCAATCCCAAGACCGCCAACACTGCGACAACGTTGACTCTACGCATTCCTTTCCCCTTCATCTCAATTGCCAGTTACCCTTGATTGCAACGCCCGCGCCCTCGCGGTGCCAAGGGACTTCGACTGACAGCCGCCCCAACACTGCCGTTCCGGCGGAGAACCGCGTGCCGTCAAACCTGAAATACGGCATCACCCGCTCCACCTGGTAGTTGATGGAGAATGGCAACACGAATACCTGTTCATTGTCGGTCGCAGCAAACGACTCCACGCCGTTGTTCCATAGCTGATCCACGCCGCTCGCGTAAGCTCCGTAGCTCGGCTCAGCAACTACAGAAAAGCCACTCGGTTGTGGTTCCAAGTGAATCGAACCGCCGATACCCCACTCGTCATATCCAATGTCGGTCGTTACCAGCATGCGACCGGTCGTCGACACCCTGATCTGGCGCGATGGGCTGGAATAGGCTACGCCGCTACCAAATTCGAAGCCGCTGTGGTTAACCGCGCTCCCGTTGAAGTCGTGACGCAGCCCGCCATCCAGACTCATCTGGAACTCGTGTCCGCTGTCGCTCGACCGCAAGACACGGGTCCAATGGAGCGTCATGCGGACACGTCTCAGATCAAGCGACATGGGCCGAAAGTCCTGCGTCTCTTCGACATCCATCCTTGATGCCCAGCCCTCAGCTCGCAAACTGATCGCCCCCAGCGCGTCGCCATTGAGCCGGCTGATTAGGCCAATGCTACCCGTCCTCGTCTTGGCGTCGGTCGCTCGGATGTCGGCGGCTCGTTCCTCGACGGAGATCTTGCCGAACCCGTAGCTTCCAGATGCCCATACCGTTACATAACTCGACGGGTTCCATCCCACATACGGGGTGAAGTTGGTAACGCTCGCCTTGTAGCGCCCCTCAACCTCGTAATTCCATGAGAAGTCGGTGGCGTCGTAGTTGCCCACAGCATGACTGGCACCGAGTCCGAAGTACAGGTCGTTCACGACCTCAATGTCAGAGCCCGTGAAGAACTGGGTGACCACACCCTCCCAATGAATGTTGTCGTCACTCTTGATCTTGCTCATGTTCGTGCGATCCACGCTGCTCCAAGCGGAGATCCGGCTGCCAAAGGACTGCGCTGCGGAAGCGCCGTCCGCCAGCGCGCCCAGCTCGCCCGTGGCCGCCGACTGCAACGAGCCGATGCTGGCATGGTCCGCCTGCTGCCTATTTGCAATCGCATCCATGCGGTCCGCGACGGCGCCCGTGATGCCCGCCGCCACAGTTGCCGCAAACCTCGGCAGTATCGACTTGTTCAGCCGCTCGATCCGGTCGGCCGTGTCGTCCGTCGTAGCGGAGGCCATCTCTGATGGCGCGCTCATGCCCGCTTCGTTGACCGCCGACACCCGGTAGTAGAGCGTGGTCCCTGGAACGATCTCCTCATGGCTGTACCGGGTAAGCTCCGTCGTCGCTAGAACTTCCCAGGTGAAGTCGTCGCCGTCGGTCGTGAACTCCACCCGGTAGGCGGTGACCGGTGCACCGCCGTCATACTCGGGCGCGTCCCAATCAATGTCGATCTGGTCCGGCGCGACGGCTTCCGCTGTCAGACCTGTCGGCGGATCCGGCACCCGCGCGTGCGTGCGGACTGACGCAGGCTCGGACGGCGGACCCATGCCGATCCGGTTGATCGCATGGACGCGATAGGTGTAGACCGTTGCCGGCGTGAGGCCATCGTGGACATACCGGGCATCGTTATCGCCCGTGTTGAACGTCAGCGTCTCCCAACTGTCTCCCTCGTTTTCCGACACGTCGACCCGGTAGCCGATGATCTCCGCGCCACCCGTGAAGCGCGGTTCCTGCCAGTCGAGCTGAACCGTCTCGTGGTCCCGTGCTATCGCGACCACGGCTTCCGGTTTGCCCGGCACCACAGCCTCAGTTGTAGCGGACGCGACCGGCGACGGATCGCCCCGCCCCACGCTGTTGATAGCCGAAACGCGGTAGTGCCACGTCGTCGCAGGCTCCAAGTCCGTGTGCGCGAACGTCGTCGCTGTCGTCTGCGTCCTGGCGAGCACCGTCCAACTCACGCCCTGATCCTGCGACGACTCGATCAGGTACCCCGTGACCGGGGACCCGCCGCCATAGTCCGGCCCGATCCAGCTGAGGTTGATCCGATCCGGTCCGTCCGCCTCTGCCTTCAAACTCCGGGGCGGATCAGGCGCCACGGGGTCCGTAGTGCCGGATGCCGTTTCGGATACTCTGCCCAGCCCGGCTTCGTTGATCGCCGCAACCCGGTAAGTCCAAGTCTCCGCCGGACCCAAGCCCGTGTGGACGTAGGTGGTCTGAGTTGACCGGGTGTTGGGCTGCAGGATCGCCCATGCGCCATCCCGTCTACCCTCGATCTTGTAGCCTGTCACGTCGCCACCGCCATCATACAGCGGCTTGTCCCAGTCCAGCCTCAACCTGTCCGTTCCCGCAGCTGTAACCGTAAGGCCTCTCGGCGGATCGGGAATCGTGGCCTTAGTCCTTGTGCTGACTGCCTCGGATGGACGCCCGACACCGACTTCGTTGATCGCTGAGATCCGGTAGAAATACTCGGTCCCCGGGGACAACCCTCTATCGACGAACGATGTGGACAGCGATTGGGTGTTGCGAACGATCACGATCCAGTCGCCACCGCCATGCCTCTCGATTTGATACCCAAGCAACTCCGTGTCCGGACCGCCAGTGAATCGGGGCGGCGACCAGGCCAGACGGATGCTCGTGGAGCTAACGTGGGTTGCAATCACGGCAGGCGGTGGGCCCGGCACGGAAAGGTCTGTCTTCACGCTGACGGTATCCGACCAATCTCCCACGCCCGCCTCGTTGATAGCGGCAACCCGGAAGTACCGGGTCAAACCCGCTCCGCCAACATCCACCATCCATTCTAGGCCAGTGGCGTCAGCAGTGACCAAACTCCAGCGGCGGCCATCGCTGGATATCTCAACCCTGTAGCGGGATATCTCGCCACCACCATCATCCTCCGGTTCGCGCCAGCGCAGTGTGACTTTCGAGCCCGCCACTTCCGCTAAGAGGTCTCGCGGAGCCGACGGTCGGTCAACCGTAGTCGCCTTTGCCACTCGCGAATACGCGCTTTCCCCCAAGGCATTGCGCGCTCGAACGCGATAATGCCGCGTGCTGCCGGGTGCCAATCCCGAGTGCGTGTAAGTCGTCTCAATCGTATTGGCCAGCAGACGCCATGATCGATTGTCAACCGACACCTCAAGCCGATAGCCCAGGATCCTTGAACCTCCATCGTGCTCGGGCACCTCCCAAGTGAGTTCGATGTCCTTTCCAAGAGCGCTCGCCCTTAGGCTCGCCGGTGCATCGGGTGCGCCCGCGACGGTCGTGGCGTTGGCAATGTTCGATGGCAAGCCAGCCCCTGCGGAGTTGATCGCCGACACCCGGTAGTGCCGGGTGTCTCCCGCCGAGAGACCCGTGTGACTGTAGGTGGTGGCGGTGGACCCGGTGTTCGCCACCAAGTCACTCCAAGTCGTTCCCTCGTTCGTCGAGACCTCGATCCTGTAGCCGGTGATGGCGGAATTCCCGGCGCTGCCGGGCACGGTCCACGACAGGTTGATCCGGTTCTGCCCGCTCGCCGTGGCACTGAGACTTGTCGGCGCGTCGGGAACACCCGCCGGTCGATCGGTCGTGGCTGTGGCGACGTTTGACGCCGGGCCAGTCCCTGCGGAGTTGATCGCCGACACCCGGTAGTGCCGGGTGTCTCCCGCCGAGAGA
>VXQO01000153.1:3396-4159 GCA_009838975.1 Gemmatimonadota bacterium | reverse complement strand
CCCTGCGGAGTTGATCGCCGACACCCGGTAGTGCCGGGTGTCTCCCGCCGAGAGACCCGTGTGACTGTAGGTGGTGGCGGTGGACCCGGTGTTCGCCACCAAGTCACTCCAAGTCGTTCCCTCGTTCGTCGAGACCTCGATCCTGTAGCCGGTGATGGCGGAATTCCCGGCGCTGCCGGGCACGGTCCACGACAGGTTGATCCGGTTCTGCCCGCTCGCCGTGGCACTGAGACTTGTCGGCGCGCCAGGAACACCGACGTTGGACTGGGTCGTCGCGTCGGCGACGTTTGACACTGGGCCAGTTTCCGTAGCATTGATCGCCGACACCCGGTAGTGACGGGTGTCGCCCGGCGAGAGTTCCGTGTGATTGTAGGTGGTGGCGGTGGATCCGGTGTTCGCCACCAGGTCACTCCAAGTCGTTCCCCCGTTCGTCGAGACCTCGATCTTGTAGCCGGTGATGGCCGAACCCCCGTTGCTCCTGGGCGCCGTCCACGATAAGTCGATCTGGGTCCGCCCGCTCGCCGTGGCGCTGAGACCTGTCGGCGCGCCGGGGGCCCCGGCCTTAGCTTGCGTCGTGGCGTCGGCAATGTTCGACACCGGGCCGGTGCCTGCGGAGTTGATCGCCGACACCCGGTAGTGCCGAGTGTCTCCCGCCGAGAGACCCGTGTGACTGCGGGTGGTGGCGGTGGATCCGGTGTTCGCCACCAAGTCACTCCAAGTCGTTCCCCCGTTCGTCGAGACCTCGATCTTGTAGCCGGTGATG
>VXQO01000153.1:0-3386 GCA_009838975.1 Gemmatimonadota bacterium | reverse complement strand
GTCACTCCAAGTCGTTCCCCCGTTCGTCGAGACCTCGATCTTGTAGCCGGTGATGGCCGAACCCCCGTTGCTCCTGGGCGCCGTCCACGATAAGTCGATCTGGGTCCGCCCGCTCGCCGTGGCGCTGAGACCTGTCGGCGCGCCGGGGGCCCCGGCCTTAGCTTGCGTCGTGGCGTCGGCAATGTTCGACACCGGGCCGGTGCCTGCGGAGTTGATCGCCGACACCCGGTAGTGCCGAGTGTCTCCCGCCGAGAGACCCGTGTGACTGCGGGTGGTGGCGGTGGATCCGGTGTTCGCCACCAGGTCACTCCAAGTCGTTCCCTCGTTCGTCGAGACCTCGATCTTGTACCCGCTGATGACACTTCCCCCGTTGTCTTCGGGGGCGTTCCACGATAGGTTGATCTGGGTCGGCCCGCTCGCCGTTGCAGTCAAGTTTGTCGGCGCGGAGGGTGGCTTTTGCGCCAGTGCCGGTTGCGCGTTGAGAATGACCGGTATCAAAAGTCGTATCAAGCCTATAGTACGACAACTCATTTTCCGCCTCTACTGATGCTGTTCGTACGGTAGTGCTTCGGCGGATCACCGGCGACCCCGAAGAGACCGATCAACCGGTAGCGGCCGCGGGGAAGGGAGTCGTCGTCAAGGTCAAGTGGACAGAGGGAACCTCCCTCGCCCGTCGCGGTGCTGATTCTGTTGTTGTCCTGTACCGTTATCCACGCGTCCGACGGAGGCATCGGTTCGATTTCGGTTGGTTCGAGCGCCCGTTGCCACTCCGACCAAACGATCGCGTCCAAGCCCGCAAGCCGGATGGACGCCGCCTTGACGCAGGTCGTGAGCGTGAGATTAGCCGCTACCGCCGACAAGGTTCCATTTTCCTTCGCCCTCAGGCCGGGCAAGGTGGCATACTCTTCCCTGTGCACCCGCACCAACAGCGAGTCCTGCGTCGCAGAGCCAAAGGGGTTGAATGCCGTCACCGAGAGGAGCGCTGTGGCCACGGTGTCCGGAGGCAATTCCGAATAGTTCCAAGTGCTGATGTATAGGCGAGTTTCCTCAGCGAAGACAGCAATGTCATTAACGTGTGCCACCTCTGTGTTGTAACTGAACGACTCGGTCCAGTGGGCGTTGTCGAAATAGCTATTGACGGCGAGCACAGCTACGCCGCCCGTCAATATGTCCTGCGTCGGGATGGTGCTTGTCACAGTGGGCGCCGCGCTAGCGTTGACAGTCACCTCGAACACATGTTCGGCGACAGCGCCCAACGGATCGGTTGCGGATACTCTCACCCGGATATCTCCCGCAGCTACTCCTAACACAATCAACCCCGGAGCGTCCGGCCACCTCCAAACAGCCGGACCAACCACCGTAGAGGTCGCAATCATGGTGTCGGAGCTTACGGCAGCGTAGGCTAGTGGATCGCCGTCTGGATCGATGAAGACGGAATCCATAGCGACTACGAACGCCGTGTCTCCCGCAAACACCGACACGGGAAGTATCCGCTTACGGAGCACGGGCGGTTGATTTGGAATCGCCAAAACTACATTCACCGTAATCTTCTGCGCGGCCGACAGTCCGCCGGGATCGGTTGCCGTGACCGTGATCGTGGTCGTGCCTTGGGACCGCGCGAACAGGGTCATAAAGAGCCCGTCTATCTCGGCGGTTGCCACCGCCGTGTCGGCGCTGCTGGCGGCGTAGGTCAGCGAATCGCCGTCCGGGTCCGTGAAGAATTCGGGGATGTACATTCCGCTCAACTCTTCCCCCACCACAAGCCTTACAGTACCGACCGGATCTGTGATCTCGGGTGGGCGATTCGGCGCAAGCACCTTCAGCGGAATCTCCAGCGCGATCGAAAGGTCGCCGGGATCGGTTGCCGTGACCGTGACCGTGGTCCTGCCTTGGGACCGGGCGACCAAGTTCATCAGGGAACCGTCCACTTGGGCGGTTGCCACAGCCGTATCCGCACTGCTAGCAGCGTAGGCCAGCGAATCGCCGTCCGGGTCCGTGAACCAAGTCGAGACGTCGATTCCGCTCACCGTGTCCCCCACCGTCTGTATCTGCTCCTCGGGCACCGCCGTCGCCACCGGCGGCCGGTTCATCACGGTCGCCGCGTAGCTCTGTGTCGCCGAGAGTCCGGCGGGATCGGCTGCCGTCACGGTGATCGTCGTTTGGCCGACTGCGACCCCTGTCACCGTCACTTCGCTACCCGATGCCGCCACAACCGCTACGCCTGTATCGGACGAGACGGCCTCGTAGGCCAGCGCGTCACCATCCGGGTCGCTGAAGTTCCCAGCGACATCAGTGACAGCCGCGCCCCCCACCACCAACGATACCGCCGCGATGCTGCCGACGGCTGTAGGAGCTTGGTTCTGCGGCGGTGCGGGCTCGGTGCCGCCATCACCGCAACTGGTTGTCAGCAAGAAAAGAAGCACGGTCGATCCGCGCGCGAACTGGCATGGGATAGGCATGCAGATGCGAAACCCGCCGAGCACTTTGGACACCTGCTGCCACCTTTCCCTGATCGGTCGGCAGCGCACCAGGTCGCGCACCCGTTCCTCCCGTTCCGTCGGTACCCGGATCGTCACCAACTCTCCCGCCCGGTACAGCCGCGCAAGCTCCTCGGCGTCCTTCCGGTCGTGCTTGCGCCGCTCGCCCGGCCGCCGCGGAATCAGCGACGGGGCCACGATCTCGCACTCGTGCCCCCAAGCCCGGATCTTCCGCTCCAGCACGTAGCCCGCCCCGCTCGCCTCGTAGCAGGCGCGAACCTCATGCTCCCGGGCCAGGCGGCCCAGCATCCGCCTGAGGCCCCGCGGATCGTGAGACATCCGCATCACCAGCGTCGGCTCCCGCGCTGCCTCGGGCAGCACCGCGATCGTCACCGTGTCCTTGTGCACATCCATCCCGACGTAGACCTTAGGTCTCCTCTTCATGAGCGGGTCTCCTGTTCCGGTGCCACTGTGAACGTCGCATGTGGCTCTGAACCCACGGTACGCCGGCAGGGGCGGCCCTTCCATATGTTCTAGCTGCTCTAGCTAGCAGCTAGCTAGGGACAGACCCAATTAGCCAGCGTGTTGCCGAACCGAGACATTCCCAGATCCTCGATCCGGGGTGACGGCAATCAGCTTGACGAAGCAGATCGCGCGACCGAGGACCCGCCGGCATCCAAAATTCCAATTGGCGATTTTGAGCCTGCACGCGCAGGCCGATGCGCTTCCAACGGCTGCGCCGAGCACTCGAAGCAAGCGTACTGGCTTGGCCGAGCAGCCGAGACCCATTGGATGTCCGAGCGTGGTGCCGTCAAGCAGCCGGCTGAGCAGGCCATGTGCACGAGCGCACCTGTGGCCAGCGGCCTCAGAGCCGGGCCTGAGCTGCTCTAAGCGTTGCTCAGTTTTTCG
>VXQO01000065.1 GCA_009838975.1 Gemmatimonadota bacterium | reverse complement strand
GCAATCACCCTCCCAGCCCCCATCCCCTCCAGCAGCCGGTATCGGACGAGACCACGGCATCGGTCATCTGCTGGAGCGGCGTGATGTCATCCATGATCCAGAAGCCGCGGCCGCATGTGCCGACCACCAGGTCGTTGAAGTGCTCCTGCACGACGAGGCCGTACATCGGCGCCGGCGGGAGGTTGTTCCTGAGCAGCTGCCACGCATCACCGTCGTTGAATGAGACGTAGACGCGGTTCTCGGTCCCCAGGAAGACGAGCCCGTCACGCACCGGGTCCTCGTGGATGCTCCGAGTGAATGACAGAGGGTGATCCTCGATCCCCTCCACAATCTTCGTCCAGCTATCCCCGTAGTCGCGGGTGCGGTAGACGTGGGGCCGCTGATCCCCTGCCGCGACTTGTCGTTGGTGGTGAGGTCGGGGCTGATCTCCTCCCAGCTCCGGCCCCCGTTTGTGGTGCGGTGCACGTGGTAGCCCCGATGACAACCGGCGGTCATGTCTATCCATTCCGGATTGAGTGCCGATTCCAGGACAGAACCCGCCACGTGGTCGCAGACCAGCTGCGGACCGTTGACCGGATTCGAATGGTCCGTCGGCTCGGACAACTGCCTGACGAAACGATGGAGACGGTGTTGAACGTACTGCAGCGGATGTTTGCCGCCTGACCGCTGAAACGAGCAGACCCCCTACCGCCTCCCCTCCGTAGCCACCGCCCCATCACCCCCCATGTAGCGATCAAAAAAGTCATCCGTCGCATCAAACGTGATCAGCCAGCGCTCGTGCAGCAGGAAGTCGTGCACGTCGTCCGGGAAGACGATCAGTTCGTGCGGTACGCCCTGCGCCCTCAGCAGCTGCACCAGCCCGACCGTCTGCGAGAACGCCACGTTGCGGTCGTCGTCGCCGTGAATCAGCAGCACCGGTGAGGTCCAGTTCTCGACCTCGGCCACCGAAGACGACTGGTACGACACCGTCTCCGGGTCGATTGAGTTCCCCCACAGATGCACCCCGGCGATGTCGACGCCCGCCGCGAACAGGTCCGAATCGCGCGCCAGGCCCTGCGCCGTGAGAATGCCCCCGTACGAGAGCCCCCAGAGCCCGATCCGCGCCGCATCGACGTCGTCGCGGTCGCGAAGGTACTCGCCGGCTGCCTTGATGTCGCGGTATTCGGTGTTGCCGCGTCCGCCCCGCCCCGGCGCGTTGCGGAACTCGCGGCCGTACCCGATGCCGCTCCGGTAGTTCACCGACAGCACCACGTAGCCCTTGTTCGCGAAGTACTGATTCATCGCGTAGGCCATGTGATAGAAGTGCATGTAGTGGTAGCCGAGCAGCATCTGCCGCCGGGACCCGCCGTGAATGAAGATCATCGCGGGCCGCTTTTCGCCGGGCTGCATATCGGGTGGCAGGAAGAGCTGGTTGTAGAACTCGAAGCCGTCCTCGGCCTCGAGGGTGACCGCCTCGGGCACGACGTGCTCGTCGAAGGGGTAGCGCGCCGGCAGCTCGCGGATCGTCCGCGCCTCACCGCCGTCGGCAGGCACCACGGCCACGGTCAGCGGCTGGCTCGCGTTCGCGTACAGCAACGCCACGTCGCTTCCCGATGCCAGCGCGGCCGGGTAGGTCTCGATGCCGTCGCCGTGGGTGAGCTGCCGCGCGTCGCCACCCGACGTGGGCACACGCCACAGGTGGCGGCGGTCGATGTCCCCCGCGTTGGTGGCGTAGAAGAGAGTGCGGCCATCCGGCGACAGCGAAATGTACTCCGCGATGCCGTCTCCCGGGGTAAGTTCGGCGGGTGAAGTGGTACCCCCCGCCGCGGCCACCGAGTAGTATCGCCGCCACCCGCCCGGCTCGGCCTGGAAGATGATGTGGTCGCCGGCCCAGATCACCGAGCGCACCTCGCGGTGGATCTCGTCGTCCGGGTCGTTGTGCCATACCTCGCGCGCCTCGCCGGTGCGAACGTCGCCGACCCAGATCGAGAAGTCGTAGCCGCCCGCGAAGCGCGCCTCGGTCATGCCGTCGGGCAGGTCGTCCGGGCTCGCCTCGCCCAGGTCGGCCCGCGCTCCGAACGGCAGCCCCGGCCGCCGAATGAATGCGACCCGCGTGCCGTCCGGCGACCAGGTCGGGCTGGTGTCGCGGTCCACGGCCGGTCCCAGGTAGGTGATGCCGGGATTGTCGGTGTCGTAGACGCCGATGAAGCTGTGATCTTCGCGGTCGCTCACGAAGGCGATTCTGCGCGAGTCGGGGGACCAGACCGGGCTGCCCTGGCTGCCGAACACGCTGAAGAGCGGCCGTTCGGGCTCGCTCGTGACCACGCCCGGGTTAACCGGCGCGCGGTAGATCGCGCCGTCCTTCGCGTACGCCACCCATTCCCCGTCCGGCGACAGCGCCACGTTCCACGCCTCGACCACCCGCCACGGCTCGCCGCCCGCCGTGCTCACCGCCCACACCGCGCGCTCGGCCCCACGGGGGTCGCTGGCCGGGTTCGCGATCCACCCCTCCCGGTTCGGGGTGTGACCGCGCAGAAAGACCAGGGTGGAGCCGTCGTCGGAGATGCGCAGGTTCGACAGGTCGCGCCCGTCGTCGTCCTCGTACCGCGTGAGCCTGACGGGCTCGAACCCGGGAGCCGTCGCCGTGTAGACGTTGCGGCGCCCCTCCTCGTACTCGATCCACGCGATGCGGTCGGCTGCCTTCGCCGCGACCAGCTGGACCGGGTAGCCCGGACTGAGGACATCCTCGATCGAGAAGCGCTGGGCCTGCGCGGGTGAGGCGGTGAGCGCGGCCACGGAGAGGGTGGCGAGGGCAACCGCGGCACGGGCGAGGACGGGGATTACGGCGGTGCGGCGCGTCATAGGTGCTACTCCAGCGTTACGGGCGTGGGACGGCTTCGGCCGGCGCGATGCGTGGCCACGGACACGATGCCCGTTGCGACGCTTACGGGCAAACGGAGGGCACGGCGCGGGGGTGGCCGCCCCGTGATGAGTATGATATACTCAAATCATGAGTAAGCGACTCCAGGTAGTGATGTCCGACGCCGACCTCGAGGAGATCCGGGACGCGGCCAGGCGCAACAGCGTCACCGTGTCCGCGTGGGTGCGCCGCACGCTGCGCGGCGCGGCGGGTCTTGACCGGCGCGGCGGCGCGGCCGCGGTGCGCGAGGCGCGCCCGAACTACTCCGTCATCAAGCCGGAGTTCCTCCGCTACGTCACGGTCGAGGTGCGGCTGATGGAGGAGGAGGTGGAAGCCGTGCGACGGCGCTACAATCTGCGCGACTGGTCCGCGGCCGTGAAGGAAGCGGTCTACAGGCAGTCGGTGGCGCCGATGACCAAGGAGGAGGCGCTCGCGATGCAGGGTGTGGGTTGGGACGGAGACCTGGACGAGATGCGCAACGAGCCCCCGATCGAGATGATCGATCCCGTCAGGCTGCTTGACGAGGAGTGATCGTCGACACTTCGGCGTGGGTCGAGTATCTGCGCAAGACGGGCAGCCCGACTCATCTCGCCCTGCGAGCTGGCGTCCGGGCCGATAACCCCATCGCCACCCCTGCGCCCGTCGTGACTGAACTTCTCGCCGGCAGCCGCAGCGAGGCGGAAGCCGTCGAGTTTTTCCAGCTCCTGAGCCGCTTCGAGATCCTCGAGCCCGACTCGCTCGGCGTGTACCTGGAGGCCGCGCGGATCTATCGTATCTGCCGCCGAGCCGGTTTCACCATCCGCTCGACCGTCGACTGCCTGGTGGCCGCGACCGCGCTGGACAAGGACCGCCCCCTCCTGGCCCGCAACCGCGACTTCGACATCATCGCCCGCCACACCGGGCTGGAACTCGTCATACCGTCAGACACCGGACCGCCGAAAAAGCCGCCGCGGGGGTGGTCCGGGGAGTAGCAGGCCGGGGAGTAGGCGTCCGGCCACGTGGCCGCGCGACCGTACCGCGCGAACCCGGGACTTCGTGCGTGCCCCCCTACCCGATCGGCGGGCGGTGGTGATACACCCCCAGCCGCTCCTCGAGCGCCCGGGCCAGCGCGAGGATCTTTCCCTCTTCGAAGAGTCGGCCATGAAAAGCCACATTACGCGTGATCGTGTGCGGCTCCCCCGCCGGATCGTCCGGAACGGGCCCCGCGCTCCGGGTCGGGCTCTCGTCCAGGCCGGCGCGCAGGCCGATCCCCGGGTGTCCGGTGTAGTTCATCGCCATCAGCAGCTCGAAGGAGCCGTAGGTCGGGGCGAATAGCGCGTCCACGCCGCTGTAGATCCGGTGGAACTCGTGCATGAGGCCGCGGCGGAGGCGCTCGGCCTGCAGGTAGTCGACCGCGGACAGCAGGCGGACGCGGCGCCAGGCGTCGGGCCAGCCCTCGGGCGGCAGCTGGTCGTCGCGGCCGTCGAGGGTCAGCTCCTCGTAGATGGCCGCGGCTTCCACGTACAGGCTGGGGATCAGGGCGCTGTACGGGAACGAAGGCAGCTCGACCTCGACCATCTCGACGTCCAGCGAGCGGAGGACTTCCAGCGCCTCCAGGTGGGCGTCGGCGGCCGGGACGGTGGCGCCGGGCCCGAAGCCGACCTCGCGGAACCAGTCCGGCGAGTAGCCGACGCGCAGGGTGCGCGGGTCCAGGCTCGCGTCGTAGTCGAACCCCATGTCGATGGAGCTGGCCGACGTCGGATCCGGGCCGTTGATTGCGGCCATGACCGGCACTGCATCCTCGACGCGGCGGGTCAGCGGCCCGATCCGGTCGAGGCTGGGGGTCAGCGGCATGGCGCCCGCGGTCGGCACCCGCCCGAAGGTCGCGCGCAGGCCGACGACGCCGCACTGGTCGGCCGGGTTGAGGATCGAGCCCAGGCTGTCGGTCCCGATCGAGAACGAACACAGCGCGGCGGCGGTCGCCGACCCCGGCCCGGCGCTGGACCCGCCCGCGTGTTCCTCGGTGTTCCACGGGTTCCGGACCTTCCCCCCGTACCACCGGTAGCCGTTGGCGAGGCTGGCGGTGGCGAGCTTGCCGAGTAGGACGGCGCCGGCGTCGCGGAGCATGGTGACGATGCGGGCGTCCCGCTCGGGCACCTGGTCCCGGTAGGGGGTCGCGCCCCAGGTCGTGGGGATCCCGGCGGTGTCGAAACAGTCCTTGATGCCGTACGGGATGCCGTGGAGTTCCCCGCGGTAGCGCCCGGCGGCCAGTTCGCGGTCGGACTCGGCGGCCTGCGCGAGGGCGTGGTCGGCGGTGACGGTGATGTAACAGTAGAGGTCCGGCGCGAGCCGCTCGATCCGCGACAGGTAGATCTCGGTAAGGCGGCGGCTGGTGATCTGCCCCGTGCGAATCCAGTGGGCGTGCTCGCGGACCGAGGCGTACGCGATGTCGGCTTCGTCGTCCGGGAGGGCCCCGGGGGATTCGGAGGAAAGCACGACCCGATTTTCCTGTGGCGCGTAGGACACGCCCGGCAACCGGGGGTCGAAGGTGATCGCCGGCTGGAGCGCCAGGTCGCGCGGGACGTCGCGGAGTTGGCGCACCCCGGCCACCTGCCCGCCGATGGACTGGACCAGCTGTTCGCGCTCTTCGTCCGTGTAGGTGACGGCGTGGAGCTTCTCGGCCTCGGCGATCGTTGCGGCGGTGATGTCGGCGGACGCGTTCGCCCCCTCGGCCGCGGGCGCAGCCGAACCGTCACCGGCGTCCGGCTGGCAGGCGAGGGTGCCCGCCGCGAGGGCCGCCGAACCGGCCAGGAAGTCTCGGCGCGAGGTCCTGGCGCTCGTTTTCATGTCGCCTGCCCCTTCCTACCGCCGCGCGTCCCGCCTCGTCAGCGGACTCAGGTAGTCGCGGTCGCCGAGCCCGAGCTTGCGCAGCGCGATGCCCGTCATGCACTCGTCCACCACCTGCTTGGCGTTGAGCGTGGTCGTATAGCCCGGGTCGACCAGTGGGTTGAGCTCCACCAGGTCGAATCCGACCACGTTGTTCTCGGAGCAGAGCCCGCGCACGATCGGAAAGACCTCGCGTGGGGTGAGGCCACCGGGCACGGGCGTGCCGGTGCCGGAGGTGTAGGCCGGGTCCATCACGTCGATGTCGAACGAGATGTGCAGGTACTCGGGTCCGTCGTTGGCCTCGTCGAGCACGCGTTGCATGACCGTGGTCCAGCCGTCGCGGTCGACCTCCGCCATCGTGTGGTAGCGGAACTCGTTCTCGCGCATCCATTCGAAGCCCTCCGGGCCGGGCCAGCTGCCGCGCAACCCCACCTGGATGAAGTTCCTGCCGAGGATGTGGCCCTCGTCGACCAGGCGGCGCACCGGCTGGGCGTGCGAGATCAGGTGTCCGCTGCGGGTGCCGCCGGCGTCGTAGTGCGCGTCGAAGTGGATGACCCCCACGTTTTCCTTGCCGTAGACGTCCGCCAGCCCCGCCACGTTGGCGAACTCGATGGAGTGGTCGCCCCCGATGATCACCGGGATCGCACCGGTCTCGGCGATCTCGCGCACCATGCGGCGGATCGGCGGCATGCTGCGCTCCGTGCTCAGGTTGTCGATCGGAGCGTTCCCGTAGTCGACCGCCGTGAGCTCGCGCCGCCAGCTGATCATCGTCTCCATGCTGCCGGTGCTGCGCCGCATCGCGCGCAGCGCGGTGGGTCCCTCGCCGGCGCCGCGGAACCCGACCCCCATGTCGACCGGCGCGCCCATGAAGGCCACCTCGACCTCGCCCGCGACGAGGTCCTCGATGGTGCGCGCCATGGGCAGGCCGAAGAAGGTCAGGACGGATCCCACCCGGATCGGTCCCGGTTCGCGGGGCGGGTCGTTGGAGATGTCGCGATCGCGCCATACCTCGAGGTTCGGATCGTTGGGGTCGAGGCGGATGATCGCGGCCTCGGGGTCGGGGGCTTCCTGCGCAGCGGTGTCGGCTTCCTGCGCGGTCGAGTCGGTGGCCGCGTCGGTAGTGGCGACGTCGGCTTCGGCGCCAGGGGACTCACTCTCGCCGGAATCGGCGGGCGGGGTCTCACAGGCAAGAGTGAGCAGGGCGACCAGCGCGCACAGGCTGGAAGCCGGCCATGGCCCGGCGGCGCTCAAAGGTGAAAAGCGCGAAGGAACCGGCATTTCGACGCTCCGTTGATCGAGGCTCGGGATCACCGCGGGCTCCGACTTCGTCGAGCCCGGTGTTTCGGGCAGTCTACGCCGCATCGTGTTTGCTCGCCAGTTCGCCAAGAGGTCATCTTGGCGTCTGGCGTGTCGACGCACCGACCGCTTGCTCGACCCCGCAGCCCCCGCGACCCTGGTGACAGCCAATGGCGAAGAAGCCTCTCCCCTTCATGGCCCACGCCCCGCTGACCCTCGCGGTGCTCATCGCCTGCGACCAGAGCGGCAGCACCCCCGCCCATCCGGTCGAAGAGACGACTCTGGCCATCGAAGGCGTCTCGGTCATTCCCATGGACACCGAGCGCATCCTCCCCGACATGACCGTCCTGATCGGCGATGGCCGCGTGCTGGCGGTCCGGCCGTCCGCCGAGGCGGCAGACGCCGCAATTCCGGAAGGCGCCATCCGCGTGGACGGCCGGGGCCGCTTCCTCGTCCCGGGGCTCAACGACATGCACGTCCACTTTCAGGAAGAGCAGGCGCTGGGACGCTTCCTCGCCACCGGAGTGACCGGCATACGCGTCCTCTGGGGAGGCCCCACGACCCTCGACTTCCGCGACCGCATCGCCCGTGGCGAACTCGCCGGGCCGGACATCTACACGGCGGGCACGATCATCGAGGGCTTGCCCCCGCCCGAGCTGGCCGCCGTGATCGACACCGCCGGCCGCGTGATCGTGCACGACTCCATAGACGGGGCCCGCGCCGTACGGGAACAGCACATCGCCGGCTACGACTTCATCAAGGTCTACAACAACGTCCCTGCCTCGGCCTATCGCGGCATCGTCGCCGAAGCGGTCGCGCTGGGCATTCCGGTCGCCGGACACGTCCCCTTCGAGGTCGGTCTCGACGGCGCGCTCGCGGCCGGCCAGCACAGCATCGAGCACCTGCGCGGATACATCTGGCACCTCGTACCCGAAGACGCGCCCAATCAGCCCGGCGCCGACCTGCGCTCCCGCACCCTGGCCTGGGCTCACGGCGATCTCTCCCGCGTCCAGGCCCTGGCCGAACGTACCCGCGACGCCGGCGTGTGGAGCGTCCCCACTCTCTCCGTGCGCATGATCATGAAGCCCGACCACCTGGTCGACGCCTACCTCGCCACCGAAGAGGCATCCCACATGACCGAGGGCATGCGCGCCTTCTACACCCGGCGCATGTCGATCCCGTGGATGAGCAACTTCACGCCGGACGACTTCGAGGCCGCGATGGACGGTTTCGCGGTCGCCGATTCGCTGATCCGCGCGCTCGTGGGCGTCGGCGCACCGGTCATGGCCGGAACCGACACCCCGCCGCTCGGCTTCGCTCTCCACCGGGAACTCGAAGAGCTGGTCGCCGCGGGGCTCTCGCCTTTTGATGCGTTGCAGAGCGCCACGGTCCTCCCGGCGCGCTTTCTTGAACGTGGCGAGGGCGCCGGGATGGTGACGGAGGGAAGTCCCGCCGATCTGCTGCTGCTCGAGGGCGATCCCCTGGCGGCGATCGGCAACACGCGACGAATCGCGGGAGTCGTGCGGCGAGGCGAATGGCTCGACCGGACCACATTGGACGCCATGCTGCAGGAGGCCGCAGGACGATGACCACGCAGACATTCCCTTCCGTCCGCGCCAACGCCCTCCCTCCCGTCTCGCGCCAGGCCGCTCCCGCGCGCGGGCTCGCCGCCCCCTTCGGCACGGGCATCCTCGTCCTCGTCGCGGCCGCCTGCGCGCCCGTGCCCGATGACGACCAGGGTTCGCCCGGCGCGGTGGCCGTCACCAACGCGACCATCATCGACGGCCTGGGCGGGGCGCCGATCCCCGACGGGGTGGTCATCGCGGAGGGCGACCGGATCGTCGCCGTGGGCCCCGCCGCCGAGGTGACCGTACCCGACGGGGCCACCATCGTCGACGCGGCGGGTGGCGCGGTCATGCCCGGGCTCGCCGACATGCACGTCCACATGGTGGGTGGGTGGGACGGCGTCAGCACCGAGATGCTGGGCTATCGCCGCTACCTGAACGCGCTGCTGCACGCGGGCGTCACCACGGTCTTCGACGCCGGGAATGTGCTGCCGTTCATCCAGCAGATCCAGGCCGAGATCGAGGCGGGACGGCTTCCGGGCCCCCGGGTCTACATGGCGGGACCGCTCGTGGACGGCCCGGTGCCGATATGGCCGCCCATCACCTACTTCACCTTCGAGGCTTCGGCCATGTGGAGGCACGCCTCGCAACTGTCAGCGGCCGGGGTGGACGCGCTCAAGGGATACGCCGGCCTCGACGCGGAGATGGTCGACTCGCTGGTGCAGGCGGGTGCCGAATTCGGCCTGCCCGTGATCGTGGACCTGGGCTCGCGCGGCGACTACGCGGCCGCGGTCGAGGCCGGCGTCCTGGCGCGTGCCCATGCTCCTTCCGGCCCGTTGAGCGACGATGAGATTGCGGCAATGGTGGAACACGGCACGGCTACGATCACGACGCTGGCCGTGCTGGAATCGTTCGCGCGGCGGCGGCTGAACGACCTGGAGTTCCTCGACCACCCGTTGATCGCGGCCACCACTCCTCCATGGTTCCTCGAAGCGCTGCGGGAACACGCCACGCGGACTCTGTCGGACGCGGAGGTCGGGTTTGTAGCCTCCATCGAGGAACGCCTCATGACCGCCATGACCAACGTGAAGCGGTTGAGCGACGCCGGTGTGCCGCTCGTCGCGGGCACCGACGCGCCCTACCCCGGCGTCTTCCAGGGCGAAGGCATCCACCGCGAACTGGAACTGCTCGTCGAGGCCGGCCTAACGCCGCTTCAGGCGATCACCGTCGCGACTCACAACGCGGCCCGGCTCATGGACGCGAGCGACGAGTGGGGCGCGATCGCACCCGGGATGGCCGCCGACATGCTGGTCGTGCGGGGCAATCCGGCCGAGAACATCGGAGCGACCCGCGACATCCTGGCCGTGATCCAGCGCGGCGTCGTCCTGGACCGCTCACAGTTAGTGTTCAGCGCGCTCGACGACCTGGGTTTCCGGACGGTGGGATCGGTGGCAGCCAACTGAGTGGGAAGTGCTACGGCTTTCTCGCGACGAAGAACATCCTGCCCTCGTGCAACGAGCTCTCCAGGATGGGGTCTTTGCCACCGACAGACTGCAGCTCTTCGAATCCGGCCTTTCGCAGTCGTCCCCTGATTTCACTCTCGCCATACCAGCGTTGAGTCAAGGGGAAATCGGTCCTCTGCCAGGCTGAACCCTTCAGCTCAAACAGGGTCACATCAAGCCTGCCGGTCTTTTCATCCGAATCATGTGAAGATCGAACCACGCAGACGTGGTCCTCCTCGACATGTCCGAACGAACCACGCCATCTGGACCGGTAGCCTTCTTCCATGTTGAGGTCGAAGGCGAATTGGCCGCCGCCTTCCAGGACCGCGAATACGCTGCGAAACACCTGTTCCAGACCTTCCAGACTCATCACGTGATTCAGGCTGTCGAAGGTCGAGAAAACCGCAGAAAACCTGTGGGGCAATGCGATGTTCCGGGCGTCCTGGACGACGAATTCCGCGTCGGGAGCGTTTTGCCTCGCGATCTCGATCATCCGTTCCGAGCCATCCAGGCCCGTCGTGCGGTATCCTTGCCGCGAAAGCTCGGCGGCAAGCTGTCCGGTGCCACAGCAGAGATCCAGAACGGCGCTCCCAGGTGGCAGCTTCCGCAAGACGAGGTGGTCGAGGATGGGGTAGGCCGTCGTCGCGAAGAAACCCCAGTGCTGGTTGTAGATGCGCGCAAAGGGATCATACGCGTCATAGCGGTGCACTTGTGGATCTCCTCAGGTGAGGGTGGCAATGTGAATCCGGAGCGTTGCTACCTTAACTCAATCGCACGCAACCCGGACGGAAGACCTTCAGATGAACCATCTCCGCTGCTTGGGCTTTATCATTCTATTCGCGCCTGTCGCCGGGTGCGATTCGGGCAGTTCGGACCCGGCCGACGCCAACAACGGCGTGGTCAGGACCGCGCTGCACGACTTCCGTGTGGAAGCGGTGGCCGACGGCCTCGTGCGTCCGTTCGCGATGGCCTTCACGCCCGAAGGCGATCTGCTCGTGACGGAGCGGCCCGGACGGCTTCGAGTCATCCGTAACGGGGTTCTCCTTCCCGATTCCGTCGAGGGTCTGCCACCGATCCGCGCGCTCGGGCGCGGGGCCCGTTCCATGAGCGGCTTCGAGCAGGCCGGACTGCGCGACGCGATCCTACACCCGGAGTTCGAGACGAACCGGCTTCTCTATCTCAGCTACGTGAAGCCGGGGCCGGACTCGCTGGGCACGATCGCCATCGCTCGGGGCCGATTCGAGAACGACCGGCTGACGGATGTCGAGGAGCTGTTCCATGCGGACGCGTTCGGGAACGGGACGGACCGGAGCTCGATGTGGGGCGGGCGCCTCGCCTTCGACCACGACGGCTACCTGTTCATGACGTTGGGCGATCGGCAGTGGCCATCGGCGGGCGACCTGGGGGCGCATCCGGCTCAGGACCTGTCGAACCACAACGGGAGCACGATTCGGCTCCGTGACGACGGCAGCGTCCCGGAGGACAACCCGTTCGTGGGCCGGGAAGGAGTCCATCCGGAGATCTGGACCTGGGGCCACCGCAACGCTCAGGGGATGGCGGTGCACCCGGAGACGGGGGACCTGTGGCAGAACGAGCATGGCCCGCAGGGCGGGGACGAACTCAACCTGATCGAAGCCGGCCGGAACTACGGCTGGCCCGTCGTGGGGTATGGCGTGAACTATCGGACGGGTTCGCGCATCCACCTGGGGACCCTGATGGACGGCACGGAGCCTCCGTCCCACATCTGGGTGCCCTCGATCGGTGTCTCCGGGATGCTCTTCTACACCGGCGACGCATTCCCGGGGTGGCGCGGCGACATGCTCGTCGGGGGCCTGAGCGGCAGGCGTCTTGTCCGGCTGCGGCTCGAGGGGCATGAGGTGACGCAGGAGGAGACGATCCTGCAGGGGATCGGCGGCATCCCCGACATCGGCCGCGTCCGCGACGTACGGGGGGGACCGGACGGGTTCATCTACCTGGCCATCGACGGGGAGACGCGGGACGTCGACGGTCCCGCCACCGGGATCGTTCGGCTCGTGCCCGCCGGCCGCCGATAGCCGGTCGCGAAAGACCCCTCGTTGACCACGGCGATTGGCTTCACCCAGGCACTCCCGTACCTGCTCCTGTGGGTGGCGGTTGGAGTCGCGATGTTCTCGGGTCCACGTTTCGTCGGGCAAGCCCTTGTTGCCCTCTCCCTCGCCGCCGCGGTGGTCGCCGGCGTCATCGAATGGGCTGGGCTCGCGGTGCTCGCCCTCTTTGCGGGATCTTGCCTGGCGGCCGTGAGGCGAGAATTCCCCACGGCTCTGCGAGCTGTGTCATGGGCCGTGGTCGTGGTCCTCGCTCTGGCGTTGGCCACTCATCAGATACCGTGGATCCACAATGTTCTCGTCCTGGACGAGGTGTCCGTGTCAGCCTCGGGCGCGGACTACACGCTGTACTGGAACTACGACAAGGGATTCGCCGGCATCCTGCTCTACTCGGTGTGTGTCCAGCCGCAGGAAAGCACGCGCCGGAATCGTGCGATCCTCGCCACAGCGACGGTCGCAATTCTCACCATTGTTCCCGTGGGCGCTTTGGCGACGGCGACCGGGTTCATAGCCTGGGATCCGAAATGGCCGGCGATTCTGGCCGTTTGGGTTCCGGCCAACCTGCTTCTGACGTGCGTCGCTGAGGAGTCGTTCTTCCGCGGGCTCCTGCAGCGGCGGCTGGAGGGATTCCTGCGCGGGAGGGTGTCGGCACCGGCTCTAGTGGCACTCCTGGTCGGTGCCGTCGGGTTTGGTACCGCGCACATTGCAGGTGGGCCGACTTATGTCATGCTGGCCACACTCGCGGGCATCGGGTACGGCGCAGCCTATCACCGCACGGGGCGTGTGGAAGCCGGCATCCTGGTGCACTTCCTCCTCAACCTGTCGCATCTGGTCCTTTTCACCTATCCGTTCCCTGGATAGGGCGAGGGCCTGGCGGCCTCTCGCAAGAGCTGTTGGATCATTTCGGCGTGGAGAGGGAACATGGCGCTGGATCGGATCGATCTCGTTGCCTTCCTCGGCTTTCTGGGCATCGTGGTCGGCGTATCCCTCTACGCGGGCCGCAGGGAGGACACGACCGCCGATTACTTCCTGGCCGGCCGCAATCTGCCCTGGTGGCTCATCGGCATCTCGCTGATCGCTTCCAACATCTCGTCGGAGCACTTCATCGGCATGTCCGGCGAGGGGTTTCAGACGGGACTGGCGATCGCCGCATTCGAGTGGATCGCAGCCATCGCACTCGTCTTCGTGGCGCTGGTGCTCCTCCCCAGGTTTCTCCAGGCCGGCATCTACACCCTGCCCGAATACCTCGAGTTCCGGTTCGGACCGACGCCACGCGTCGTCATGGCTGCGTACCTGATGGTCGTCTATGTCGTAGTCGGCCTGGCCGGAATTCTCTACGCGGGGAGCTTGGCACTGACGAGCATCTTCGGGCTCAACCTCACGGCCGGGGTCTGGGCGATCGGCCTGCTCGCGGGCGGGTACACGATCTACGGAGGGCTGAAAGCGGTCGTCTGGTCCGACATGCTTCAGGGCATCGCGCTGCTCGGGGGAGGGGCGGTGCTGTTCTTCCTTGCCATGGAGGCCGTGGGCGGATTCGGCGCATTCCTGTCCGCGAACGATGACCGGCTCCACCTGATGCTGCCGGCCGATCATCCGACGCTCCCGTGGACGATCTACATCATGGGCATCTGGGTCCCGAACATCGCGTACTGGGGACTGAACCAGTTCATCTCCCAGCGGGCGCTGGCGGCGAGGAGTCTGGCCGAGGGTCAGAAAGGCGTGATCTTCGCAGCGTTCCTCAAGCTGCTGATCCCGTTCCTGATCGTGATGCCCGGGATCGCGGCCTATCAGCTCTACGCGAACGAGATCGCGATCGGGGATCAGGCGTATCCGACGCTCATGGCCGATCTGCTGCCCACGGGCCTTCGCGGCGTCATGTTCGCCGCACTCTTCGGGGCAGTCATGAGCTCGCTCGACTCCATGCTGAACTCGGCATCCACGATCTTCACGCTGGATATCTACTCACGCCACGTCGTGAAGGCGGAGCTCCATCCCCGCAGGGCGATTCGCATCGGGAGGATAGCGACCGGGGTCTTTGTCGTCATCGGCTGCCTACTGGCCCCCCAGCTCGCCTCGGTCGGCGGGATCTACGAGTACATGCAGCGCGTCTGGAACTTCATCTGGCCGGGTATCCTCGCCGTCTTCCTGATGGGGATGGTCCTGCCCAAGGCCCCGCCGCGGGCGGCGACCGTGGCGCTCCTGATCGGACCCGTGGCGTACGGACTGCTGACGCTGGCCCTCGATGTGTTCTTCGACTCGCAGGCGTATCTCAACGCCGCGGCCGGAGCCTTCGTCCTGTCGAGCCTGGCCATGGTCGTCGGGTCGCTCGTCCGGCCGCTGGAGGAGGCTCGGCCACTGCCAAAGTCCGGCGCGGTCGACCTCGAGCCAGCGCCGTCGGCGAGGTGGGCGGGCGCGGTCGTGGTGATCCTGACCGTGGGCCTCTACGTGGTGTTCTGGTAGGGGACGGCCCGCCGGAGCCTCCCGCTTGCGGGAAGAGCCCGCCGGGCGGGTCTACGGGAGCCCGAGTGCGATGAACTCGGGTGGATGCTGCCTGCCACCGATGGCCACGACGACGAACTGCTTGCCGTCGTGCATGTACGACATGGGGCCTCCCGTCGTACCCGCGTCCAGTTCGATCTCCCGGACCACCTCTCCGGTGGCCTTGTCCCAGGCGCGGAAGTTCCTGCCCCACATGTTCGCCTGGACGCCCCCGAACACGCCCTGGCCTCCTTCGCCCATGAACAGAAGCGTCCTGGTGACGAGCGCCACGGGCCGGCTCGCGACGCCGAGGGGCGGGACATCCACACCCCGAAAAGCGGGGTGATCCCTCGGACCATCCCCGTTCGCCTTCATCCAGACGTGCTCGCCCCGGTTCATGTCGATCGCCGTGATCCGGCCCCAGGGCGGCCTGGTGATCGGCAACCCGTCGATATAGGGCGCGTCACGATTCGGGCTCCAGTACTCCATCTCCGACATCGGATCGGTGGCCTTGACGATACGGTAGACGCGCGGGATCGTGTGGGCGAACGCGTAGTACATTCCGGTTTCCGGGTCGAACGCGCCCGTGTTCCAGTTTCCCGCGCCCCACGATCCGGGCACCATCAGCGTTCCCTTCCTGCCGCCCTGCTCTTCGCTGACGAGCGAGGGCGGAGTGAAGATCGGGCCGATCACGAACGAATCGGCTACCGCGCGCGCCCGCGCCCGTAGCCCCGGGAAGTCGATCAGGTCGTCGAGTGAGAGGCCTTGTCTGGCGAACGGCGCGGGTTTGGTCGGAAATGGCTGGGTCGCCGAGGTGTGCTCACCCGGAACCGTGGACTGGGGCACGGGACGCTCTTCGATCGGCCATACCGGTTGGCCGGTCACGCGGTCGAAGACGTACAGGAAGCCCGTCTTGCTCGGCTGCATGACGGCCTCGATGCGGCGCCCGTCCACCACGATCGTGCCCAGCGTCGGCGGACCCACGGTGTCATACTCCCACAAGTCGTGATGCACCATCTGGAAGTGCCATACCCGCTCCCCGGTCGCGGCGTCGATCGCCACCAGGCTGTTGGAGAACAGGTTGTCGCCCGGACGATGGCCCCCGTAGTAGGCGGCGGTGGGTGCGGAGAAGGGAACGAACACGAAGCCGAGTTCCTCGTCCGCGCTGAGGCAGCACCATGCGCCGAGATCGCCCGATTCTCTCCACGAGTCCCCGCCCCAGGTGTCGACGCCGAACTCGCCCTCCTGCGGCACGACGTTGAAGGTCCAAAGCAGTTCGCCGGTCCGCACGTCGTAGCCGCGCAGATTCTCGGGCGCGCTTCCCTTCCAGCGCCTTCCCGCGTCGCCCGCGCCGTCCACCGTGCCCGCGACCACGATGACGTCGTTCACGACCATGGGACCGGAGGTCCAGTTGAACCGCCGTGCCGAGGCCGGGATCAGGTCGACCTTCCCACCATCTCCAAAGCCGGAAAGGGCGTGGCCGGTGCCCGGGTCGAGAGCGTGGAGAAACCCGCCACGCACATGTATCAGGCGACGGTCGGAGCCGTCGGACCAGTAGTCCATCCCCCGCGAGGACGCGCCCCGGGCTTCCTCGATCGTGCGGGGAAACGGCTGCTGGATCCAGAGAGTTTCACCGGTCGCCGGATCGAAGGCCTCGGCCAGACCAACACCGTTGGGTGCGTAGAGCACCCCGTCGACGAAGATCGGCGTCGCTCTCAGGTAGCCCGAGACCCTCAGGTCCGGAAAGGCGACGGTAAGGGTTGGATCGACGGCGGGGCGCCGCCACAGGATCTCCACATCCGCGACATTGTCGCGCGTGATCTGATCGACCGGGGAGTACCTGGTGAACGCCTTGTTGCCTCCGAAGTAGGTCCAGTCCACGGAGTCGGCGTCGTCGCCGCCGAAACGGGGCTCGCAGGCCCCGAGCCACAACATGCATGCGAGCGAGCCCGCTCCGATCAACCGAAGGCGACCTGGCATGAGTATTCCTCTTGCTCCGAGCTTGCTTGACACGGTCCTCGGGCCGGGGGAGTTTGCTTGAAACTACGCCGGGGAGGGCCATGTCCACGAGTGAGGATCGCGATCTCGGCATGCACCGGGACATCACCCGACGCGACTTCGTCAACGGCGTCGGGGTTGCCGTCACGGGCTCCCTCATCGCGCCGGGATGGCTGTCGGCCCTCGATGGCCGGCCCTTCGGTGGCCCGCAGGCGTACTATCCGCCCGCACGCACCGGGATGCGCGGGAGCCATCCGGGCTCCTTCGAGGTGGCGCACCAGCTCCGGGACGGGATCACCTGGACCAACGCCACCGACACGCGCGAGAGCTACGACCTGGTGGTGGTCGGGGCGGGACTGAGCGGACTATCGGCGGCGTACTTCTTCCTGGCCTCGGCCGGGCCCGGCGCGCGCGTACTTGTTCTCGACAACCACGACGACTTCGGGGGCCACGCCAAGCGGAACGAGTTCACCCACGGGGGCCGCACACTCCTGTTGAACGGCGGCACGTCGAACCTGGAATCGGTGAACCACTACAGCACGGTCTCACGGACGCTGCTGGCTGCGATCGGCCTCGACCTCGACAGGGCGAACGCGGCGAGCGCGGGAAGCCGGGAGTTCTACCGCTCCCTGGGGCTCGGCAGCGCCACCTTCTTCGCGAAGGAGGTGTTCGGCGAGGATCGGCTGGTGAAGGGGCGGCCGGGACGGAACACGGGCGTGGACTGGGCCGGCTGGCTCGCCCGCACCCCGCTTTCCGCGGCCGCCCGCAGGGACATCGCGCGACTCAACGACGACAGCGCCAAACCCGACCCCATGCCGGGACTCCCGGACTGGGAGAAGAAGGAGCGGTTGGCCAGGATGAGCTACCGCGACTTCCTGCTCGAGGTCGAGAAGGTGCATCCGGACGTCATTCCCTTCTACGACGACGGCCCCAAGGGGCTCTTCTGCGTGGGGATCGATGCCTATCCCGCGCTCTACGCATGGGCCGAGGGCTATCCCGGGTTCCAGGGGATGAATCTGGAGCCCTTCTCCCGGGTGGGGCCCCTCACGCACATCGGGGGAGGTCAGCACGGCCGCGAGAACGAATGGGGAGGAGGACCCACGATCGATCTTCCGGACGGGAACGCGACGCTGGCCCGGCTGCTGGTCCGGGCGATGATCCCCGACGCGCTTCCCGGATCCACGCTCGAGGATTCGATCACGTCGCTCCTCGCGTACGACCGGCTGGACCGGGAAGGCGCCGACGCGCGAATCCGACTCAACAGCACCGTGGTATCCGCCCGCCATCTGGGCGATCCCGAGTCGGCCCGCCAGGTAGAGATCACCTACGTGCGCGGGGGCCGGGCCGAGAAGGTCCGGGGCGATCACTGCGTGATGGCGTGCTACAACCGGGTCATTCCCTACCTCGTGCCGGAGATGCCCGAAGCACAGCGGACGGCGCTCATGTACGGCGTCAAGATGCCGATCGTCTATACAAGCGTGCTCATCCGCCGGTGGACCGCCTTCACCAACCTGGGCATCTCCCGAGCGAGCGCTCCCGGGATGTACCATACCGGAGTCAACCTGGGCCGCTCGGTGCAGCTGGGCGACTACCAGCCCCCGCGGTCGCCAGACGGGCCGATGGTCCTGCACATGACCCGGATCCCTTGCGCTCCCGGTCGTCCGAAGAAGGAGCAGCACCGCATTGGACGGGAGGATCTCCTGGCCACCACCTTCGAGACCTTCGAGCGAAGGATTAGGGATCAGCTGGGCCGCATGCTCGCGGACGGGGGCTTCGACCCGGCGCGCGACATCGAGGCGATCACCGTCAATCGCTGGCCGCACGGCTACGCCTACAGCTACGACACCTTGAACGATCCCATCGAGTGGGCGCTCTTCGCCCCCGACGATCGGCCCTGCGTGATCGGCAGGCGTCGCTTCGGACGAATCTCGATCGCCAACTCCGATGCGGCCGCCACTCCGCACACCGACGCGGCCATCGATGAGGCGTATCGAGCGGCCGGGGAGCAGCTGGTCGTTCGAAGCCGCGCCCGGACCCGGACCTCCCGCTTCCGACAGGAACCATCCTGAGTCCACGCGAGGTGGGCGGACGTTGACATGCAAGTCCATACTTGCGTATCATGAAATCTTGACATGCAAGCGAACACTTGCCTTAGACTGACATGTGGACATTTACCGCGCGATCGCTGACCGAACCAGGCGGGCCATCCTGGATGAACTCGTGGATCGGTCGGGGCAGTCGCTCTTCGAACTCTGTGCGCGCCTGATCATGAAACACGGCATCGGCTCCTCGCGGCAGGCGATCTCGCAGCACCTGGATGTCCTGGAGGCTGCCGGCCTCATTCGCACGAGACGAGAGGGAAGGTCGAAGCTCCACTGGTTCGAGGGCGCCCCGCTGAAGGCCATCGGGGAGCGGTGGCCGATCTCAACCGCCGAAGACACTTCACACTCAACCGACGAGGACAACGAGAAATGAGAATCAACTGGACCAGCGTCTGCGTGGACGACCAGGAGAAAGCACTTCGTTTCTACACGGAAACGCTCGGCTTTCGGCTGAAGCACAACATCCCGCTGGGAGAGCACGCCTGGATCACCGTCGTGTCCGAGGAGGCTCCGGAAGGGACGGAGTTGGTGCTGGAGCCTGCCGGGCACCCTGCAGTCGTTCCGTTCAGGAAGGCGCTGGTGGAGGACGGGATCCCCTATACCGCCTTCGCGGTCGACGATGTCGAAGCCGAGCACGAGCGTCTCGTGGCAGAGGGTGTGCGATTCGTGCAGCCGCCCACCGACCTGGGGACCGTCATCACCGCAGTCTTCGACGACACATGCGGCAACCTGATCCAGATCATGGAGGAGAAGGCTCAACCGTGACGAACGCAACCGCCCGGATCCGCCGGTAGCCTCTTGCCCGACCAGCCTCTCCTGAACCGGGTGGCTGTCGTGGCCGGTGCCACCCGCGGCGCCGGCCGGGGTATCGCCCGGATGCTGGGGGAAGCCGGCGCCACCGTCTATTGCACCGGCCGCAGCGTGCGCGGGCGCCCCGCCACCGCCGGCCGGCCCGAGACGATCGAAGAAACGGCGGAGATGGTGACGGCAGCGGGAGGCCACGGCATCGCCGTCCGCACCGACCATACCGTCGAGGCCGAGGTCGAGCGGCTGTTTGCGCGCGTCCGAACCGAGCAGGGCCGGCTCGACGTGCTCGTCAATGACATCTGGGGCGGCGACGCGCTGACCGAGTGGGGAGCGCCCTTCTGGGAGCTGTCCATCGCCCAGGGGTTCGAACTGCTGGAGCGCGCCGTCCACACTCACATCATCACGAGCCGGCATGGCGTTCCCCTGATGGTCAAGCGCAACGCGGGGCTCATCGTCGAGGTCACCGACGGCGACACCCTCGGGTATCGCGGCAATCTCTTCTACGACGTGGCCAAGAACGCGGTCATTCGACTCGCCTACGCGATGGCGGCCGACCTGCACGCGCACCGGGTGACGGCAGTGGCGCTCACGCCGGGGTTCATGCGGTCGGAGGCGGTGCTCGACCACTTCGGGGTCGCCGAGGCGAACTGGCGGGACGCCGTCGAGAAGGATCCGTACTTTGCCGAGTCCGAGACGCCGTGCTACGTAGGACGGGCGGTGGCGGCGCTGGCCGCCGACCCGGACGTCGGGGCCAGGAGCGGTGGCCTGTTCTCAAGCTGGGGGCTGGCGAAGGAGTACGGCTTCACCGACGTGGACGGCCGCCGGCCGGATTGGGGCAGCTTCTTCCCTCGGAAGGTGCGCGAGATCGTCGAGAGGCAAACGCCGCCCGGCGAAGATGGCATGGACCTGTTCGTGGTCCGTACGCGCCTGTACCAGGTGGAAGACGATCCCGCGGCGGCCGACGAGGCGGCGCGGCTGCGGGCCTATCTCGAGCGCCATCGCTGACCGGGCGTCCCCCACCTTGCTGTCCGTACGCTGACCCACCACTCTCCCGGGTCATGGCGTCACGATCTCAGTGCTCAGAAAGCAGACCACCCATGACAAACGGCCATGCGCGTGCCCTCGCCCTACCTGTACTCGCGCGATCACTCTGCGCCGCACTGGTCCTCCTGACACCCGCCTGCGACCCGGGCGACGCTGGCCCGGAAGCGACCCAGACCGTACTGGAGGTCACTGACTCAGCAGGTGTCAAGACAGTCCTCCTGGGGAACCTCGATGAGCTCGCGGCTACCCGGATCACCCCGGACCTGGTGGCGTCCACACGAGAGCAAGGCATCGAATTGTTCAACGCCACGATGGCTCTTTTCCTCGATGGCGGGGGCCTGGCGGTGGCCAACGCCGGGGCAATGGAAGTGCTCCTCCTGGCCGATGACGGGTCGTTGGCCAGACGGGTTGGGCGGCAGGGTGAGGGCCCGGGCGAGTTCATGGAGGTTACCTCTCTGGTCAGGACGCCCGCCGGCTTTCTGGTGTACGATGCCCGGCTTGGACGCATCAACGAATTCACTGGAGAGGGGGACTTCGTCACCTCCCGGACGCTGTCCAGCGAGAGCCGTGTTGCAGACCTGAAACCGCTGGCGCAATCGACCAGCGGAGAGATGCTCGCCATCCTTGGCGCATTGCGCCTCTTCTCCACCCGCGACGAGGTCAGGAGGGACATTACGCCGCTGCTGGTTTTCCGGGACAGCGAAGCCGCGCCCGACACTCTGGCGCTTCTTCCCGCCAGGGAGTGGAGCTACTCGGTGAGTGACGGCATCTCCTTCCGCAACGAAATGGCTTTCGGTCGGGACGCTGTCGCGTTCGGCCTCGAGGACCGGGCCATCATCGGCGACACCGACTCGCTCGATCTCTCGGTCCATCTTGCCGATGGGCGTGTGACGCGGCGGATCCGGGGCAACGCCGGCGAGCGCAGGATCAGCGCAGATGAAATGCGAGCATGGAAGGATGAAGAGCTGGCCGAGCTGGGCTCGGACCCGCCGGAGCCTTTGGTCAGGGCCATCGAGGAGATCCACACGGAAACGTACCCTGCCTTCTCCACCGCATTGCTGGGTCCTGATGAAATGGTCTGGATCGGCCTGCAGAGTCGCTGGGGTGACGAAGAGAGGATGTGGCTGATCGTCGACCCGGATGGACAGCTGCGGGGCAGTATCCAGCTGCCCGCAGAGGCAAGAGTCCTGGCTGTCGATGCCCGGCGCTTCGCCGTGCAGCGGCGCGACGACCTCGATGTGGAGGATATCCGGGTCTATACCTATTAGAGACGGACCGTCAGCCGGGACTGCACGATCGGCTTTGATTCTCCAGGGTCGATCGGACCCCTTTCCGTCCTCATCCCCCCGGCACCAGTGGCCATACCAGCGGAAGCACTGTCAGGACCACCGCCATCACCAGAAGGAACAGCGGGAATCCCGCCTTGATGAAATCGACAAACCGGTATCCTCCGAAACCCATCACCAACAGATTGACCGGATGTCCCACCGGACTCATGAAGGCGCAGGAACTTCCCATCGCCACCGTCATCATCAGAGCCTGGGGAGAGAGCCCTTCAGCGGTGGCCGTGCTGAGTGCAATGGGCGACATGAGTACCGCCACGGCCGCCGTCGGCATTACCTGGGCTGAAAGAGCGGTGATCAGGAAAAGTCCCGCTACCACTGCCAGAGGACCGAAGTCCGCAATGGACCCCAACACTGCCTCGGCCACCAGCGCGGCAGTCCCGGATTCCTGCATCGCCAGTCCCAGACTGAGCATCCCCGCGATCAGGACCACCGCCTTCAACTCTATGCACCGATAGGCTTCTTCCATGTTGAGGCAGCCTGTCAGCACCATCAGAACCGCTCCAATTGGCGCCGCGATGAAAATGGGCAGGAGGCCCGAGACCACCGAAGTCAGGACACCTGCCATGATGACGGCGCTGACTGGAGCTTTCCGGCTTCGCACCACCTCTTCCGCTCCTTCGGTCACGACGAGGAAGTCCGGGTGTTCGACCAGGAGCGCTAGCCTGTTCCTGTCGCCATAGAGCAGGAAGGCATCACCTGGGAGCAGTTCCATTCGCTGGAGCCCGCTCCGGTAAACCTCTCCATTCCGCCATATCGCAAGGATGGAAACACCGAAGTTTTCCCGGAAATCGAGTTCCTTGATCGTCTTTCCGGCGAATGTCGTGCGTGGGGACAACGAAGCCTCCGCCAGGCCGACGGTGTCGGACTCCAGTCGGCTCAGGTCCAGGGGACGATTGTCGCCCACTGTCAATTCCTGGAGCGCTTCCAGGGTCTTGAGATCCTCGAATCGTCCCCGGAGCAGGAGAACGTCCCCTCCCTCGAGTTTTGTATCCGGATCCGGCATGAGAAGCTCTTCATCGGCCCGCAAGATGCCCACAACCGTCAGGCCGAAGGCATCGGCCAACCGGGTTTCCGCGAGCAGCTGACCGGCGAGTAGCGATTCTTCCGAGATTCTGACGCTTTGAAGCCTGCGTTCCATCTCGTAGTGGGAAGTCAGTTCCTTTGCAGGTACTGAATGGACCGCCGCAAACGTCCTGTCCTCCTCCAGGGCGGCAAGTCGCCCGCTTTTCGTCGCAATCAGCAGGCGATCCCCCGGCGCAAGGGGCATCAGGCGCAATCCTGTGCGGTGTATCCGATCATTCCGCAGGATTGCGAGTACGTGCAGGCGACGAGTCCGCCGGAGATTCGCCCTTCGAACCGTCTGCCCGATCAGCGGTGAATCTTCTGCCAACTCGAGTTCCGCTACCTCGATAGAGGCATCGGCGATCCGCTCCAGAGTCCGATCTCTCGACTCGATCTCCAGGTGCTTCCATGCGCGCAGGCCTTCGAACCTCCCCAGGGGTCCTTCGACAACCATCTCGTCTCCCTCCCTGAGAACGAAGTCCGTCCCGGGAGCGAGAATCATCTGCCCGCTTCGTTGCACCGCGACCACGTTCAGACCCAGCGCATGGCCCAGCCGGCTTTGCTGCAGTGTTCTGCCTGCCAGGGTTGAATCGTCGGGCATTCTCAGCATTCCGATCAGGCCACCCAGGTCGTAAAGTCCCCTCAAATCCGCGGGAGCCGACTCCGTTTTCGGATCCCGGTGCGGAAGCAGTCGCCGCCCCAGGATCGTCATGTAGGCGACTCCTGCAGCAAGCGCCGTCAACCCGACCGGTGTGAACGAGAACATCCCGAATGGCTCAAACCCCGCATCCCGCAAGGCCCCGTTTACCAGGATGTTCGGTGCGGTTCCGATCAGGGTCGTCATCCCGCCAAGCAGCGATCCGAAGGCGAGGGGCATGAGCAGTTTGGATGGTGCCGTCCCGATGCGGCGGGCCATGTCCAGCACCACCGGCAGCATGAGGGCGGTGATCCCGATGTCGTTCATGATTCCCGACAGGAGGCCCACCGTGGCCATCATCACCGCGGTGAGGCGGCCGACTCCTTTACCCGATGCCGCAAGAACCCGTTGGCCGATGAAACGAGCGACCCCGGTCCGCGCCAGCGCTCCGCTCAGGATCAGGACTGAAGCGATCGTGATTACCGCTTCGTTGGCGAAGCCCATGATCGCCTGCTCGCCCTCGAGGATGCCCGTCACCACGAGGCCCAGCATCACCATCAGCGCCACCAGATCGACCCGGATCCTTTCGGTGACGAACAGGACTACCGCTGCCGCGAGAATCCCCCCGACTACGAAGACTTCGAGATTCATTCAGCAGCCGCGAGTGGGGGCATCGCCCAGTCCATGGCCTTGTCCAGGTGGTCAAGCCGGGCAGGAGATTGAATGGGCCTGGGTAGACTTGAACTACCGACCTCACGCTTATCAGGCGTGCGCTCTAACCACCTGAGCTACAGGCCCCTCTTGAAGTTACGGAATCTCGAAGTGGAGTTCCACACCTGAGGTGGCGCGGCGCGCTGTTTGGTAGCATTCTGCCACCAACCTTGTGGGACTCAGCGTTCCTCGGCCTGGCCGACCGGCACCGTAGCCAGGGGCACCTCATCACGGGCGATCAGGGCGTATGAAGACGTCGACCTCGATCAAATCCGCCTCGACGGCGCTACTGCTCCTCCTCCTCTTGACGGCGTGCCAAGGGCAGGCGGGAGGCGCGCGTGAGGAGGGCATGCCGGACGGGTCGGGGACCTACGATGACCTCGTTGCCCTGTTCCAGGAATTCCTCGAGTGGACGGATCCGGCCAGGGCGTCGGGCAACGTTCCGAACCGGGACATCGCCGGCAGCGCGACCGACGTCTATCCCGACTACGCCGAGGCGACCGTCGAGCGGCGTCGCGCCACGATGCGGGACTTCCAGGCGCGGCTCGAGGACATGGCGGTCGCGGACTGGGGGTTCGATCAACAGGTCGACTATCTGGCGGTTCGTTCCCGATTCGATCGTCACGACTTCACATTGAACGTGTCCCGCCCCTGGTCCAGGGACCCCGGCTTCTATGTGGATCAGATGCTGCGCATCACGTTCGCGGACTTGCCGTTGGACGACGATGGGACCACGGCGCTCCGGACGCGCCTCGAGGCCATCTCGCTCCTGGTGGAGCAGGCCAGGAACAACCTGACGGAAGTAGCCGCCGACTACGCGGACCTCGCGATCTTCAATCTGACCAACGCCGACGGCGTCGGGCACGGCTACCCGTACCGAGCAACGCCGCCGGCCGGCGTCCTTGGCTGGTACGACGACTTCCGCGAGCGGGCGGCCACGCAGCAACCCGATCTCCGCGCCGACATCGCCGCGGCCCGGGAGTCCGTCCGCGGCTTCCACGACTGGCTCGTCGCGAATCGAGGCGACATGACCGCGCAGGGCGGCGTGGGTCGAGAGATGTTCGACTGGTACCTGAAGCACGTGAAGCTCATGCCGTACGACACGGATCAGATCGTCACGCTGGGCCTGCGGGAGCTGGATCGCCTCTGGAGTGCGTATGCGCTGGAACAGCACCGTAACCGGCATCTGCCGCCGCTCGAGCTCTCGGCGTCGGAAGAGGAGTATGAGGCACGGATCGGCAGCGTCGACACGCGGATCCGCGACTTCCTGGTGGCGGAGGACATCATCACGATCCCGGACTACGTCGGGGAGCTCGACACGAACGTGCCGTGGATCGTCCGTCCCGGCGGCCCGAACTTCTGGGAGCAGGTGCAGTTCCGTGACCCGACGCCCGATCACCTGCACGCCGTCATCCCCGGGCATCGCTTCGACGGCCTGGTCGCACAGCACAACACGCACCCCATCCGCGGCAGGATCAGCAGCGGGGCGCGCAACGAAGGCTGGGCCACCTATCTGGAAGAAGCCATCATGGAAGCCGGCTTGCTCGATGACGCGCCGCGGGTCCGTGAGCTCATCCAGGTCTTCGGTATCTTCCGGGCCGCCAGGGTGCCGGCGGACGTGTGGCTCCAGCTCAACGAGATGACAGTCGACGAAGTCGTCACGTGGTGGATGGAGCGCACCCCGTGGCTGGACGAGAACGTTGCGCGCGTGGACGCCGAGATCTACCTGCGCCGGCCGCCCGGCTACGGCCTGGGGTACGCGATCGGCATGCTGCAGATGCGGCAGCTCCTCGCCGATCGCAAGCGCCAGCTGGGTGACGATTTCGACCTCGCGGAGTTCCACGACACGTTCATGGCAGCCGGGCGGCTCCCGATCTCGCTGATCCGTTGGGAGATGACGGGCCTGGACGACGAGGTGCGGGATTTCTGGAAGCGGGAGCGACTCGACTGAAAGGAGTGACAAACATGAGAACGCTGAACTCAATCCTGGGCTTGTCTGTACTGTTGGCCGGGTGCGCCGGGATCGATGATGGAGAGCTCACCGATGCCGAGCGTGCGGCGCTTGCCGACTCCATACGCCAGTTCGCCAACGAGATGGTCGAGACCATCGACGGTCACGATGTGGACGGCTTCATCGGATATCACCGGGACGGCCCCGACTTCGCTTGGGCGAGCCGCGGGGAGATCACCCCGCTGGAGTCGCATCGTGCCTCGATGAAGGAGTATTTCCCCGGCGTCGGAAGGAACGTCCACTTCACGCTCGGAGAAAGTACAGTGCACGTGCTGGGCCGGGACGCCGCGGTGGCCACGTCGGTCATTCACTCGACCAACGTCGGCGAGAATGGAGAACCGATCAGCGGTCACGAGGTCTGGAGCATCGTGGTGCAGCGCATAGAGGGCGAGTGGAAGGTCGTGCAGGTGCACGAGTCGTACCCGCCGCTCCCGGACCCCTAGACCGGCCTGCCTCGGGACCTCCGTGTCCCCGGGGCGACGGCTTCAAGGGCGTGGTTTCTTGGCCCCGCCCATCCAGCGGCCCATGCGCCGGGCGGCTCCCGGCAGGGGGAATGCGGCGACGAGCAGGCCCGACTCGTCCAGCACCCTGGTGAGGCCCGCGCCTTGCACCCAATCACGAGCCGCGGCCATGGGCTCGGTGATCACCACACGGCCTCCCGGCATGAGCACCCGGAGACACTCGCCCCACCACCCCCCCCCCGGAGCTTTTAAAAAAAAGACCCAGGCGACGCATTATGATGTGTAATTAAAGGATTGGGCCCGAAGATTTAAAAAAA
>VXQO01000122.1 GCA_009838975.1 Gemmatimonadota bacterium | reverse complement strand
CAAGCGACGATGCACCAGCCGATGATGCACCAGCCGACGATGCACCAAGCGAGGATGAAGGTGGTGAGGCCGAAAGCCCGCCTGCGGGTAACCGGGTGGTCATCGCACTCACTCAGCAGCCGGTGGAATCGACACGCTATTGGACCTCACCAGGAGTATCAACAATCGTAACACCCATGTTGCAACCCCTTGTGGGTATCGACCCGGTGACAGGGGCGTTCGACACGTCCGCACTGGCCGAGTCATGGACGCACAACGATGACCTCACGGAGTGGACCTTCAAGCTGCGCGAGGGAATCCAGTTTCACAAGGGATACGGTGAACTCACAGCCGAGGATGTAATCCACAGCTACGAGCTGCATACGGCAGACGACTCAACCCTCACCGATGTAAACCAACTCAGGGGCGCGGAGGTCACCGCACTGGATCGATACACGGTACGATTCCAATACGATCGGAGTCAGTTTATCTTCCCGTCCTATGTGTCCTACAAGGGTGCGCTCTTTATCTACAGCAAGGCACAGTTTGACGCCGAGGGATTGGACGGTTACGACACTAACCCTGCCGGAACCGGCGCGTATGAGTTCGTCGAGGCGTCTCCGGGCCGAATGCTCTTCCAGAGAGTGGAAAACCACTGGTCCGGCCACACCGCCGACTTCGAGGAGATGGAGTTTCGCTTCGTTCCAGAGACCTCAACACGCTTTGCGATGCTCGAGGCCGGCGAAGCCGATCTCGCGATTCTGAACGCCGAACTGAACCAGGATGCAGAGCAGCGCGGATTCAGCCTCCTGCAGTCAAGCATCGCGGGAGAGCAGTCAGTGATCCACTTCAACGGGCTGTACGGGACGACAGGCGACCCCGCCTGGCGGCCTGATCTGCCGTGGGCGGACGTGCGAATCCGCGAGGCGCTGAACCGTGCGATAAACCGCGAAGAGTTGATGGGTGTTCTGTTCAATGAGAACGCCGAACTCAATCCCGTCGTGATTATGCATCCGACCAGGGAGGGCTACCATCCCGAACTCGAGGAACGATTCGAAGCGGAGTACGGCTATGACCCTGAGAGGTCCCGGCAGCTGATGCAGGAGGCTAACTATCCTGACGCCTTCGAGGATCCGACGATACGCATTGCGCTGTTTGTCGGTCCCGCATTGCCGCAGGACATCACGCTTCAGATGGAACTCATTCAAAGCTATTGGAACGCGGTCGGATTCGAGGTTGAGATCGTCGAGATGGACATCGCCGCCGCAGCCGAGCTTGGCCGAGCTCGAGAGGCGTACTACCTGAATCCGGCACGAAACATCGGACTTCGTCCGACCGACGTCATGGTCGGTGCCTGGTACACAGTCGCTGGCGGTCCTCTCGCCGGCTATGAGAGTGACCGGATCGAAGAGCTGATTGCCGAGTATCGCCAGGAACTCGTCCCCGAACAGCGCGAGGCTTCCGCTCGGGAGGTGTTTGAGTACGCGTTTGAGCAATACATCGAGCTCCCGATGTTCGAGATCTTCACTCAGGTAGCGGCTAACCCGGACACTGTCGGCGGTTGGACGTATTCCGGAAGTGCCGGATCGGTCGTCAGCCATTGGGAACTGATTGAAGCTGCTCAATAGGGCAATCCGAGGAGCGACGTGCTGTGAGTTTGAGCCGACTGGCCGGGTGACGAACTCCACCCGGTCAGTCGGCTACGTCTCTGAAGAGGCAGCCGGGTAGATGTGGTGGTATCTGGCAAAGCGGTTGTTGCAGAGCTTGGCGACGCTCTTCGTCGTCAGTTTCCTCGCTTTCTTTATGTCGCGGATTTCGGGGAGCCCGGTTGACGCCTTACTCCCGGTCGATGCCGGACAGGAGGAAGCAGACATATTGATAGCGGAGTGGGGGCTCGATCGCCCTCTCCCCGTCCAGTATCTGACCTTTCTCGGCAACGCACTCCAGGGTGACCTGGGCGAGGCGCTCAAGTGGCGCGGACAATCCGCACTCGGACTGGTGCTCGAGCGCCTGCCTGCGACGATGACGCTGGCCGGAGCCGCAATCCTGCTTGGTCTTGTGATCGCCGTGCCGCTTGGGGTCATCTCGGCGGTGAAGAAGGGGACCTGGATTGACAGAGTCGCCAAGGTGATCGCCCTATTGGGCCAGTCACTCCCGGAGTTCTGGTTAGGGATCGTCCTGATCTGGATCATCGCCGTGAATCTGGGTTGGCTCCCCACCTCCGGAACCGGGGGACTCTCTCATCTCGTGCTTCCCGCAATAACGCTTTCCACAACGCTGGTTGCGGCAATCACGCGGCTGACGCGGTCGGCGATGCTGGATGCGCTCGATAGCGAGTTCATCAAGCTCTGCCGAGTCAAGGGAGTGCGGGAGCGGCGCATCATCTGGGTCCATGCGCTCCGCAACGCCGTATCGGTGCCTTTGACCTATTTCGGCGTGCTTGCCGGGGCGATCTTGACCCGTACCGTCGTTATAGAGACGGTGTTTGCGTGGCCGGGTACTGGCTCTTTGGTGATTGAGGCGGTACTGGGACGGGACTTCGCCGTTGTGCAGGCGGCCATGATCGTGTTTGTGCTCGTCTTTATCGCGGCGAACCTGTTTGTGGACATCCTGTACGCGGTGATCGATCCGCGCATTCGAGTTGAATAGGGAACGACTGCATGGCTGACGGTGACGCCCATACGGCACAAATCGCATTGAAAATCAAGGCTCCGCGGGCTACATCTGGATGGGTCCGGACGCTCAGGTCGCTTCCGATTGTTCCCACGTCCATCCTGCTCTTCGTGCTCGTCCTGCCAGCAATTGCGCCGCAACTCCTCGCTCTGCACGATCCGTTGGAGGTACACGTCCCGGAGCGGCTCAGCCCACCGGTGCTGTTCGGAGGCACCTGGGAGTATCCGCTTGGAACCGACCAGCTTGGTCGCGATATCTACAGCCGCCTCGTGCACGGCGCCAGGGGTTCCCTTCTCGTCGCATTGACTACAATATTCATTGGTGGATCGGTCGGAGTGGCGCTCGGCTTCGTAGCCGGCTACTTTGGTCGTTGGCTCGATTCGTTCCTCATGCGAATGGTGGACGTGAGCCTCAGCATCCCGATGATCCTCCTTGCCCTTACCTTTGCGGTAGCGCTGGGGCCGAGCTTCGGTACGATCATTCTCGTGATTGCGCTCAGCCTCTGGGCGCACTATGCGCGGCTCGTCCGCGGCGAGGTGCTGGGTCTCCGCGACAGGGACTACGTAGCCCGCGCCAAGGTTGCGGGTGCGTCGCATCTGCGAATCATCGGTCGCCATCTGCTGCCCAACGTCATCAACACCATTACCATCCTTGCAACCCTGCAGGTGGGCCAGGTGATCATGATGGAGGCTGCGCTGAGTTTTCTCGGGATCGGAATACCGCGTCCGCAGCCTGCCTGGGGCCGGATGATCTCAGATGGAAGGCAGCTGATCGCCAGTGAGTGGTGGATCTCATTCTTCCCGGGCATGGCCATACTTCTGGTCGTCATGTCACTCAACCTGTTCGGCGACTGGCTGCGTGATCATCTCGATCCCAAACTGAGGCAGATTCTGTGAGTAGCAAAGACCAAGACACCGTGCTGGCGGTGAAGGAACTGAGAACCCACCTCTTCACAAAGATGGGTGTCATCAAGGCCGTCGACGGGGTCACCTTCGATCTCAAGCGTGGCGAGACCCTCGGGATTGTGGGTGAATCGGGCAGTGGAAAGTCGATGACGGCTATGAGTCTGTTTCGGTTGCTGCCCTCAGGCGGGCGGACCGTCTCCGGAAGCGTGAATCTCGAGGGCGAGGAACTGCTCACGAAGAGCGAATCCGAGATGCGCCGGATCCGAGGGCGCCGGATGTCGATGATCCTCCAAGATCCGCAAAGCTCGCTCGATCCGGTGTTCACCGTCGGAGCCCAACTCATGGAGGCGTTGCGGATCCAGGAACCGGCGCCGCGGAAGGAGCTTCGCAAGCGAGCCGTGGACATCCTGCGCAGCGTGAACGTCGCAGACCCCGAACGCCGAGTGGACAGTTATCCCCACCAGATGAGCGGTGGCATGAAGCAGCGGGTCGTCGGCGGGATTGCAATCTCAGGTCAGCCGACGGTTCTGGTCGCCGACGAGCCCACGACAGCCCTCGACGTGACGATCCAGTCGCAGTACATGAACCTTCTCAACGAGATCAAGGAAGCGACAAACCTTTCCATCATCTTTATCACACACGACATGGGAATCGTGGCCAGTATGTGTGATCGGGTGATGGTCATGTACTCCGGCCGAATCGTCGAGAGCGGATCGGTTCGTGAAATCTTCAACAACCCACAGCACCCGTACACGAAGGCTCTCATGGCCTCGGTCCCGACCATAGACAGGAAGACCGAACGGCTCTTCTCAATCGAAGGTACGCCGCCGCCGCTGTGGGACCTTCCGGAAGGATGCCGATTCGCTCCCCGCTGTCCAGTCGCGATGGACCGGTGCATGGAGGAGTATCCACCAACCGTTTCCTTCGTAGCCCCCGACGAAGTTTCCCATGAAGCCGCGTGCTGGCTCGCCGGAGACATAGATCATGAGTGATCGTACGCCAGATGTAATCGCCGCAAACGACCTGACCAAACACTTCCCGGTGAAGGCCGGCGTGGCCTTTGGCCGTTCCCACGGTGTGGTCAAAGCGGTGGACGGCGTCGACTTCTCCATCGAGCACGGGAAAACGCTTGCGCTCGTCGGTGAGTCGGGGTGCGGGAAGACGACGATTACGCGACTGACTCTCAGGCTAGAGACTCCCAGCGAGGGTGAGATACTCTGGAACGGCGAAGACATCCATGCCCTCGACCGAGCCGACCTGAAACGATATCGGCGCAGCGTGCAGGCGGTCTTCCAGGACCCCTGGTCATCTCTGAATCCACGAATGCGGGTGAAGGAACTCGTCGCCGAGTCGCTCATTACTGCTCGCGATACTCCCAGGCGTGAGATCGAGGACCGGGTTGCTGCGGTTCTTGAGGACGTTGGTCTGCAAAGAGACCGGATGCGCAGCTTTCCGCACGAGGTCTCCGGAGGGCAGCGTCAGCGCATTGCCGTCGCCGCAGCCCTCATCTCGAACCCTGAGGTGATCGTCCTAGACGAGCCGGTCTCGGCACTGGACGTCTCGATCCGGTCTCAGATCATGAACCTGTTCAAGGACATCCAGGAGAAGTACCAGGTCAGCTATTTGCTGGTGGCTCACGACCTGGGAACGACTCGCTACATGGCCGATCAGATTGCGGTGATGTACCTGGGCAAGATCGTGGAGATCGCACCGACCGAAACGCTGTTCGAAGAGACACAGCACCCCTATTCGCAGGCGTTGCTCTCCAGCGCCCTGCCGAGTCACCCGGATATCGAGCGAGACACCATCATTCTGAAAGGAGAGGTGCCGTCCCCCCTCAACCCCCCGCCGGGGTGTCCGTTTCACCCACGATGCCCGCACAGTATGGGAACTCGGTGCGAGGTGGAAGTGCCGATACTCAAGGAGATCGCGCCGAATCACTTTTCGGCCTGCCACCTGAATGATTGACCTGCGTCAGTCCCTCGGCGGAAGGGTGCAGCACCTGCGAGAGGACGTCAAGAATGGAACAGATGAGTGAAGAGGCGTCGCACCGTACACGACCGAATGTCGTGGTGATTCTCGCCGACGATCTGGGCTACTCGGATATCTCCTGCTTCGGATCGGAGATTCAGACGCCCTATCTCGATCGTTTGGCCGCCAAAGGCGTGCGGTTCACCCAGATGTACAGCTGCGCCCGGTGCTGCCCGTCCCGAGCTTCACTCTTGACGGGCCTCTACCCTCACCAGACAGGGATCGGGCACATGGTCAGCGACATCGGGATTCCCGGATACCGAGGGTTCCTGAACGAGTCGTGCGCGACCATGGCAGAAGTGTTCAGGGCCAACGGGTATCGCACCTGCCTCTCAGGGAAGTGGCACGTGGGTGGACGGTATCCGATCTCGGAAGAGGCGCAGTGGAATCCCGGCGCCGAGAAACGACCGACCCCGATCGGGCGGGGCTTCGATCTTCACTACGGAACGCTGGACGGGGCGGGCAGCTACTACGACCCTCACAGCCTCGTTCTCAACGACCACTTCGTGCAGCCAGAGTCCGACGACTACTACTACACCGACGCCATCACTGACTTCGCCGTCCGCTACGTCAACGACTCGTCGGAGGAGCCGGACCCGTTCTTCATGTACGTGGCCTACACCGCGCCGCACTGGCCGTTGCAGGCTCCGGAGGAAGACATCGAGAAGTACCGAACTACCTACGACGGCGGGTGGGATGCGATCCGGACGAGCCGGCACGAAGAGCTCAAGGGGCTCGGTGTCCTGGACGAGCGCTGGTCGATCTCGCGGCGCGACGAGTCGGCGCCTCCGTGGGAGGAGGTTCCGAACAAGGGGATCGATGTTGCGAAGATGGCCGTCTATGCGGCGCAGGTCGACCGCATGGACCAAGGCATCGGCCGGATCGTCGGAGCGTTGGAGGCGTCCGGCGAAGCCGACAACACCATCATCGTCTTCCTCTCCGACAACGGGGGAAGCGCGGAGTTCCTCCGAGAGAACGGTCATCGCGAGTACGCCCGTACGACGACCAGAGACGGACGTCAGGTGTTCATCGGTGATGTCGAGGGAGTCGAGCCGGGTGGGCCGGAGTCGTACATGAGTTACGGGCTTCCGTGGGCGAACGCGAGCAATGCACCGTTCCGGCTCTTCAAGCACTGGCTCCACGAGGGCGGCATCGCGTCGCCTTGCGTGTTCTACGATCCCCGTACGGAGCCCGCTTCACGCATCATGCACGAGCCGTTGCATTTGATCGATCTCCTGCCCACCTTCCTGGAGCTCACAGGCGCCTCGTACCCGACCGAGATCGGTGAGCGCGAACTCTCACCACTGGAAGGCGAGTCGTTCGTCGACCTGCTGCATGGTCGGGAGTGGGAGCGCGAAAACCCGATCTTCTGGGAGCACGAAGGCAATCGCGCCGTGCGCATGGGCGATTGGAAGCTCGTCTCGCGATACCCGGGTGACTGGGAACTCTACAACATGAACGACGACCGAACTGAAACCATCGATCTGGCAGAGCGCAATCGGCCGAAGGTCGAGGAGATGGCACGGCTGTACACGCCATGGGCGGATCGTTGCAATGTCCTCGAGTGGGACGAGATCAGAAAGATGGTCGGGGAGGACTTTCTCCGTCGGTGAGGTCCGCTCTCGCACCTTCAACCCATTCCGCTCAGATCCAAAGCACCGGTAGCGTATGAAGAGGAGGACACCGTGTGAACGACTTGGACGGCATCGCACGAGAGATCAGAAAATCGACGATCGACCAGATCGCACATCTTGGTATCGGTCATATCGGCGGGAGCATGTCGATCGTCGAGGTGCTCACGGTTCTCTACTTCAAAGTGATGGACGTGGATCCGAACAATCCACAGAGGGCTGATCGTGATCGCTTCATCTTGTCGAAGGGACACGCGGGCCCGGCCCTCTACAGCACTCTCGCCGAAAGGGGGTTCTTTCCGCGCGACTGGCTCCACACGTTGAACAAGCCGGGAACCAATCTTCCCAGTCACTGCGACCGGCAGAAGACGCCCGGGGTCGACATGACCACCGGACCGTTGGGGCAGGGGTTGTCGCTGGCGAACGGAATCGCTCTCGGGATGCGCCTCGACAAGCTGGACAGATATGTCTACGTGGTGTGCGGGGACGGCGAACTGCAGGAAGGGCAAAACTGGGAAGCCGCGATGTCGGCGGCTCATTTCCGGCTCGACAACCTCATCGCATTCACCGACTACAACAAGATGCAGATCGACGGGACGACCTCCGACATCATGGAAATGGACGACCTGGTGAAGCGGTGGCAAGGCTTCAACTGGCACGTGCAGAGAATCGACGGTCATGATGTCGACGCCATCGAAACCGCAATCGCTGCGGCCAAAGCGGCGAACGGCAAGCCATCGATGATCATCCTCGACACCATCAAGGGGAAGGGATTCAGTTTGGCCGACGGCGAGGTGGGGAGTCACAACATGCCCATCTCGATGGACGACGCGAAGGTTGCGATCGCAGCACTCGATGTGGAGGATGGCAACTAATGGCAGACGAGCGAGACATGAGGGAGATCTACGCTCGGACCCTATTGGAAGCCGCCGAGACCGACGATCGGATCTGTGTGCTCGAGGCCGACCTGATGAAGGCCACGGGAACACCGGTGTTTGCAGACCGATTTCCCGAGCGAGCGTTCAACGTCGGCGTTGCGGAGGCCAATCTCGTCGGCATTGCATGCGGGCTCGCATCCATGGGGAAGAGGCCGTATGCCGCGACGTTCACGGCCTTCGCCGCACGCAAGGCCTACGACCAGTTCTTCGTTTCGGGGAACTACTCGGGACTGCGAGTGAACCTCATCGGCACGGATCCCGGTATCACGGCAGAGCTGAACGGCGGAACTCACATGTGTTTCGAGGACGTGACGATGATGCGTGCCGTTCCCGAGCTAACGATCATCGAACCGTGCGATCGGCGCAGTCTGGAAGCCCTCGTCCGGGAGTCGATCGACTACGACGGTTCCATCTACCTCCGCCTCCAACGGAAGGGCGGACTCTCCCTGTACGACGAGGATGAGACCTTCAGGATCGGGAAGGGCAACGTGGTCCGGGATGGCGATGACGTCACCATCATCGCAGTCGGAATGGTGCTGATGGAAGAGGCACTGAAAGCCATTGAGATGCTCTCGGCTGAAGGAATCTCGGCAGCGCTGATCGACATGCACACCATCAAGCCCCTCGACGGTGATCTGGTCGAGCAGTACGCGAGAAAGACCGGAGCGATCGTAAGCTGCGAGAACGCCCAGGTCATGGGAGGTCTAGGAGCCGCGATCGCCGAACATCTGTCGGAGACCGTGCCCACACCGTTGTGCCGGATCGGTTCCCGTGACCAGTTCGGTCAGGTTGGTGACCTTGACTACCTCAAGGGCACCTACGCCATGGACGCTGCGAGCATCGTCGCCGGCGCCAAGAGCGTGATCGCCCGAAGGAGAGGCTGAGGCTTGACGTCACATTCGATCCCACGATATCGTTGGTGCAATCGATGTCATGGAACGAGGATGTGCTCGGATGAGTAGGAATTGGAAGTTGCACCACGTGGGTTTGCCCGTTGCGGATCTGGACCAGGCGGCCGATTTCTTTCATTCGCTGGGAATCGGAGAGGTGTCGGACGAGTTCATCTTCGATTCTGATTCGAAGGAAGATCACGAGGTCTTCGGAAAGCCGACGAGGATGAACTGCCGGGTCCGATTCGTGAAGATCGGCGGAATTCCGGTGGAGCTCATCCAGCCGCTCGAGGGTGAGTCGGTGCACAAGGATTTCCTCGAGGAACACGGGGACGGCATTAACCACATCGCGTTCGTCGTCGACGACCTCGACGAGGAGAGGAAGATCCTCGAGGAGCAGGGATACCCAGTGGTCGTCAGTGCCCGGCACAAGGGTGCCGAGGGTGGATTGGCCTACTTCGACACCCGCGAGCGATTCGGCGACCTGTTTCTCGAGCTGCTCGAGAATCCTCAGAACTCAGCCGACTGACGCGCTGGGCAAGCGCTGGCCGCGACCGTGCCCGACCTGATCGGCTGACGGGGGCACGAACACATTGATGTTCGGTCTACGACACGAGAGGTCCGTCATGCACCGAACACCCAACATCCTGCTGGTCTTGCTCGACGATCTCGGATTCGCTCAGCTGGGCTGCTTCGGCGGCGACTTCGACACCCCGCACATCGATTCCGTGGCCGCGCGTGGCCTGAGCTACAACCGCTTTCACGTCACCGCAATCTGTTCGTCGTCGCGAGCCGCGCTGCTCACCGGTCGCAACCACCACGCCGTCGGCGTGGGCGACGCGATCCGTGACGCGCTTCCGGGCGGGCCGAGCGGCTACACCGGCGTGATCCCGCGATCCGCCGCGACTCTCGCCCGGACCCTGCGGGATAGCGGGTTCAACACCGCGGCGTTCGGCAAGTGGCACATCATGCCCCCGCGCGAGGAGACGCCGGCAGGTCCCTTCGACCGTTGGCCGCTCGGCATGGGATTCGAGAACTATTACGGGTTCCTCCGGGCCGAGGCGAACCAGCGGACGCCGCATCTCGTGCGCGACAACCACTACCTCGATCCCGCCGTGCGTGACCGCCCCGGCTACCACGTGACCGAGGATCTTGCCGACCAGGCGATCGCCTACCTCCGCGACCGGCACAACGCACGACCCGACCAGCCGTTCTTCGTGTACTTCGCACCGGGTGCGATGCACGCGCCCCACCACGTCGCACCGGAGTGGGCCGACGCCTACGCCGGACGGTACGATGACGGCTGGGAGGCGCTGCGGGCCCGGACCTTCGAACGTCAGCTCGCTGGTGGGATCGTGCCCGTGGGCACCATCCTCCCGGAACGACCGAGCTGGATCGAGTCGTGGGACGACCTGGCCGCCGGAGACGCTCGCATGCACGCGCGGATGCACGAGGTGTACGCCGGCTTCTTGACGCACACCGACGCTCAGATCGGCCGGGTCATCTCGTTCATCGACGAGCTCGGACAGCTCGATGACACCATCGTCATCATCACCTCCGACAACGGGGCGTCGGCCGAGGGAGGCCCGACCGGGACCTTCAACGAGTACCGCTGGAACATGTTCATGCCCGACTCGATGGAGCGCAACGCCGAGTACATCGACGACTGGGGCGGCATCCGCGGTATCCACCACTACTCGTGGGCGTGGGCGTGGGCCGGCAACACCCCGCTCAAGCTCTGGAAGCGCTTCACGTGGCTGGGAGGGACCCGCACCCCGCTCGTCGTGCAGTGGCCGAAGCGCATCACAGTCGGCGGTCAGATCCGCGACCAGATCATCCACATCAACGACGTCATGCCGACGCTGCTCGACGTCTGCGGCGTCGAACCGCCCGACATCGTGGACGGCGTCCCCCAACAACGCATCGACGGGGCGAGCTTCGCCGATTCGTTCGACGATGCCACGGCGCCGAGTCCGCGAGACGTCCAGTACTTCGAGATGCGCGGGTCGCGGTCGATCATCAGCGGCTCCTGGAAGGCCACCACCGACCACCTGCAACGCCACGGGATCGACACCGAGGACCGCCTCGTCGACGGCAGCACCGACTTCGCCGAGGATCACTGGGCGCTGTACGACCTCGCCAACGACTTCTCCGAAGCCGTCGATCTGTCGGCCTCCCATCCGGAGACGACGCAGGAGCTGATCGAGCTATGGGAACGCGAAGCGGAGGCCAACGACGTCTTCCCGCTGATGGACGGGATCTCGGTGCCGTGGTTCTTCTGGGAGCGCGATGCTGTCGACGACAGCCGCCGATACGCCGAACTCCTTCCGGGCGGGGCACCGGTCAGATACCTCGCGCTCCCCAAGATCCGCGGCGGTGCCCGGATCTCGGCCGAGATCGCACCGATCGACGGGAGCGAGTCGGGGATCCTGTTCTCGCTCGGCGACTGGAATTCGGGCTATGCCCTGCTGGTGTCGGAACGACACCTCGTGTTCGAGCTCAACCTGGGTGGTGACCGCGCCACCGTACGGAGCGATCGCCCACTCGCGGAGGGCGCGACCGTCTGCGCTGTGACGCTCAGCCCGGACGCCGACGGCGGCACCGACGTCACGCTCGAAGTCGACGGCGAGCCCGTCGGCGTCGGTCAAAGCCCGCACGACCTGCCGCGCGACGGCAGTCAGTGGCAGATCGGCGGCACCGCCCTGTCTCTCGGGACCGGGCACGGGTTTCCCGTGTCCGACGCCTACGAGCATCCGTTCCCGTGGACCGGGGACCTCCGCCGAGTGGTAGTGGATGCCCGCCCGGCTCCGGGCGAGCCGCCCGCGGAAGAAGCCGCCTACACCGCCCACGGCGACTAAGCCAGGCCGAGGGAGTTACACGTGTCAACTACATCAGCGCCAGCTGCGGCGCTCCAGAAGCAGGTCCGGCCGCCCCGCAAGGATCGGGCCGAGGACCGCTCGTCGATGGTGCTCGTGACCCGGCTCGAGCAGGCTGGCGGACGATGAGCGACGCACCCCGCCCCGACCGGCTCCGAATCGTCGTCGGCTCCGACGATGCCGGCCTCCAGCTCAAGGAGCTGCTCAAGGCGGATCTCCTCGATCACGAGATGGTCGAGACGGTGCGCGACGTCGGCGTCGCCGACGACGAGACGACTCCGTACCCCTACGTCGCGATCGCCGCGGCCGAACTGATCGCAAGCGGGGATGCCGACCGGGCTGTCCTGGTCTGTGGCACCGGTCTCGGCGTCGCCATCGCCGCCAACAAGGTGAGAGGCGTCCGCGCTGTGACGGCGCACGATTCGTACTCGGTCGAGCGGGCCGTGCTCAGCAACAACGCCCAGGTTCTCGCGATGGGACAGCGCGTCGTCGGTCCGGAACTCGCCCGTCGCCTGGTGCGCGAATGGCTGGGCTACCGGTTCGACCACGGGTCATCATCGGCTGCGAAGGTGCAGGCGATCGTCGACCACGAGTCGGGTCTGCGGGTCGAACAGTGAACGAGGCCCCATGAAGCTCGCCGCCGTCAACCTCAAGTCGTACTTCGGGCATCGAGCCGCCCTCAACTGGTGTCGAACGGTCGCCGACCGCGTGGTCGCCGACGGACTGCTCGACGATCGGCTCGATCTGCTGATCTGCCCCGCCGCCACCGAGCTTGCGGCCGCCTCCGACCCTTTGCGTGCGGCCGGCATCCGGTTGGGCGGGCAATTCGGCAACGGCCAGGCTGACGGTGCCCACACCGGCAGCACGTCGATGGATGTACTGGCCGAGCTCGGCGCCACGGCCGTCGTCGTCGGCCATGCCGAACGTCGACGTGAGTTCGCCGAGGACGACGCGCAGATTGCTGCACAGCTCCGGCGCGCCGTCGACGCCGGACTCGTGCCACTGCTCTGTGTCGGTGAGATCGATCGCGGGCCGGCCGTCCGTGCCGCCGACCTCGTCGCGGTCCAGATCGATGCGGTCACCGACCAACTCGGCGCTCCCGTCGTGATCGCCTACGAGCCCGTCTGGGCGATCGGCGCCACCGAGGCCGCTTCGCCCGACCACGTGAACGAGGTCTGCCGCCGGCTCCGGCCGGATCTCCGCCATTCGGACAGCCGGATCATCTACGGCGGTACCGCCGGGCCCGGGTCGTGGGCGCCACTCGGCGGAGTGGTCGACGGACTCTTCCTCGGCCGACGGGTGCACGACCCGTGCGACCTGCTCGCAGTCCTGCGCGAGATGCGGTCGGACCCGTCCAACGACTGTCCCCACCGAGCTGAGGACGAAGGATCATGACCCGCGTCCACGGAGACCCCGACGCCTTCGCGATCGAGGCGCTCGCGGGGTTCGCGTCCGCCTACGCAGAGCACGTGCGACTCGTTCCCGGAGGTGTGGTCCGGGCCACGGCCGGCGTAGCGGGAAAGGTCTCGGTCGTCGTGGGCGGCGGGTCGGGGCACTACCCGGCCTTCGCCGGGTACGTCGGCCACGGTCTCGCCGACGCCGCAGTTGCCGGTGACGTGTTCGCGTCCCCGTCGACCCAAACGATCGTCGACGTGGCCCGCGCCGCAGATCGTGGCGGCGGGGTCGTGTTGGGGTTCGGAAATTACGCCGGCGACGTCCTCAACTTCGGGCTCGCGGCCACCCAACTGAACGACGATGGCGTGCGCGCCGCCACGATCGCCGTGACCGACGATGTGGCCAGCGCCGGCCCCGACGACCGGTCGTCACGACGCGGCGTGGCAGGTGACCTCGTGGTGTTCAAGGCCGCCGGCGCCGCGGCCGAGCAGGGACGAGCCTTCGACGACGTCGTCGAGATCGCCGAACTCGCCAACGAGCGGACCCGCACCCTCGGAGTCGCCTTCTCCGGCTGCACGCTCCCGGGCAAGTCCACCCCGCTCTTCTCGCTTGATCCAGGTCGTATGGGTCTCGGGATGGGCATCCACGGTGAGCCAGGGATCAGCGAACGCGAGCTCGTGCCAGCCGACGAGCTGGCCGATCTCCTCGTCAACCCGCTCGTGGCTGAGGCGCCAGCCGGGTCCGGCGCTCGCGTGGCGGCGATACTGAACGGGCTGGGAGGCACGAAGTATGAGGAGTTGTTCGTGCTCTGGTACCACCTCGGCGAGCGGTTCGCCCGGCACGGGCTCGATGTCGTCGCCCCGTCGGTGGGCGAGCTCGTCACCAGCCTCGACATGGCCGGCTGCTCGCTGACGTTGGCATGGCTCGACGACGAACTCGAGCCGCTCTGGAGGGCGGCCGCCGATACTCCGGCGTTCGTGCGCGGCCGGGTACGACCGACCGGCCCCGGACAGGGCGGCGAGCAGTCGCATCAGACGTCGCGAGCCGATGGTGCGTCGAACGCCCCGCCGGCCCCGCCGGCGAGAACCGGCGACGCCGTCGACGTCAAGTACGCCGAACCCCGCTCACGGCGGGCGGCCGAGCATCTGCTCCTCGGCGCGGTCGCCGTGGCGGAGGCGCTTGAACGCGATGAGGACGAGCTGGGCGCGCTCGATGCGATTGCGGGCGACGGCGACCACGGCCAAGGGATGCGCCGTGGCGCTGTGAGCGGCCGCGACGAAGCGATCGGGCTGGTCGATGCGGGAGCAGGCGCGGCCACCGTCCTGAGCGGCATCGGCCGGGCGTGGGCCGCTCGCGCCGGCGGGACGTCGGGTGCACTCTGGGGGGCGATGCTGTCGGCGGCGTCGAGTGTGCTGTCGGACGAAGACGCACCAGATGCGCGGGTCGTCGCGGACGCCGTGGCGGCCGCCTGCGAGGCGCTGATCGAGCACGGCGGCGCCTCGGTCGGAGACAAGACGATCGTCGACGCGATCGTCCCGTTCAGCGACCTATTGCGGAGCCGTGTCGGCGAGGGCGCAGATCTCGCCGAGGCGTGGAGCGATGCCACGAGGGCGGCACAGGCCGCCGCCGACCGGACGGCCGACCTGCGTCCGAAGCGGGGCCGAGCGCGCCCACTCGGCGAGCGCAGCATCGGCCATCCCGACCCCGGGGCGACGTCATTCGCCACGGTCGTCGCCGCCATCGCACCTCTCCTCGCCGGCTCGCGAGGCAACTCTCAGCTGGCAGTTGACATGGAGAGAGAACGGAATTGACATGGACGAACTAGGTGTGGCTCTCATCGGCGCCGGGTTCATGGGTCGGGCACACAGCCAGGCCTATGAGATCGCGCAGACGGGCGCAGGCGCCGACGGCCGCTTCCGATTCCGGCGCGAGATCGTGGTCGAAGCCGATGAGTCGCGCGCCGCCGCCGCGGCCGCCGATCTTGGATGGGAGCGCGGTGCGACCTCGTGGACAGAGGCCGTCGAGGATCCCTCGATCGACATCGTCGACATCTGCGTGCCCCCCGAATTCCACGCCGAGATCGCGATGGTGGCGCTCGAGCACGGCAAGCACGTCTTCTGTGAGAAGCCGATCGCCAACGACCTCGCGACCGCCGAGCGGATGAGCCGGGCCGCCGCCGACGCTGACGCCGTCACCCAGGTCGGCTTCAACTACCGCAACACGCCGGCCGTCTCGTTCGCTCGGGAGCTCCTCGACGCCGGACGGCTCGGACGCCCGCTGATGTTCCGTGGGCAGTATCTCCAGGACGCTGCATTCGGCGCCGACCCGAACCGGTGGCGGGCGACGCGTGCGACGGGCGGGTCGGGCATGGTGTCCGACATCGGCTCACACGTCATCGACGTGGGCGAGCTGCTGTTCGGCGACATCGTGCGCGTCAGTGGACTCGTGCGCGCGATAGCCGACGACACGTCGAATGGCTGGCTCACCGAGGCCGACCGCCGATCGGAGCGCCGCCTCGACGATGCCGGGGCCTGGATCGCAGAGTTCGACAACGGAGCGATCGGTGCCTTCTCTGTCAACGCCTATTCCTCCGGACGCAAGAACGAGCTCTCGTTCGCATTCGACGGATCGCTCGGGGCCGTCGAGTTCAACTGGAACCGGCGCGAGGAGTTCCGGGTGTCGTACGTTGACGAACCCGCCGACCATCAGGGCTTTCGCACCATTCACACCAACGACCAGCACCCAGGCGGCTGGTGGCGAATCGCCGGGCTGGGTACCGGATACGTCGACGTGATGGCCATCCAGTTTCAGGACTTCGCCACGGCGATTCTCGACGGACGACCGTCAGCACCCGACTTCGCCACGGCGGCGCGCGTCCAGCGCATCGTCGCCGCCGTGCGGCACTCGGCCGAGACGGGCGAGTGGGTCGACGTCGCCGACCCCGACCTCGCGGACGCCGAGGCCGCGCTAGACGCACCGTGAACGGACGCGCGACCGGCCGACTCGATCACCGACGAGGGGCGGACTCATGACGACCGATCGCATCAGATGGGGGACGAACCTCATCACGTTCTACGACGCCGCGTACTGGGGTCTGCCGCCCAAGATCACCCACCCACAGTGGGTCGCGGCATTCCTGGCGTCGCCGCACTCGTACTTCGAGCGGATGCTCGACGGAGTGCGTGAGGCGGGGCTCGAGGGCGTAGAGCTCGCGCCGGCCCCGGCTGGGTTCGAGGCAGCCCTCGCCGCATACGGCTCGGCTGCAGCGTTCACCGAGTCGCTCGACCGGCGCGGCCTCACGCTCACGTCGAGCTATGCGCCCGGCCGACAGCTCGTCGGCGAGGCGATGGTCGACCCCGACCTGTGTGCTCGCGCTGACGCCTACCTCCACGCCCACTGCCGGTTTCTCGTCGACATGGGCGCCGACACGATCGTGATGGGCAACCTGGCACGATCCCGCTTTGGGAACGACAGCCCCGACGACACGGCCACGGCCGCCGACTTCGAGAAGCCGGTGGATCGCGTGGTGCACGAGCGGTTCGCTGAGCACATGAACCGGCTCGGGCGCATCGCCGGCGGGTATGACGTCAGGATCGCCATCCACACCGACGCGTACTCGGTGTGCTCGCGCAACGACGACATCGCGACGGTGCTGTCGCTCACCGACCCCGACACCGTTCAGCTGTGCCCGGACGCCGGGCACATCACGCTCGACGGTGGCGACGCCGTGCAGGTGCTGTCCGATCACATCGTCCGGATCCCGACGATGCACTGGAAGGACTGCTGCGCCCCGCTCTCGGGACACGTGCTCCGCGGAGACCAGAAGGAACGCCACGCTCAGATGCTGAAGAACTTCCGGGTGCTTGGATCGGGCATTGTCGACTGGACGCGCTGGATGCACGTGCTCGCCGACGCCGAATGGGAGGGCTGGGCGACCGAGGAGATCGACAACTCGCCTGACCCTGTCGGCGAGCTCCGCAGCGGCCGGCGGTACTTCACCGATGTGCTCGCTTCGATCCACCGCTGAGCGGACGTCGATGAGCACCAACGAAGTAGAGATCACACCCGTCCACGGGAGCACCGACCATCGGTTCGCGTGGTTGATCGACCCATTCGCGCGCCTTGTCGGTACGCAGGGCGGCGGCGCGGCGATAGCGGTGTACCAGTCGGGACGCCTCGTGGCCGACCTGCACGCCGGCGACTACCAGGCCGACTCGCTCCAGCTGGTATTCTCGGTCAGCAAGTCGATCACGTCCATCGCCGCCGCTCGCGCGCACGCCGACGGGCTGCTCGATCTCGACCGACCGATGGCCACCTACTGGCCCGAACTCGACAAGCCGTCGACCGCCGGTGTTACGTTGAGAATGGTGCTCGCCCACCGGTCGGGTCTCGCGTCGCTCGCCGCCGATCTGTCGTTCGAAGAACTCCTGGCGGGCGCGGATGACGAGGCGATCGGCCGGCAGGAGCCATACTGGGAACCCGACGAACGGCACGGGTACCACGCGTTCACCTTCGGCACCCTCACCAACGGCGCGTTCCGGCGGGTGCTCGGCGTCACGGTCGGCGACTTCGTCCGCGAGTGGCTGGCCGAGCCCCTCGGTCTCGACGTATGGATCGGCGCGCCCGCCGCGATCGAGTCACGCGTCGAGCGGATCCGATATCGCCCGTCGCTGAACACCGCAGCGCGCGCCGAGCACGTCTCCTCGAGTGGCATCCCCGGCTCGAACTCGGGGCGCCTCCAGGCGACGTTCGACCTATACAACGACCCCCGGCTGTACCGAACGTGCTGGCCGTCGACGTCGGGCGTGGCCGGAGCACGCGATCTCGCACGGCTGTTCGCGTCGACGCTCGACGCCGTCGACGGCGTGCGCGTCGTCGACGAGCCGACGCGGCGGGCGATGGTGGCGCCGCTGTCGGACGGCGTCGACGCCGTGCTCGGGATCCGGACCGCCTTCGGATCAGGCGTCCAGCTGCCGTTCCCGCATTTCCCGATGGTCTCCGCCGACTCGTACGGTCACGAGGCGGCCGGCGGGTCCGCAGTGATGGCCAGCGCCGAGCTCGAACTCGCGATCGGATTCACGACGAACGTCTTCCCGAACACGATGGGGGTGAGCCCGACGCTGCTCGCGCTGCTCCCGACCGTGCTGAGCTGTGCACGTGACGAGAGCCCCCGACGTCCCCCGAGGGGAACCCGCTGATGCGAGCGCCGCTGCCAGCTCCCTACAGAGTGTCTGACAGACCCCGCGCCGGCTCGGGCCTCCCGATGGTATTCTTGCCACCCGCTCGTCGAAGCTGTATGGTTGAATCCCTAGACCATGAAATCGATTGTATTGAGAGAGTATGGTCACCGTTGCTGACATAGCGAAGGTAGCTGGCGTCTCTCCCTCTACGGTCTCACGAGTCGTGTCGCGGAAGGCCCCGGTTAGCGAGGAGACTCGCTTGCGCGTTGAGAGGGCCATCAAGGAGACCGGTTATCGCCCCAACCTCTTGGCCAGGAGTCTGCGGCTCAAGAGCGGCAACCTTATCGGCCTCGTCGTTCCCGGCCTCCAAGGGCGAGGATCGTCGTTCTTCCTCAGCTGCATTCAGGAGGCGACCTATGAGTTAGGGTTCAACCTTATCGTCGGGATCTCTAGAAACGACGTCGATATTGAGGCCGATCTCGTCGACAACTACATTCGCAATCACATCGCCGGGGTTATCTTGTCACGAGTATCCGACAAGAGCCGTGTTATAGAGATACTTGAGGATGCGAACGTGCCGTTTGTGGTGATAGACCGGGCGTTCGAGCACGAAAGCGTTCCAAAAGTCGTGCTCAACAATTATCGAGCCGGCGAACTTGCTGCACGGCACCTCGCAGGCCTGGGGCATGTGAAGATCGGATGCATATCCGGTGATCTCTCGATCCCGCTGTGTCGAGAGCGCTTGAACGGGTTTCACGACGAGCTTGCACGACACGGTATTGCTCTTGCAGACGAGGACGTCTTCATCGGCGACTTCGGATATGATTCAGGACGAACCGGCGTTCAGCACTTCGTCGAGCGCGGCACCAGCCTCTCGGCGATCTGGGCGCAGAACGACTTCATGGCGATCGGAGCGATCTGGGAGCTTCAGAGCAGAGGTATTCGCGTACCCGAAGACCTCTCTGTCGTCGGTATGGATGACATGGATGTGGCGCGTATGATACATCCAGAGCTAACCACCATCAAACAACCCTTTGATGACATCGCGCGAGCCGCTGTCAACAAGATCGCCAAGATGAGGGAGATAGCCGACCGCCCCAGACTCGGTGATGACGAGGAGGCTGAAGAGATTCACGACGAGGTGATCTCTCCGAGTCTGATTCTGCGGCGCTCCACCGCTGCGACGTCATAGCGAACCGTCGAGTCCGGCAAGGCCACCGGGCGCAGGCGCTCACGAAGTGAACTTCAGTGTAGCTAGATCGAGTCGCCGAAGGTGGATTCCGCCGTCGACATGGATCACCGACCCGGCCGAGAACGGCAAATCTCCTCGGATCACCGAGGCAGCGGTTACGCCAAGATCCTCCGGTGTGCCCCAACGTTTCTCCGGCACAAGCCCGTTCTCGATGAGCTGATCGACCTTGTCCCTGATTCCGGTTGTCATGTCGCTGAGCATAAATCCGGGCCGGAGTTCGACGACCTGGACGCCATCACCCGCGAGACGTACTGCCCAGAGCCCGGCCGCCATTGAGAGGCCCGCCTTGGATATGCAGTAGTCACCCTGACCAACTTGGGCGGTTGTTGCTGATATGGACGAGACGAATATCACCTTGAAACCGCCGCGAAGGAGGCTCTCCGGTTTCTGGTCCAACCAGTAGCGCGCTACGTCCTGCGTAAGGAAATAAGGCGCCTTAAGGTTGATTCTAATCTGCTCATCAAAGGATTCCTCGCCGGCTTCCATGATGTCGGTGCGTCCGCTTGGCGTAATGCCTGCGTTGTTAACGAGTGCGTCGATTCGACCGAACTCGTCGAGTGTCCTTTCAACGAGCGCGCGTCGGCCAGCAGTCTCGCCGATATTGGCCTGTACCGCGATGAATTGTGCGCTCGACCGAGTGCACACCGCCCGGCACTGCTCCACGGTGATGTTGGCCTCCTTTCGGTTGTGAACGTAGTTCACGGCTACCGAAAAGCCCTCTTCTGCAAGGCGAAGGGCTATCCCTCGGCCCAGTCCTCGGCTAGCGCCGGTTACCAGAACGACCGGCACGCGCTCTGAACCGCTCACTCTATTCATCCCCCGCCTCCCGTCCATCGCGCCATGTAATCCGCACCGTATCACTAGGACAACCTCGAGCAATGCTGGCGGCAGCGGATCTACAGTGACGATGAGACAGACATGCGCGGGACCCTGCCCGAGAGGAACGCGAGATTGCGGTGACGCCGCGTCGCGACGTAGCGTCCCAATCGATGAGTGCGTGTTGCGGACCCTCCCGTCCAATCAGAGGCTCATCGGGTGATACGTCTGTCAGCAGTACCTCGATTGCAGCGCCTGCAAGCGAGGGCTACGCGCCGGGGAGTGGCATCACGAGCAGCAACCCGGTACCCGGGCTCGAGTTCGTGAAGCTGCCTGGCGGCGAGTTCACAATGGGTACATCAGACCCGAGCGGGTATCGCAGCGACGGTGAGGGCCCAGAACATGTGGTGGACCTCTCGCCGTTCGCTATCGCTCGCTTTCCGGTTACCAACGACCAGTTCGCCGTCTTCGTCGAGTCGACCGGCTACCGCACGACCGCCGAACGGTTCGGCAACACCTTCGTGTTCGCCGGTCTGCTCCCGGACGACTTTGCCGCTACCCGCGCAATCGCCGCGACTCCGTGGTGGCGCGAGGTGCGCGGTGGGGACTGGCAGCACCCGGAGGGGCCGCAGAGCGACATCTCGGAGCGCGGCGATCACCCCGTCGTTCACGTCGGCTGGAACGACGCCGCAGAGTTCTGCCGGTGGAGCGGAACCCGTTTGGCGACGGAGGCGGAATGGGAGTACGCCGCCCGAGGGGGGATTGCCGGTGTGCACTACCCGTGGGGTGCAGCGCGCGAACCGAACGGAGAGCATCTGATGAATGTGTATCAGGGTGAGTTCCCGTATCGAGACACGGGCGCCGACGGCTGGATCGGTACGTGTCCGGTCGGGTCGTATCCGCCGAACGGTTACGGCCTCTACGAGATGACCGGCAACGTCTGGGAGTGGTGTCTCGACTGGTTCGACCCCACGTACTACTTGCGCTCACCGCGCCGCGATCCGCACGGACCACTAGGAGGTGCGACGCGCATCATGCGGGGCGGGTCGTACCTGTGCCACGAGAGCTATTGCTGGCGATACCGAGTCGACGCACGCAGTGCCAACACTGCCGACAGCACGACCGGCAACCTCGGCTTCCGCGTCGTCACGTCCGCAACTAGTTGTTTGGGCATCGAGGTTGGTAGTTCCGCGGTCAAGGAAATGGCTTCTGACCACTACTTTTGGTGATTGTCCGTGGTGCCGGGGTGAGACTCACACCCAAGTGTGACAGCGGGTGTCATACAGGGCCGCAGCGTGCCAATTGTCCGAGGTCAAAGCCCATTTCAGATAGGGTTTACGTCGCTTCGCTTGTGTCGGTGTGTGCCACCCAGTATCGTGCGTTGTCAGATGAGAAGTGGTAACATGACTGGTATGAAGATCGCGGGCCCGCGAGCACGAATCGGCAACTCGCGCGGACAAGTCGGGGTTTCGCGGGGCCTGACCGGTTCGAGTCCTAGCGGGCATCAAGCCACTCGACCCCATTTCTGTTACCACCCGGCCGGGAAGGGAACCTGACGTTGCAGCGGCCCAAGATATTGACAGCGGCGTTCGTGCGCACCATCAACCGGGCTGGACGCTACGGCGACGGCAGAGGCGGACATGGGCTGAGCCTACTCGTGAAGGAGACCGCCAACGGCCGCTGGTCCAAGACCTGGGCCCAGCGCATCCGCGTCGGCGGCCGTGCGGTGAGCCTCGGGTTGGGCTCATATCCGGCGGTGTCGTTGGCGCTGGCCCGTGAACGCGCTCTGGCCAACCGCCAGGCTGTGGAGCAGGGACGCGACCCCCGCCGTCGCCATGCGGTGACCTTCGCCGAGGCGATGGCGGCTGTGATCGACCTGCACCGCCCCAACTGGAAACCCACCTCCAACACCGAACAGCAGTGGCGGTCGCTGCTGGCGAACCACATCGACGCAACCATCGGCACAATGGGCGTCGCGGAGGTCACCGCCGCCGATGTAGTGGCTGTGCTCGACCGGGTGTGGGACCGCCCAGAACTGGCCCGCCGAACAGCGCGACGCATCTCCACCACCATGAAGTGGGCGATGGGCCGAGGCCTGCGCGACAACGACCCCACCGCCGCTGCTGTAGCAGCAATGCCCAAACTGCGCCACCACCCCAACCACCACCGGGCGCTTCACCACAGCGACCTCCCAGACGCGCTCACCAAGATCCGCACATCAGCAGCCGCCGCCGCCACCAAGAGCGCCCTCGAGCTGCTGGCACTGACCGCGACCAGACCCGGAGAAGTACGCAACGCCCGCTGGGGCGAGTTCGACCTCGACACTGCGGTATGGACCATCCCCGCAGCCCGCTACAAGACCGGCACCCAGTTCCGAGTACCGCTCAACACACGAGCCGTCGCACTGCTCACCCAAGCCCGCAACCTCACCCACGGCGACGCGCTGGTGTTCCCCTCTCCGATCACAGGGCGAGCCATGTCAGAGAACACCTACGTGAAACTGCTCAAAGACCTCGACATCGCCACCTCAGCCCACGGACTACGAGCCACGTTCCGATCATGGTGCTCAGACACCGGCGTGCCCCGAGACCTCGCCGAGATGGCATTGGGCCACGCCGTGCGAGGCGTCGAAGGCGCATACGCCAGAAGTGACATGCTCGAACGCCGCCGCACACTCATGCAGCAATGGAACGACCACATCACATAGACACACCCTCGGGCCTTGGCGTTCACGGTGATCAAGCCAGCGTTGCTTGCGGCAACGCCAGCTGCGGTCACCTAGGCGACACAAACGGTGACGGGTTGGGGCTGTCGCTGGGGCTATCGAAGCGAGAACGGCGGGTACTCGTCGGTGATGAGCAGCCACATGTAAGCCGAGACCCGCAGACTCCAGCGGTGCACGCCCAACACAAAATCGAACAGGCCACGGGGATACCGACCGGTGAACATGATCGCGAACCATGCGATCACCACACACACGAACGCAGCCACCCCCAGCGCCGCCAACACGAAGTAGTGCGGGATCGCCAAGATCCACTTGACCAGCGGCGTCCAGCGGTTCAGGTCCCGGACCGCGTCGGGATAGCCCAGCTCCAGATGCACGGCCTGATGCTCATCGGTTGAGGGGTACTCGTCGCGCATCAGCGACAGGTAGGTTCACCTCGGCGGTGTTGGCCAACGCGACCAAACCGCAGTCGTAGCCTCCAACCACAGCTTCCTGCATTCACCCTTGCAATATTCTCGCACTCATAGACACTATATTTTCGCACTTAATGTTAGTCTGCTATTGCACACGAAGGGAGGCTGGTCATATCCAGCGACTTGACGCCCGAGGGGTATCTGCCCCGAGTGGCCGACCTGGAATTGTCGTCCGCGCTACGGTCTGCCCCCGCGGTCGTCGTTGAGGGGCCCCGAGCCTGCGGCAAGACTTGGACGGCCCGTCGCTTTTCTCGCAGCGAGGTGGTCATCGACGATTCCGACGATGTCCGCTTGGCCGTCGCGATGGACCCGGCCGCGATACTGGAGGGCGACACCCCGCGGCTGCTGGACGAGTGGCAGCTGGCGCCCCGGATATGGAATCCGATGCGTCATGCTTGTGACCGCCGTGCCCGGCCGGGACAGTTCATCTTGACCGGCTCAGCCGATCCGCCCGACGAGATTACCCGACACTCCGGCGCGGGACGGGTTCTGCGGGTGCGGATGCGGCCGATGTCGCTGTTCGAGTCGGGCGAGTCGAGCGGGACCGTCTCGCTGCGCGGGCTCCTCAACGGCGAGGAGGCTGAGGCCAGCCGCTCGGATCTGGACGTGGCCGGCCTGGCCGAGGTCGTCTGCCGGGGCGGGTGGCCGTGGCTGGTGGGCGAGCCGCCGCCGGCTGCCCAAGCCCGCCTGCGCGGCTACCTCGGTGAGATCGCCCGAACCGATGTGGCCCGCTCCGGCGGGCCCGCACATGATCCTGGCGGGGTGAGCCGCCTGCTTGTCTCGCTGGCCCGCAACGAGTCCACCACCGTCGCCTACAGCACGCTGGCCACAGACATGAGCGGCAGCCGCGAGGCCACTGCACACCCCCGCACGGTCAAACGCTACATCGACGCCCTGTCGCGACTGTTCGTAGTGGAAGGCCTACCCTCATGGGCGCCGCACCTCAGGTGACGGCGATCACTGAAATTCCCCACTTCTGATCACTGAAATTCCCCACCTGCGGGGCCATCCACCCGACATGGGTGGGGCTCCTTTGTGCTGGGCGTTGGCAGACGTTCAGCGGCAGAGGAGCCCCGGCTCAGATGATCACACATGGAGAAGACGTGGAGCTTCACGCACTGAGGGCACAGGGTTGGTCGATCTCGGCGATCGCCCGTCATTTGGGCCTGGACCGCAAGACGGTGCGCGCCCACCTCGCCGGTGAGCGGCAGGCGGGGGTGCGCCGCAGCAGCGCGGTGGATCCCTTCGACGCGGTGGCGGACTATGTGCGCCAGCGGCTGGTGGAGGATCCCCATGTTCGGGCGACGGTGCTGTTCGGCGAGGTCCAGAGGCTGGGCTATGGGGCGTCGTATCCGACGTTCGTGCGCCGCATCCGGCACGGAGGCCTGCGACCTGAGTGTCAGGCGTGCTCGCCTCAGCGGGCTCATGTTGACATCGAGCACCCGCCCGGTGAGGAGATCCAGTGGGACTGGCTGGAGCTGCGAGACACCCCGTGGGGCGAGAGGGCCTTCGTGCTGGTCGGTGTGCTGTCGCACTCGGGGCGGCTGCGGTGCTGGTTCTGTGAGTCGATGGACCAGCCCCATCTGGTGGCCGGCATCCACCAGGTGCTGGAACGCCTCGGGGGGACCGCCCGGCGCTGGAGAACCGACCGCATGGCCGCGGTGGTGGCACCGGGCACGGACAGGATCCAGGCGTCGTTCGCGGCGGTGGCCAAGCACTATGGCGCCGCGGTCGATGTGTGCCCGCCGCGCCGGCCCCGCCGCAAGGGCGCAGTCGAGAAGGGCATCGACTATCTCACCCAGTCGTGGTGGCGCACCGCTGCGGTCGCCTCACCCGAGGCAGCCCAGGCCTCAGCTGACCGCTGGTGCATCGAGGTCGCAGACGCTCGCGTGCGCCGCGTCGAGGGGAGAGTCGTCTCTGTTGGGGAGGCCGCGGCCGGCGAGCCGCTGGGGGCTCTCCCCGCGGCCGCGTTCCCTGTGACGCTCACCCTTGAGCGGATCGTGTCGGCGAACGCGCTGGTGGCGGTGTGGGGCAACCGCTACTCGGTCCCTCCCGAGCTGGCCGGCGCGAACGTGGTGGTCACCCACCGAGTCGGCGCCGACCTCATCGAGATCCACAACGCCGGGCGCGCCGTGGCCGAGCACCGGCTGGCGCCTTCGGGCGCGCACCGCACGATCCGGCACCCTGAGCACGCACAGGCCCTGCAGGCCGCGGTGCTGGCCTCCTTTGACACCGCAGGCCCCTGCCGGCGCAAAGCCAACCGGCCCCCCAGCTCCCAAGCAGCCGCCATCGCATCCCGTCTCGCCCCTGCCGTCGGCGCCGATCCCGTCGTCGACTTGGACGTCTACCGGCGCCTCACCCAACCGGAGGCCTCGTGAGCCCCAAAGACAGCCTCTATCAGCAGCTGCGGTCGCATCTGGCCTACCTCAAGCTGCCCGCCGCGGCCGAGGCGCTGCCCGCCGCGCTCGAGCACGCCAGCGGCTCGGGTCAGACCCACACCGAGTTCCTCGAACAGCTCCTCGCTGTCGAGGTCGACGCCACCGAGGCCCGCCGCCTCGCCGGGCGGATGCGCTTCGCGAACTTCCCAGCCCCCTGGAGACTCGCCGACTTCGACTTCGACGCCCAACCCAGCATCGACCCAGCGCTCATTCGTGACCTGGCCAGCTGCCACTACACCGCCGACGCCACCAACATCTTGTTCATCGGACCGCCCGGCGTGGGCAAGACCATGCTCGCCGTCGCATTGGGACACGAAGCCGTCGAAGCCGGCCTGCGCGTCTACTACACCACCGCCGCCGACCTCGCCGCCCGCTGCCGCAAAGCCGCCCTCGAAGGACGCTGGGCCACCACCATGCGATTCTTCGCCGGGCCCGCCGTGCTCATAATCGACGAGCTCGGATACCTCCCAATGCCCACCGCCGACGCCAACGCCCTGTTCCAAGTCATCAGCCAGCGCTACCTCAAGAGCTCCATCATCTTGACCACCAACCGAGGCGCCAACGCCTGGGGAGACATCTTCGGCGACACCACCATCGCCGCCGCCATGCTCGACCGGCTGCTTCACCGCTGCGCCGTCATCAACATCACCGGCGACAGCTACCGCCTACGAGCCCACCAAGCCCGCAACCAACAACACACAACTACAATCCAACCACCCCCGGGTGGGGAATTCCGCTGATCAACTCTGGGGAATTTCGCTGATCGGCGTCACAGGTCAAGGGCACAACTGCGGCGCTCGGACAAGCGCTACTTCGTGGACCCGTCGCTGGCGGTGGCCGCACTGCGGACCGGCCCGAAACAGTTGCGGGCCGATCTAGGGTTCCTCGGCCTGCTGTTCGAGTCCCTGGTGATGCGCGACCTTCGGGTGTACGCCCAAGCCAACGACTGCCGAATCAGCTACTTCCGTGACAACGCCTCACTGGAAGTGGACGCAGTCATCGAACGGGCCGACGGCGAGTGGATGGCCGCAGAGATCAAACTCGGCGGTGAGAAGCTGATCAACCACGCTGTCAACTCGCTGTTGCGCCTACGAAGCCGGGTCGACACCAACAGAATGGGCGAACCGTCCGCCCTAGTAGTCATCACCGCCACCGGCTACGGCTTCAAACACCAAGACGGCGTACAGGTGGTGCCCATCGCCACCCTCGGTCCCTGAGGCACGACGCTCCGATCCCAACGGAAAGCCGCGCACCTCGACGACCGGCCAAACGCATCGCCTCGCGCATGACCGTGATCAGCGCCGCATCTCCCTTCAATGGAGGGCCGGGCACGTGCCCGGCCAAACA
>VXQO01000141.1 GCA_009838975.1 Gemmatimonadota bacterium | reverse complement strand
CGGTCCCGCAGAAACGCACCGCGACAACACGATGCGCAGATGGGACACGAAGCGCCCCGACCGTCACAATACTCCCCGGCAACGCGCTCACAGGTCCTCTACGCCATACTCTCGAAAGACCTCCTCGTTGTCTGCGCCCAGCGCCGGTGCCGGCCGCCTTCCCGCCGGCATCCCCAGCGGCGTGCGCACCTGTAGCGTCCCGGAGGACCCCCCACCGGCGATCTCGAAGAAGACGCCACGCTCTCGGTGCAGTGGGTGCTCCACCACTTCGTCCAGCTCCAGCACCGGCTCGCAACAGCAGTCGTACCCGCCCAGAACCCTCTCCCACTCGTCGCGGGTCTTCGAAGCGATGACCCGGGTGATCCGGCGCCGGAGTGCCTCTTCGTCCGCGAAGTCCGCCGAGCCCGGGTCAGCCTCCAGCTCCACGCCCCTCACCAGCCGTGCCAGGAACTGCGGCTCGAGCGCCCCGACGCTCAGGTACCTGCCGTCGCTGGTCCGGTACAGGCCGTAACGCGCAGCGCCGCCGTTGAGCAGCCCCGTGCCCCGCGTCGGGACCGCCGGCTCGGCGCCCAGGATCCCGAACTCGCTCGCGAGGAGCGCCAGTGCGCCCTCCGTCATGGAGATGTCGAGGTGCGTCCCTTTCCCCGTGCGCCGACGCTCGATCAGCGCAGCCAGTATGCCGATCGCGCCCCACATCGCGCCCCCGGCCATGTCGGCGATCTGGACGCCGGCCATCGCCGGGGGGGCATCGGGCGCCGCACCACTCATGGCAACCACGCCGGCCAGCGCCAGGTAGTTGATGTCGTGGCCCGCCCGGTCGCGGTAGGGTCCCGTCTGCCCGTATCCCGATATCGAACAGAGAATGATCCCTTCATTGCGCTCCCTCAGCGCGTCGTAGCCCACCCCGAGCCGATCCATCACCCCGGGGCGAAAGCTCTCGACCACCACGTCGGCCTGGCCGACCATGTGCAGAAACCGCTCACGCTCGCGCTTGTTCTTGAGGTCCACGGTGACCGACCGCTTGTTGCGGTTGACCGAGAGGTACCGGCCGGACATCCCGTCGCCGCGAGGCGGAAAGTCCCGCATGTAGTCGCCCATGCGGGGCTCCTCGACCTTGACCACGTCGGCTCCGAGGTCCGCGAGGACCATCGTCAGGAAGGGCCCCGGCAGGAGCCGCGAAAGGTCGAGGACGCGCACGCCCTCCAGAGAATGGGCAAGGGACATGGAGATCTCCGGTGTCGGGAGGCGGGAGACGGTGACGGCGACCGGCACCATGGCGTGCCGCGGCGCGATTCGCGAATTTGGCACCACAATGCTGAACACGATTCGCCCCGTTCGCTACCCGCTGGCCGCCGCGCAGGCCGCCGGTCTGATCGCCGCGCTTGCGCTGGGCGGCTGTGGCGGAACCGCTTTCACCCTCCGCGAAGCCCCGGTCGATTTCACGGAGATCGGCGACAGCCTCGAACTCGCGCCCGACATCGAGGCCATGATCGCGCCGTACCGCGAGCAACTTCAGGAGCAGCTCGGCGAGGTGCTGGGCCACGCGACCGGCGACTTCTTCAAGGACGATCCCGAGGGCACGCTCGACAATCTGGTGGCCGACGCCCTGCTGTACGGGGCGCGGGCGCTCGCCGGCGACACGGTCCACGTCGCGCTTCTCAACGAGGGCGGCATCCGGGTGCCCGTCGCGCAGGGACCGATACTCATGCGGCACGCCTACGAGCTACTTCCCTTCGAGAATTTCGTCACGGTGCTCTCGTTGTCGGGGGAGGAGCTTGAGCGCCTCGCCGACGAGATCGCCCTCACCCGTGGCGAGCCCATCGCCGGCTGGACGATGGAGCTGGACGGCGACGACGCGGTGAACGTGCGCATCGGTGGCGCCCCGGTCGATCCGGGACGCGTCTACCGCCTCGCGACGGTGGACTATCTCGTCAATGGCGGCGGCAACTGGACCGTGCTGTGGGAGGCGGGGGCGGACGTGCGCGAGGACCTCCCGGTCCTCATCCGGGACGTCTTCGTCGACTACGTACAGGAGCGCGGCACCGTCAGTCCCACGCTGGACGGGCGCATTCGCCCGGCGGGCGGAGGCCGCCGATGAATCGGCGCGACTTCGTGCGCGCAGTGGGAGCCGGGAGCGCGGCAACCCTCGCGGGGTGGCTGCCAGGCGCGGCGCGCCCTGCCGGAGCGGCCCCCCTCACCATCCCCCCTCCCCGCGACCGCTCGCCCAACGGCTACGGCCCCCTGATCGACGACGCGGTCCGCCTGGTCGTCCTGCACACCAACGACACCCACTCCCGCATGGACCCGTTCCCCGACGATGGCGGTCCGTTCGCCGGGCTCGGGGGAGCGGCACGGCGCGCCACCCTGATCCGGCGCGTGCGGGCGGAGAACGAGCATGTCCTGCTCCTGGACGCGGGGGACATCTTCCAGGGCACGCCGTACTTCAACTTCTTCGGCGGTGAGCTCGAATTCCGCGCGATGACCGCGATGGGATACGACGTGGCCACGCTGGGGAATCACGACTTCGACAACGGAGTCGACGGGCTGGTGGCGATGCTGCCCGAGGCCGGGTTCGAGTTCGTGTCGGCCAACTACGACGTGAGCGGCTCGGCGCTGGAGGGGCACGTGCGGCCCTACACGATCCGCGAGTTCGCCGGGGTCAGGGTCGGTATCTTCGGCCTGGGCATCGCTTTCGAGAAGCTGGTGCTCGCGAGTCTGCACGAGGGGGTGCGCTACACCGACCCCATTGCCGCCGCGCGGGCCGCCTGCCGGGAGTTGCGCGGGCAGGGGTGCGCGCTGGTGATCTGCCTGTCACATCTGGGGTACGTCTATCGTGACCCCGGGCGCCCCAGCGACCGCACTCTGGCGGAAGCGGTGCCCGACATCGACTTGGTCCTCGGCGGCCATACCCACACCTTCCTCGACGAGGCGGAGGTCTTCGAACGGGATCGCACGGACCCCCGTGCCCGCACGGGGTTCACGGTGGTGAACCAGGTCGGGTGGGGCGGCATGCGGCTGGGGCGAGTCGATGTCACCTTCGACCCGGCGGGGCAGGCGTCCGGCTGGGCCTCGGCCGGTTACGACATCGACGACCGGCTGGACGGCTAGAGCTTCGGCGCCAGGGCGGCGTTCTCGACCCGGATTCGCAGGAACACAGCAAGTGCCACGAGCAGCCCCATGATGGCCGCGATGCGCCATGCCCCGAAAATCATGGGAACCGACACGACCTCGCCCACGACGAGCGCGTAGTTCGGGTGCCGCATGAAACGGTAGGGGCCCCGCACGACCAGCGGTACGCCCGGGACCGTGATGACGCGCACGGTCCAGTACTCGCCCAGGCTCAGCATGACCCAGGCACGGAACGCCTGCAGCAGCAGATAGACCCCGATCCACCCGAGGCTGACGGGCGTGCCCGGGTCGATGAACAAGGCCATCGCCACGAACCAGGCAACGTACAACGCGACGAATAGCGGAAGATGCCGGCGCCCGACCTCTTCACCACCCCGGGCCAGGAGCCGGGCGGCGTTGCGCTTGGAAAGGGCGAGGTAGCCCAGGTGCTGAAGGGCGACGACGAGCAGGATCAGGGTCATGCCTCGATCAGCATCATCGCGGCGGTGAATCCGGGGCCGAGCGAGGTGAGCAGGATGCGGCCCGTGGCGCCCTCCCGCAGGGCCCGTTCCAGGACGAACAATGCCGTGGGTGCGGACATGTTTCCGTGACGGCGAAGGACCTCCCGGGAGTGGATCAAGGCATCCGGGGGCAGGCCGATCGCCTGTTCCAGCGAGTCCAGGACCCGCGCTCCGCCGGGGTGCGCGGCGTACAGGTCGATGTCGTCCAGCGAGAGGTCGCGGGACTCCAGGAATCCCTCGACGGCACCGCGAAGACGCCGCCGCACGATGTCCGGAATGCTGCGCGAAAACAGGACGCCGAACTCGCCCGCTTCGCCGAAGTCCCAACCCATGACATCCAGGGAGCGGGGCCAGGTGTACTCGCCCCAGTCCCCGACCACCGGTCCCCGGCCCGACGTGCTCAGCACCGCGCCCGCGGCCCCGTCGCCGAAGAGCGCGGCCGCCACGACATTGCCCTTCGACGCGTCGTCCTTCTGGAATGTGAGCGAGCACAGTTCGACGGTGAGGAAAAGAACGTTCAGTTCGGGCTCGGCCCGGCACATCGCGGCGGCACGGGCCAGCCCCAGCACACCGCCCGCGCAGCCAAGTCCGAAGATCGGCAGGCGACGGACGTCCGGCGGCAGCCGCAACCGCTCCATGAGCAGTGCGTCCAGGGTGGGGGTCGCGAGCCCGGTGCTGGACACGACGACGAGGCCTCCCACCTCGCCGGGCTCCAGCCCGGCCTGGTCCAGACATCGTGTGGCGACCTTTTCGAGGATCGCCACCGAGCTCCCGATGTAGACGTCGTTGCGTTCCGAAAAGGTGCGCGGCCGGCGGTACCAGTCCAGCGGCATCGAGACCTGCCGGGAATCGATGCCGGCGTTGGCGTACACCCGCGCCATGCGGTCGAAGTTGGCGAACGAGTTCGAAAAGAACTCATAGCCGAGGGGCACCATCTCTTCCTGCCGGTACCGGTAGGGCGCGCTTCCGCTGGCCAGGGAGTTGAGACGAACGGTAGGGTTGTGTGGCGGCATCCCTCAGACGTTACAAACGCGCGACCGCTCCCGAAACCGGCTGCGGTCTGGCCTCCGCATCCGCCATCCCGGGGGCGTGGGGGCACCCGTGGCGGCGGTCCGGTTCCGGGAGCGGTCGTTGAAGCCTCAGGCCGTTCGGCCTTCAAGGCCGGAAAGAGTTAGTCACCACCCCCGGTGGGTGCCATCGTCATGACGGCGCCGCTGACCCCGTAGACGATGGCGCCGGTCAGAATGGCGCCGATGAGGCCCATGACGTCGAACCCCATGCCACCGATCTGGCTGGCAAGGCCCAGAAGGACACCGAATGTCGCTCCCGCCTTGCCCGCGCCGGCGGCGTCGCTGGCGCCGTTCCAGCCGAGCACCGTGGCGAGCACGGCACCCGCGAACAGGTGCCCCACGATCGAATTCGCGGTGAACGCGGCTCCCATGGAGGCAGACAGCAGGTCGACATTGATCGCCCCCAGGATCAGGTTGACCACGAACATCGCGATGCCCGCGACAACGGATCCCACTACCCAATTCTTGTCCACGGTCTCTCTCCTCTTTTGGAGTGGACTGGTTTGGGGAACGGGGGCAAGGTGGGGACCGAATCCCCGGTCCGCAAGGGTGCGCGAAGGTTTGTATACGTTTTTGAGCGCCAATCTCGCGTTTTGACGTGCTCCTGAACCGTCAAGCGCCCCCGTTGAAGGTTCGCCAGCCCCAAAAACTGCACACATCCGGTTGACCCGACCGCGTCAGTCCCCGTAGACGAAGCGCTCCACCTCCCCGTGAATCCGGTCGACGGTGGCCTTCGAGGGTTGCCGGCTCACCTGCGAGACAATGATGGTCACCACGAAGTTGACCCCGAGAGACCACACCGCCTCGTGAACGCCGAAGGGCTGATAGAACTGTACGCGCGTCAGGTAAAGCGTCACCAGCCCGGCACCGATCCCCGCAACGACCCCGGCTCCCGTCGTGAGGCGCCCCCTGGTCGGGTAGCAGACGCCGAGAACGCCGGGCATCAGCTGCAGCGCGCCCACGCCGGACAGCATCACCAGCACGACCAGGTAGTCGACGTTGACCACGGTCAGGAGCCAGCCCACCACCAGCAGCACGACCACCACGCAGCGTCCGAAGGCCAGATAGTGGCGCTGGCTCCGGTCGGGCGCGACGTAGCGCTGGTACACGTCCCGTGTGAGCACGGTCATGTTCGAGTGCAGGATCGAGTCGAGCGTCGACATTGCGGCCGCGGTCGCACCGGCCAGGATCAGCCCGGTCAGCCAGGGCGGCGCAAAGCGGAAGAGCAGCTCCGGAAAGACGCGGTCCGGGGTGGCCAGGTCGGGCAAGATCAGCGCGCCGCCGAGCCCCACGAACGCCGCGGGGATGAAGAGCGTCATCAGGTAGATCGGGGTCGTGGCCCCCAGGAGCTTCAAGGTCTTGCTCGAGGCGGCCGTGAAGTACCGGATCATCATGTGCGGCTGGAAGATGATCCCGAACGAGAGCGCGATCGTCATCCCGAGCCACATCCCCGGCGTGAAGAATCCCTCCGGTCCGGGCAGGCTCAGCATCTCGGGGCGCTCCGCGGCCAGCCGGCGCCAGAGCTCGACGGGTCCGCCGAAGAGCTTGTAGGTCAGCAGCAGGCTGCCCCCCCACACCGCGACGTACATCCAGATGCCCTGTATCACGTCGGTCCAGTAGACGGCCCGCAGGCCCCCGACCATGAGGTATCCGGCGGCCACGACCAGCAGGATCGCCGACGCAAGCTCGAACGAGATCCGGTCGCCCGTCGCCACCGAGAGGATGTACCCGAGCCCGGCGGACTGCACCTGGATGTAGACCAGCGTGAACAGCACCGACACCAGGGCCACGATCACCCGCACCCCTTCGCTCTCGTAGAAGTCCGCGAGCATGTCGGCCGGGGTGATGTAGCCGAACTTCTTCCCCAGCGCCCAGATCCGCGTCCCGATCGTGTAGGTGATCGCACCGACGAGCACCGTCCACGTCCCGGCCATCCAGAACCCGATCCCGTGCGTGTAGAAGAACCCCCCCGACCCCAGAAACGCGAACGCCGAGTGGAAGGTCGCGACCACGGTCAGGTATAGCACGATGAAGCCGGCCTGCCGGCCATAGAGGAAAAAGTCCTCCATGCTCGCCGTGCCCCTGCGGTTGGCCAGCACCCCGATCACGATGGTCGCGATCAGGTAGAGGAAGATCAGCCCGGTTGAAACGACCCATGGTTCCATGTCAGCAGTCCGTGGAGAAGCCCTGCGTCGCACCGAGGGCGGCGAGGCGCCGGGCTGACATGTGGTTGAAGTTTCGCATCTTATTGCAGTGAATGTGGTTGCATGTTCGACAGCCCGATTTCCCGCTGATTGATTCCCGCTGGTCTCGATTTCAGCCGCGAGCCCGGCGGCGGTCTTCCAGAGCCTTCCGAAGCTGTCCCTCGTCGGCTCTCTGATAGCACCGAAGCACCGTCTTGGCCGTCTTCCAGCCGCCGAGCTGGCAGAGCACCTTCAACGGCTGGTCCATCAGGTCGGAGGCGAACTTGCGCCGCAGCGAGTGCCAGCCCCTGCCGGGCTTCGGCTCCAGTCCCGCGAGCCTCTCGGCCCTGTCCCACCACCCCTGCGCCAACGCGGCTCCCATGCAGGCCGACGGATTCCGGGGCGCGGGCATGACCGGGGCATCCCCGGCGGTGGGATTCCAACTCCGCGCCTCCTTCAAGGCATCCAAGGCCTCGTCCGTGACGGGCGTGACGTGCTCGTAGCCGGTCTTGTCGTGCTCGGCGCGCCAGACGATGGTTCCGTCCTCGAAGTCGATGTCACGCCACCGAAGCTGCCGGATGGCACCGATCCGGTGGCCGGTTTCGTGCGCGAGCACGAGCGCGACATGGAACCGCCAGTCCACCCGGAGTGACACCTCCAGAAGCGCCTGGTACTCCTCCTCGCCAAGCACCACCCGGTTCGGGTTCTTCTCCGTGGGCGTCCTGAGCCCTCTCAGCGGATTCCGGTCGAGCAGCAACCGGCCCTGCTCGTCCCGGGACTTCGCCGCCCAGTTGAGGACGGCGATCAGGAACTTCAGGTCGTATTCGACCGTCCGGTCCGCCACCGGCCTGCCACTCGGTCCGATCCTGCCAGCGCGGCGCTCCCGGATGAATCGGTCCCAGTCCCTCTGGGACAGCGTCGCCGGGTCGCGGGACCGTCCGAAGAGGTCGAGGAACATCCGCATCGACGTTCGGTCGTGCTGCCGCGTGTGAGCGCCCTTGGCGGGCGTCACCTCCTGACCGTAGATGTCAAAGAGCCTTTCCAGCGTGAGCGGCTCGGGCTTGGTTTCCGCGCCGCCTCCGATCTCCGGTCCGGCGAACCCGGCGGCGAATTCGTCCGCCTGCCGCTTCGCGCGCCGCCAGTCGCGGTGCCCGAGCGACCGGCTCCGCCTGCGTCCGTTCTCGCGCCACTCAATCTGGAAGTTGCCGGTCTTCGGGTCCGGGAAGATCCTGACCCGGTTCCGGCCCCATTCGCCGGCGCCGTACGAGCGCCGACTTCGTTTCGTGCGTGCCATCATTCGATTCCTCTCGATAGATGGACTGCACGATCTGCGCGAACGAAAGGTCGCGTGGGCGGGGGTTTTCCGCTAGTCTTCCGTCAGGCCATCATGGCCCGGTCGATGAAACGGCCTTCGGGGGAGTGCGCGGGATCAGCCTTGCGGGGCAGCCGCCACGGGGGCGCTGGGTTCTCCGGTTTGTGGGGGAGCAAGATGTTATTTTGTTTCACAAAAACTCTGGTCGGGGGATGCCCCCGAACCCCCTAAACGACCGTCCCGCGCCATGTCCATGGGCGCGGAGCGCCGGACCCGGGTCACCTGATGGCGCTCGTGGGCCGCGCGGCCATCGCCAGCCTTTCAGCGGTCGCGAGCGCGCCTCCACCCGGTTTCCGCAGCTCGATCATCCGCCGCGAGGATGTCGAGTTCCTCGGCCGAAAGCCCGAAACCGGGGGCACTCCTACCCCTCCGGGAGTGGAGTTCGTGCGTTACAGGCGATCCCACGGCCTCGGATTCCACGAAACGGCCGCCAAAACGCCCAGAATGGCCGTGAGAGCGGTTTTCAGGGCTCGACAGGGTATGGAAGAGCATAACTTGGATGGCTGCCACCCAGTCGGCCAAGGAACCGCCCACGGGCGGGTCCCGAGAGCCCCAAGGCGACGGGCGGCTACAAGGGGAAGATGTGCGGCCCGGAGGAGGCGCACGGCGGGGGCAACCCGACTCTCGGCAAGCCGGACCGCCGCATCGAACCGGCGGTCTCCATGGCCGGCGGGTGAAACCCGGACGGGGGCCGCTGCGTAGGGGCAGACGTGGATCGCGGTGTCGGGGCCGGGGTGCTTGTGGGTGGCCGGAGCCAGCTACCACGCGGGCGGACGCTGGCAGGGAGAAGGGCGCGAGCAGTTTGGGCAACGGCGGCAGCCGCCGGAGGAGCGGGTTGATTCGCCGCGTTCCACGTCGGCGTTCGGACGGCCTTCCCGCCAGGGATTGTTGATGCGGTAGCGACCCCAGGAGGGAAGGGGCGGGGTGTGAATCTCCACCTCGCCCCGAACCCGTACCGAGCCCTCTGCGAGGGGGGTCGCTACCGCCACGGCCCCAGCCGCTGGTGCGCCACGGGCGACCCGGCGGCGGAGCCGCAAGACCTTGCCGCGCTGCGGGATGAGCAGGAGGTCCGGTGCGCACCGCCGGAGACGCGAAGTGCGCATCGGACCCCCATGTCGTTTCCGCGCTCAGGTACGGTCATAAGTCGAGGGCCGTCCATCGGTTGGCACCGGCCGACGAGGTGCTCGGTCTGCCGCTTCGCACCTACCCCGACCGGATTGCCTTCGACCGGGTACTCGGGCCGCGGGAAGACCCGGGCGACCCTGCGACGGCTATTGCGGCGACCGTGTGAATCTTCGAAGCTCCGGACTGTGAATCGACCCTCCATGTCTTTTTCACACTCCGGTGCGGTGGTAATCAGCGTAATTCCGCACCACCGGGTTAGCTTCGAACGAACCGCTCATGGTGGAGAGCGTGGCGAAGATTGGGAAGCGCGAAGTCTGTAACACTCTCGGGTCCCTTCAACGGAGGTGGTCCCGCAGGCTCCACCAAGAAACGCCACGAGACCCCCGGGTGAAGACGTGTACACTGTTCATAGGACCTGACGAGGAAGTGACAACGCGCACCTCTTCGACTGCCTTCGAAGATCCGGGCTCACGGGTTGTCCTCATTTACGGTGCCCCCAAGCGGTGTCGCTTGTCAGCGACCCAACTCCGCTAGCTTCGCCCTCGCCAGTCGCGCCGACTCATAATCTTCGTCGGCGTTCTCCCACACGGCAAGCGCGCTCTGCAAGTGCTCCACCGCCACGCCGACCTCCCCCCGCGTCTCCATCAGCAACGCCATCTCCAAGTGCGCGCGGGGATTGGCCGGAGCCAGACGCAGCGCTTCCTGCAACTCGCCTTCCGATTCGTAGGACCCCGCGCGGCGCAGCGCGCTGCCCGCTCCACGGAAGTATCTTCCCTCCGGCGATAGGGCGATCACTGCCCTCAAGCTCTCCGCCGCCCCCTCGTAGTCCCCTGCTTGGTCCAATACCAATCTCAAGTCATCGAATTCCTGCAGAAGGGCAATCGCCTTGTAGGTGCGGCCTGCGTCCAGATACACGAGGGCGTCCCCGATCGCCATATCGAGAGGCGTCTCGAATGCTGACTCCTCCCTCCTTCTCTCGATTCCCTGGATCGCGGCTGCAATCTCTCCACGCCGATGGTGATAGTGAGTGAGCCGGGCCAGCGCCTGGGCGCGCTGGGCTGGGGTACGGGCCTGTCGCAATGTACGCTCGTAACCGGCGCGGGCTTCCTCCATTCGCCCTACATCTAGATCGAGGTCCGCGAGCCGCCGCACGGGTTCCGGCGCCAGTGGTTCCAGGGCGATCACCTGCTCTAACACTTCGCGCGCGCTTTCGTACCGGCCGCGGCGCTGGTGGTAGTCGGCCAGTCCGTAGTGTCCCGATAGGTCTCCGGGGAACCGCTCCACGTACTCGGCCAAGAGGGCCAGAGACTGGTCATAGTTGCCCACGTTCTCGTATATCCGGGCCATGGCCGAGATTGGTCGGCCATCCAGGGGATCGAGGCGGCGAATCGTGGCCAAGGTCGCTAGAGCACCCTCCCAATCATCATTCTCCATTTGTATCCACGCCAGGGCGCGTAGAGCGATCAGGTCATTGGGGTACAGGCCGACCCACATCTCAACCACAGCGGCCGCTTTGTCCGTCTCGCCAGTCTCTGCGTAGTACTCCGCCTTGATCTGGAAGCTGGAGCGTTCCGGCACTCGGTAGAGGTGCTCCATAGCTGCCACCAGCGGGGCTGCGGCGACGGTCTCTTCTGCCTCGGATCCGCGCAGCACCAAGTGAAGGGTGTATTGGGCGATGGTGAAGCTGGGATCGAGTATTGTCGCGGTGGTCAGGTATTCGATGGCTCCCTCGGCATCCTGGTGCATGCGGTAGCGGAAGAACCCCTTGAAGAACGCCTCCACCGCGGCAGTGTTGTCGGAGAGCCGCCCGCGCACGGGCAGGTCCTCGACCGCGTCGCGGACAGGAATCTCCAGGGCGTTTTTCACGGGTCCAGACATCTCGTCAACGAGTGCGAGCAAGTCGGTCCCTTCGTGGAAGCTCTCCCCTGCGAGCGATCCGTTACCCGCTCTGTACACACTGAGTGTGACGCGGAAGAGGTCGTCTACCCGGTCGATCTCGCCGACCGCCATGAACCCCGCGAACGACTCCTGTGCCATTTCGCGCTTGAGGGTCAGTGGCGTCGCGTCGAAGCTCTCGAATCCCCGCTCCCTCAACTGCGACTCGGAGCGATAAAAGGAGATCGGCACGAAGAACTCGTCCGCCAGGAGGTCGAGCCTCAGCGCCTCCGGGACCGCGTTAGGATACCCACGCGTCATCTTCTGCCATTCCGGGTCCGAGATCCAGCGGAAAGAGCGCCATGGTCTTCGTGAACTCGGGGGTTGGCACCTCCCGCTCGATGGTCTCCCCATCCTCCGTCTCGACGGCGACCGTGGTCATGACCGAGCCCAGTCCCTCTCCCCCGAAGAGCGCCGTCAGCACGACCACGCACAGCACGAGATTGGCGGGGATGCCGACCTTCTCTGCCCGCGCCAACTGGTCTCGTTCACGGCCTGGTTTGCCGTGAAACCAGGCCAGCAGGAAGACGCTTGGCAGCGCGATGAGCAGGGTGACCATCACCATTCGCGTCCAGTGCGGCGAGATCAGGAACTCGTCCACGGCGAATGCCGTGAACTCGACCAGACCCCAGGATGCACCGGCGTAGATAGCCAGAATGTGCGGTACGCGCCGTTGGATCAGGTCGCGTGGCAGGCTCGCCCGTGACGGCTGTGAGGCGGGAGAACTTTCCGGCGTGTCCATCCCATTAGGCTAGGTCAGCCGTATGACCGTGGCAATTGTCGCTGGCCGTAGCGAGCCTTGTCGGCAAGACCCCTGGCTCACCCTCTCTAACGTACTTCACCCAGCAGGTGTCGCGTCACGCAATGGCTCAACCGTCACATCCAGCGCGACAATGGCGTCGTCAATCCATGCGAGGTACCGGCCGTCCGTTCCGGTCGGGGTGATGAATTCATAGGAGTCGGAGAATCGGGTCTTCGCCAATATGTCTCCCGTCGGTGACACGACCACCCAAAGCCCCTGTCGGGAACGCCGCCGGGGCGGGTAGTATCGGACGATGGTCAGGATGTTCCCATCGCGCATCTGGTCTATGAAGACCGGTCGGTTCCATTGGGACGCGAAGTTCCCATTCGGCAGCGCCCTTTCAAGCTCATCCCGTGGGACGACGGTCTCATCCTCGACGACTACCATCGCGCTGTCGCCCCGTCCGCCCAGATAACGAACGATCCGAAAAGGAGGCACTATTTCCGCCAAGAGGAGGTCTCCCTCCGGTGTCGCCGTTATCGGACCTCCGGTCATTTGCGTCACAACCTCCCAGTCGTCTGCCGGAAAAGCGGGATGCCAGCTCTTCAGGTGGCCATCGAGCGAGTACAGGTGTAGGGCGAACCCTACATGAGGGTCGTCCGGATACTGGCCGTAGCTCAGCACATACTGGTCGTTCGTAAGAGCCGCGATGCCGGGCACGCGATTCCGGTGCATCGCCCGGAACCGTCCTGCCGTGCCGTCCTTTCGGGGAAAGAGCGTGGAGCCGTTTCGGCTCACAAGCACCACGCTGCGACGATCCGGCATTGCAAGCAATGCGAGGGCGGACCCTCTGCCCGTAGCCGCGGCGGGTTCCGGGATCGCCCGCAGGGACTCACCCTGCGGGCTCATCTCCCAGATCCTTTCCCTGCCCCCGATCCAGATCGCGCCGTCCTCCCAAACCGCCATTCCTCCGCGGGCGGCAACCTCCTCATTCAACTCCCGGCGCCACACTTCGTGGATCCGGACGGACATGGGACCGGCTTCCTCCACCGGATCGACCTGCCGGCCTCCGGTAACGGGGGACCGGGCCTGCGATTCGCAGCCGAAAGGGACGGTTCCTATAGCGAGTACACCGACCACCAGAGCTGGGATTCGTGCTTGACCGGTCATTGCGCGACCTCTTCAAGCTGCGGGATTCTCGATCCGCCCTCGACCCACTGCCTGATTCCGGACAGCCCGTGGCGACGAACCAACAGCCGCTCGTTGCGAACTGCCCTGTGTCCCGCCTCCACAACCACGCTCCGAGCGAGCACCAGCACTTGCGGCGTGGCGGCAGGTCCGGTTAGCTCACCGTGCAGGTACTTCATCAGGCCGACGTTTCGCCACCCCATTCCCGTCACGATCTGATCGAATCCGCCAAACCGCCCCAAATGCTCAACGCCGCTCTCCGGTACGACATCGGTGGTGAGGCCGATCGCGGCGAAGCCCATGGACGCCTCTTGAGCCCGGGCGATCACCGCTGTCCGGGCCTGCTTGACCAGGGACGGCAGCTGCGGGTCGTTCGACCAACGGCAGCGCGACGAACCGATGAAGACGAACACCAGTTCATCACCGGAGTCTTGCCGCGCCATTGGCACATACGGGTCCTCCGCGAGCAGCGGGACGCTCCAGCGGACCTCCACTGGCCTCGGAAAGACGCCCAACAGTCCGACCATCGCACCGCCCGCTACGGCCAGCCATGCCCATTGCGTTCCGACGCGCTTCATGATTCTACTCTCCTTTCGCCTTGTTTCGGGGTGCGAGCCTGCGCACTTCCACCCTCGGAATCCCCGTGACCCAATACCCCAGGATGTGGGTGTCGGTCACATCCGACACGATAGGCAGGCTGGTGGAAACCAACGCGCCGTTGCCGCTGGCCGCGTCTACCAAGTAGCTTCGGATCTCCGCTTCGTCCGGAGCCGCTCTTTCGCCCCGACCGGTTTGGTACAGGATGTGCTCTCCCCCCACCCCCATAGCTGCCATGGCGACGTCCTTGAGTCCCGACAAGTACCCCACCGAGCCCGTGCCGCGGTTCTCGACGATCTGCCCCTGCATGTAATCTGCGACCACAGCCGTCCACAATTCAGCTCCGCTGTCCGCGCTGTAGGACCGCAACACGGGCAACTGCTCGAACGCGAAGACGATCTGCACCGGATCTCCGAAGCAGCCGATCGGTCCGTCCGTCAACAGACGCTGCACCAGTGGGTAGCGAGCACCGTAGCCTTTTCCGAAAGATCTCGCCACACCCTTCGAAAGCAGTGGAACCTCATGGATCACCGCGTTGCTCTCCTGTTCCCACACGGACAGAAAGAGGCGGCCGCCGATGTGGCACACGCCTTCACGTATTCGGAGATCGGAAGGCACAGGTTGTCGGCCAGCGTAGACATATCCGCTGTCCTCCCTTGCGAATATCTCTAGGTGGCCACGGCGATCGGAAACGACGATGCGGCCGCCGGACAGGGTCGCGAGTCCCACTGGATCGCGAAACTCACCGGGACCGTCACCAGTGCCCCCGAACTTGGTCAGGAAACGGCCAGCGATATCGAAGACTCTGACTTCCTGGGCCATGCGATCCAGCACGACGATATTCCCATCGGCGTCGAACTTGGCATCCGCCACCCACCCGAAGACATCCGTTTCGTCGTCGCCGACCTCGCCCAGTTTCCCGATGGTGACCGCCACTTCGGATCGGCGGAGCGCATCCCGCGCCCCGAGCCAAGCATCCAGTTCCGCCCTCGCAAGTCCAGTCGGGATTTCCGATGCGTCAACCACCGAACCGTCGACAGGAATATTGTCGGGCGTCGGGTGGCTGATCTCCATCGAATCCGCTTCGCAGCCTGCCGTTCCGAAGCAGGCCACAGTGTACACCAGAACCGCCCCGAAGTGGCGACGGATATACGCGGCCATTCGCCGGAGGCCCCGAGGCCGGGGGGACGGCTCCTGCCCGTCCCCCCGGCCTCCGATGTTGGCTCCGCCCGCGCCGAGTGACGGCGCGGATGCCCCGCAACGAGCGCTCGGCTTCGCCATCATCTTAGTGGGTATGCCCATCGTCGGGACCGTCCTCGTGGTCGCAAGGAGTAGTCTCGCAGTCCACGTTGGGGACATCGTGGTTGCAGTACGTGGCGGCGCCACTCTCGCCGCTGCACCAGTCAATGAACCAGAGGTTCTTGCAGGTGTCGTACTGGCACGGATGGGGAAGGGCGTTCGCCCGGACGGCGGTACTGCTAGCCGCCGTGCCGACGACGAGCCCGCTGACGAAGAACATCATCGTCAGCCTGAGCAACTTCTTCATCGCGTCCATTTGAATCCTCCTTATTCTTGGAGTGCCGGTCGCGACCCCGGCCAACTCCGTGGTTCGGGTGATCCCCCCTTGGGATCGTGCCCTCGCCCTAATAGACGGTGCGAGCGAGAAAAACGTCTCACCGGCCCAGAAGCCCCGATTCGGCGGTTTATTCGGTATATTTTCGGCAAATCGCGCCGGACGGGAAGTTCTTGGCACATTTCGGGGCCGATTTCGGGAACCTTCTTCCCGACCCGACGGGAAGTTTCTGCCCTGGCACGGGAACTTCTTCCCGGACCACTCGGGAACCTCTTGGCACCAAAGTCGTGGAAAAAGTACCCTGTCTGCGCGCTCGTCCCACCGGCAGCTTTAGTGTGCGCTTCGGCCAACGAGGCGCGAATCTCGTGCCGAAAGGAGTGGACGGATGAACCGCAACGGCGGGCGCAGTACCCGGGGGGACGGGCGGTGCCGGGACGACGACCTGCTCAGGCGGGTCGAACCGCTTGTCCAGTCGGTCGCCGTGCGATTCGCGCGGGACCGGACGACCGCCGAGGAACTGGCGCAGGCCTGCCGCATTCGAATCCATGAGAAGCGGAGACAGTGCCGCGACCCGGAGGCGTTGCTCGGATGGGCGAAGACGCTTTGCCAGCGTGTCTGCACCGACGCGGTCGGGCGGGACCGGATCGAGCGGGATCGTCTTGTCGAGACCGACGGCGAGGTCACTGCCGCTGCGGACACGGCTCCAGGTCCCCTGGCCTCCGCCGAGACCGCCGAGTTGCGGGATCGCATTGGACGCGCCCTGGCCCGCCTCCCGGACCAGCAGCGGCGACTGCTGCTCCTCCGCTACTGGTACGGGCTGAGCGCCAACGAGATTGCGGGCCGCGAGGGCCTCCCCGCTTCCACCGTGCGGAACCGGCTGAGGCGCGCGTGCCTGCGGCTTCGGCGCACGCCCGAGCTCGCCTGCTACGCTCCGCGTCGGCCGTCGCTGTGGTCGCAAGGGCCGGGGAACGGTATTTTCAACGGATCGAACATCGGCACTCCTCCCGCGCTCGGCGAGGCAGCGCCATGATCCCCGGCCTGTACTTCGAGGAGATTCTCATCCACAAGCTGCTTGCCCGCCCAAGCGACTTCCGGGCGGTGTTCCGCGCATCGCCGGACGCGATGCTCCTAGTCGGGGCCGACGGCCTGTTGAGGGACGCGAACCCCGAGGCCGAGACGATGTTCGGGTGGTCGCGCGAAGAGTTGGTCGGCGAGTCGGTCGAAATCCTGGTTCCCGCTGAGCTTCGGAACCGCCACCGCCGCCACCGGGAAGTGTACCACCGCAAACCCACATCGCGCCCGATGGGCGTCGGCATGGAACTTGAAGCGGTGCACAAGGACGGCGGCGGGTTCCCCGTCGAGATCAGTCTCGGTCCGATGACCGACGAGGCTGGAGAGGTGCTGGTGGTCTGCGCCGTGCGCAGCCTGGCTCAAAGCCAGATGCTTCGCAGGGTGGCAGCGGCGAGGGTCCTGGCTGCCGAGGCGGAGCGGTCGCGGATTGCCCGTGACCTGCACGACGAAGTGAAGCAAAGCCTCACGGCCGTCCAGCTTCATCTCGCCGCCCTGGTCGAACGGGGAATGGTGGGGGAGGACGCGCCCAAGATGATCTCGGGCGTCCAAGGCGATCTGGACCGGTGCCACGACGCGCTGGATCGCGCCATACGGGATCTGATGCCGGTCGAGTTGGAGGGGCATGGGCTCGAATTCGCGCTCAGCGTCCTTTGCCGCCGCACGGAGGAGCAGGACTTCGCCGTCGAGCGGGACATCCGCTGGGCGGGCAGGGCGTTGAGGGCCGAGACCAGTCTGGCCGTTTTCCGGGTCGTGCAGGAGGCGCTCAACAACGCCAAGCGGCACAGCGGTGCCGGTAGCGCGAAGGTGAGGTACTGGAGGGAAGGCCGGACGCTGTACGCCGAAGTCAGCGATTCCGGAGCGGGTTTCTGGCCCGACGAGCTTGAGCCGCATCTGTCGGTCGGCCTGGGGAGCATGCGGGAGCGGAGCCGGATCGCCGGAGGGCGGCTAACAATCGCGAGCACGCCCGGGGACGGCACGTCGGTCAGGCTCGAAGTGCCCATTGGGATGCCCGCGCGCGAGGAGGACGACCCGGAATGAGCTACTCCTGCCGGGTCGTGCTCGTTGACGACCATGCCGTTGTCCGCGCCGGAATCAAGCTGCTCATCGAACTCACGGAACGGTACGATGTGGTCGGGGAGGCTTCCTCCGGTGAAGCAGCCGTCGAGCGGGTGGACGCGCTCAAGCCCGAATTGGTGGTCATGGACATCCGCATGCCGGGCATGGACGGCATTACCGCAACCCGAAGGATCACGACGCGGAACCCGGATGTCCGCGTGCTGGTCTTGACCGCCTACGATGAGCCGGAGTATGTCGAGGCCGCGATCGAGGCGGGCGCCATGGGGTGCCTGAGCAAGCGGCGGGCTCGCTCCGATCTGGTCGGAGCCCTCGACATGGTGGCCGCCGGAAGGATGACGTTCCCCGCGCATGTCGTCGGTATGCTCTCGAAGGCACGAAACGCCTCGCGGAGCCGGGCCGGTGGTTGGGACTCCCTGAGCGAACGGGAACGCGATGTCCTGTACCTCACAGCGACCGGCTACACCGCCGAGGAGATCGCCCGCAGGATCCATCTGGCACCGAAGACCGTCGCGAACTACCGAATGTCCCTGAAGAGCAAGCTGGGCGTCCAGAGCCGCGTCGATCTCATGCGGGTCGTCGTGGAATCGGGCCATCTGGCGGACATGCTGAAGACGGCCGGTATCGGGCCGAAGAATCCGTGAGCTTGACCCGGTGCTGGGGTTCGCACAACTTTCCCGCCAATCAACCCCGACCCTCCCGCATCTTTGACCCGTGCGCGTCGGAATCGGCGTCCCGGCAAGAGCGGCAGATCGTGCAGCCCTGGTTGAACTTACATGATCTCCTGCCGGGATTCTGGTTTCAGGTGCTCTGTCGGGCTGGCAAGGCGCGACGAAGGGCGAATAGCGAAGCTATTTGCCCGAGGAGCAACGCAGAGCGGTGCTACACACGCCCCAGAAGTAATGAAATGTTGACATTCTGTAATGTTCTCCTGACAGTCGGAATACGTGAGCACCGTGACCAGCCCGGATGCATTCGCCGCTCGAATGCCGCGGGGGTTTTGTCCACGGGCTGCTAGAGCCCTTCCTCCGGCCCCGCCAGGTGCCCCGCCTCGACGAACGCCATGATCCCGAAGAGCCCGCCCCAGGAGTGGAAGGGATCGCTCGACAATCGCTCGTCGTCGCCCGCACCGGTGATCGACGAGTAGTTCTCGCTCACGTACCCCTTGCGACGCCACTCGGCCACAAACATGTCGAGCGAACGCCGCGACAGCTCGGACGCCACATCGTGGGCCCCCGCCCGACGCAGTCCGAGGTAGGTGAGGAAGTTCAAGGGCGGCCATATCGCTCCCTTCCAGTATCTCTGGCGAGGGAAGGAGGGATCGTCGCGCGTCGTCGAGGGGAGGACGTAGTCACCCCAGAATTCGGCCGGATTGAGCAGATGCTCCGTGATCATGCGCTCTGCGCGCGGTGCGGCGGGCACTCCGGCAAGCAGCGGGTAGAACAAGGTCGGGGAGCGGCGGGTCGAGGGCCGGTCGAGATCGGTGCGGTAGTTCAGGTAGTAGCCGCGCTCCTCGACCCACAGGCCGTCCAGCGCTTCCGAGAACCGGCGCGCACGGCCGGTCAGCTCCTCGGCCTCGGCGCCCCGCCCCAGCAATGTTGCGAGGTCGGCCAGGGCCAGGCAGTCGGCGATGTAGAGGCTCGTCAGGCCCACGTCCTGGAGCTCGAGCGTGTTCTTCTCGCGATTGAAGGGGACATCCTCGTACATCGGCGAGTCGTCCATGCCGGACTCGTAGCCGGCGGTGATCTTCGTGCGCACGGCCGGCTCGTCGAACGGGTTCCGTGCCTCGTGGGAACCGTAGCTGAGGAGCCCTTCGTTGAGCCGCTTCGTGGGCCACCAGCGGTTCCAGGCCAGGAGCGGATCGAAGGCGGCTTCCAGGAACCACGGCTCGGGGTATCTGCGGTAGACCTCCCGCACCATGATGCCGCCGACGGGCGGCTGGGAGCGGTCCCACGACTTGCTGCCGTTGCCGCGGTTGTCGTTTGGGAGGAATCCCTCGGCCGTGGCGCCGCGCAGGTGCTCGATGACGTTGGCGAAGGCGAGGTCGCGGCTGTCGAGCGCCGTCATGTAGGCCAGGAAGAAGTTGTCCCAGCCGAAGAGGGCCACGCCGCCGTACTCCTTGTTCCACAGGCGGCCCACGGTTGAGATCACGCGGTCGTGGCGCGGCTCGTAGACGGTGTTCCAGGCGATGCCGGAGGTGACGGCGAGGTAGGCGTCGGCGAGGGCGCCGTAGCGGTCGGCGCGGGTGTGTACCGCGTGCTCGGCGGCATCGAGCGCCGTGCGGATCTGCTGCGCGTTGCGGGGCTGGCCGCTCGATATGCCCACCGCGCCATCGAGCCGCACAACCCGGTGCGGGAGGAGAGTCCCGGTGTAGGGATCGTGCTCGGTGATCCCGGCGACGTGGATGCTCTGCGTGCCGGTGGGGAGCTGCGCCACCAGGCCGTCTGCGGATGTTTCGACCGCGCCGGGACGGTTCCAGGCCAGCCCCGCGCTGACCACCAGCTCGTAGTGGGTTGAGTCCTCTGCCTGGGGGGTGACCAGGACGACCAGGTCTTCTCCCGCGTGGCCTGCCTCGACCGTGGCCGAGAGTCCCTGCCACTCGATATCGAGCCGCATGTAGGAGCCGTCGAGAGCGTGGACGCCGGGGCGGATCACCTCGACGTCGTCGCCCCGCCGCCCGATCAGCGCTTCACCCAGGTAGCCCTCATCGAGCCACGCGTGCCTCTTGATCGCCAGGTCGACGGCAAGGCCCTCGGGCAGGAGCACGTAGCGCAGCACGTCGCGGCTGTCCCAGGTGTTCCAGCCCCGCGCAAGTCTCGCCTGGATCGCCCGGTACTCCGGGACGTCGCCCACATGCCCGTGGTATTCAGCGAGGCGGTCGGGCCACATGTCCCGGGCGGCGGCCGGGATGCCGCTTTCGGGGTGCGTCCCGCGCTCGTCGTCGGACGATTCACCGGGCAGCTCCGGTCCGGAACAGGCCGCGATCCACGCCACGACAACGACGCCCGCAAGGCCCCGGACCGGCTGGATGCGCATTCGAAGTCTCCCCGTTAGGTTGGCTCCTGCTCGAAACCTGGAGCTGGGAACATGTCCTTTCAACCGCTCGACATTGCGGCTTTCGTCGGCTTCCTCCTCGTGGTCGTGGGGATCTCGCTCTACGCCTCACGCGGGAAGCACGACGCCGCGGACTATTTCCTGGCCGGGCGCAACCTTCCCTGGTGGCTGATCGGGTTCTCGCTGATCGCGTCCAACATCTCGACCGAGCACTTCGTGGGGATGGCGGGTCGGGGCTACGAACTGGGACTCGCGATCGCCAGCTACGAGTGGATGGCGGCGGTCACGCTCGTGCTGGTGGGGCTCTTCTTCCTGCCGCGGTTCCTGCAGGCCGGCATCTACACGATCCCCGAGTACCTCGAGTTCCGCTACGACGTCCGCACCCGGACGCTGATGGCGGCCTTCATCATGGCAGCGTACGTGTTCGTGGCGCTGGCGACGGTGCTGTACTCCGGGGCGCTGGCCCTGGAATCGATCTTCGGCATCGACACCAACCTGGGCATCTGGCTGATCGGGATCCTCGCCGGGGGCTACACGATCTACGGGGGGCTGAAGGCGGTCGTATGGTCCGACCTGCTGCAGGGGGTGGCGCTGCTCCTCGGTGGAGTGGTGGTGACCGTGCTGGGCTTCCGCGCGATGGGGGGGATCGCGCCGTTTCTCGCAGCCGCCGACGGCAAGATGCACACCGTCCTCCCGTGGAATCACCCGGAGATGCCGTGGCTCGCGGTCTTCATCGGCGGGCTCTGGATCCCGAACCTCTTCTACTGGGGACTGAATCAGTTCATCACTCAGCGGACGCTGGCGGCCCGGAGTCTGGCGGACGGTCAGCGCGGCATCTTCCTGGCCGGGTTCATCAAGCTGGCGATTCCGTTCATCATCGTGTTCCCGGGGATCATGGCCGCCGAGCTGTTCGCCGATCAGGTAACGAACCCCGACCAGGCCTACCCGGTGATGATGCGCGAACTGCTGCCCGCGGGGCTGACCGGCGCGATGTTCGCCGCGCTGTTCGGGGCGGTGATGAGCTCGCTCGATTCGATGCTGAACTCCGCCGCGACGATCTTCAGCGTGGACCTGTACAAGCGCCATCTGCGGCCCGAGGCATCGTCGCGCAGGCTGATGGTTGTCGGACGGTGGACGACTGGGGTGCTCGTGCTGGTCGGATGCCTGTGGGCGCCGGTGGTGGCCAGCGCAGGAAGCGTCTTCGAGTACATCCAGATGTTCTGGGGGTTCATCTCGCCGGGGATCGTGGCTGCGTTCCTCTTCGGGCTGTTCGTGCCGCGAACGCCGGCGGCGGCCGCCTTCGGGGGAATGATCCTGGGGATTCCGGTGTACGGCCTGTTGCTGTGGGCGCTGCCGGGGGTCGCGTTCCTCCACCACATGGCGATCACGTTTCTTGTGATCTCGGCGCTTATGGCAACCCTGACGTTACGGCGGTGTTGTTCAAGATCGGATCTCCTGTTTTCCCTTGAGCTTACGGGATTGGTAAGCCCAATTCCCGCTGTTTGACTCCCGCCGATTCGTGAGCCTCAGCTCCGAGGTCTCCGGCGGGCGTCCAGTGCCTTCCGAAGCTGTCCCTCGTCGGCTCGCTGATAGCATTCGAGCACCGTCTTGGCGGTCTTCCAACCGCCCAACTCGCAGAGCACCTTGAGCGGCTGATCCATCAGGTCGGAAGCGAACTTCCGCCTCAAGGAGTGCCAGCCTCTCCCGCGCTTCGCTTCGAGCCCCGCCAACGACTGGGCTCTGTACCACCAAGCTCGCACCAGCGACCGGCCGGCGCACTTGGAGCCATCCCTCGGCGCGGGCAGAACCGGAGCGTCCTCATGCCCCGAACTCCTCTTCCACGCCTCCTCAAGGACGGCCAACGCCTCGGCCGTCACCGGCGTCCGGTGCTCGTAGCCGGTCTTCTCGTGCTTCGCGCGCCACCGCACCACCCCGCCCTCGAAGTCGATGTCCGAGAACCGGAGCTGACGGATGGCCCCGATCCGGTGTCCCGTCTCGTGAGCGAGCACGAGCGCGACATGGAACCGCCAGTCCACCCGCCCGGAGACTTCTAGCAGCGCCCGATACTCCTCCTCCGTGAGCACCACCCGCGTGGGATTCTTTTCCGTGGGCGTCCTGAGACCCCTCAGCGGATTCGACGCGAGCAGCAACTCGCCCCGCTCGTCCCGGGACTTGGACGCCCAGTTGAGCACGGCGATCAGGAACTTCAGATCGTGCTCGATGGTGCGGTCGGACACCGGCCTTCCGGTCGGCCCGATCCTGCCCGACCGACGCGCCCGGATGAACCGGTCCCAATCGCGCTGCGATAGCGTCTCGGGACTCCGGCCCCTTCCGAAGAACCGGAGGAACATCCTCGTCGCGGCCCGGTCGGACCGCTGGGACGCCTCCGCCTTCGTGGGTGTCACCTCTTCACCGTAGATTTCAAACAGCTTGTCCAGCGTGAGCGGCTCGGGCTCGGCTTCCGCCTCGCCGTTCAGGTCCGGGCCAACGAACCCGGCGGCGAACGCGTCGGCCTGCCGCTTGGCCAGCCGCCAGTCCCGGTGCTTCAGGGATCGGCTCAGCCTTCGGCCATTCTCGCGCCACTCCAACTGGTACAGGCCGGTCTTCGGGTCTGGGAACACCCTCACCCGGTTCCGGCCCCACTCGCCGGCGCCATAGCTCCGGCGGCTTCTTCTCGTGCGTGCCATCATTCGATTCCTCTCGACTGACGGACTGCACGATCTGCGCGGACGAAACTTCGCCCGGAAGGGGCGTCCTGACCAGTGCCTGTGCCGACACTCCTGGAACGGGCTGCCGCCGGAGGCCGGTCTCCATCCGGGATCCGGCTGGACCGCTTGGGACATCCGCTCGCGGGCGCGGCTTGACGCGGTCCGAGGGCTCACTCCCGATTTCAACCGGAGTGACACGCGGCGTAAGGAAGCAGCCCATGTGCATGACCGCTCCTTCGACTACGGGAGACCGCGCTGATCGTCCATCTCAAGGGACGCGAGAAGGCTCTGGAGGCGTTCGGCTGGACCGGACGCCTGGCCGAGTGGATCGCCCTGGCCTGCCTCCACGGGGGCGTCTTCACCCGCTTGCAGTGGACGAGTTTCCTGGGTTGCCACCCCGAGAAGGTGCGGCGCGCCGTCCACGCCCTCGTCGCGCAGGGCTTGGCCGTCGAGGAGGCCCCGGCCGGCGTCCGCAAGATCGGCCGCGTGTGCCGGATCCAAGCCCGCGGGGTGTTCCGGGCGCTCGGAGCCGGGGAGTTCCATCGGCGTCGCCGGATCACCTCCCAGGACGTGCTGATGCGACGGCTGCTGGCACTCGACTACGTGCTCGACCATCCCCGCCTGCCGTGGCTGCCGACCGAGGCCGAGAAGGTCGCCGCGTTCGAGGCGCTCGGGATCGAGCGCCGGGTTCTGCCCCAGCGGACCTACCGGGGCGCGGCCGGGAACATCCGGCGGCACTTTCATCTCGGGCTTCCGGTCGCGCTGGACGCGAAGCGCGCCGTCTTCGTCTACGCCGATCCCGGCCACGAGACCGCGAAGGGGCTGCGCGCGTGGGGCGCGGCACACCGGGAGTTGTGGGCGATGCTCCGGGACTTGGGACGCAAGATCGAGATCGTGGCCGTCGGGCGGGGCTCGAAGGAGACGACCCGCGCGGACACCGTGCTCGGCAACTGGGCGAGGGGCCTGCGCTCGTCCGACTACGACGCGGAGATCGACCGGGAGATCGAGTGGATCAAGGATGTTCTCTGCAGCGGAGACGAGCGGCTGATCCGAGAGGTGTGCGGCGACATCCGGGGCGGGCTCGTGCGGCTGGCGGAACTCCAGAATCGGGCTCTACGGGAGTCCGGCCGGGGGCTGTTGCACCGGGTGGGCACTTGGCGGTCGGAGCGGCTCCGGCGCAAGATGTTCTGATGGGTGAATCCGGCTGCCCCGTTGCCGAACGGGACATGTGTATTTGATGCGGGGGTTGGCCGGACACGAAATCCGCCCTCGGACGTGACACGCGGCATATGCCACAAGTCGCTGACGGATTGGCGGTTAGGCCACGACCGCCCGATTCGTCGATGCCGAACTGGGCCTCAAGGCCGTGGCTGGGAGCGACCCCCCTGTTCCGATGCCCAGTGCGGGCACCGCGGAGGGTTGGGATGTACACATCCCGGACACCCTCCCTCGGGGGTCGCTCCCAGCCAGCAATCCGTGCCGGAAGGCCTTCGAGTACCCTTGCGGGTCGGGGGCATGCAAGCGAATCGGAGACCCCGGCCAAGCACCATCAAGTTGCGCGACCACCCGTGTCCGAGCGGTCCATTGCCGGTGCGGAAACGGATCGGCCAGCGCTGGCGGAACCTCCGTCGCCACAGCTCCGTATGGCTTCGATGCGGAACTGGACGAGTTGCTGCTGGCAAGGCCAGATCCCGAGACACCGCCACCACCCGGAGGGAGAACCGAATGGCCCGAATCGTGCTTGTCCTGATCCTGTTCCCGACTGCGCTGTCCGCGGCCGCCCAGAAAGACATCGGCGTCCGACTCGGGGTGGGCAACGCGAGCTTGGCCGTTCCCGGGCACATCGATTCCGATCCGTGTCCGCCGGAGACGGATTGTCGGGCTGGCGCAACCGACGCGGTTCGGGGGCTCATCCTCGGAGCCGACCTCGACCTCCCGGTCCCCAACTCCAGCGGTGCTCTCGGTCTTCGGATCGGTGCCGCCTACGCCCAGAAGGGGGGTGCGGGATCTGGACGCCGCGCCGACGGAGAGCCCGACCGCGGCGGGACCCTCTCGACGAGCTACCTTCAGTTCTCGGCGCTGCTGCGCGCCCGGACAGCCGGTCCGCAGTCCCTGGTAGTCCTCCTTGGCCCTTGGGTCGGGAAGCAGTTGTCTTGCGGGATCGAAGGCGACCTGGCGGGGGCCTGCGGGGTGGACGACGCCGGAGTCGCCATGGGCGCAGGGGTGGAGATGGCGTTGCTCGGCAGTTCCGGTGCGAGTGTTGGCATGGAGGGAATCTACTACCGGGGCCTGAAGGAGCAGTCGGGCGACGAACGGACGAGGTTCGTGGCGTTCCAAGCAGGCTTCGTCTTCCCGCTCGGCTGACGGTTGCCACGTCGTGCATATCCCACACGGCAACGCTGGTCAGTGGACGGGCCACGCCGCCCTCGGCTGCGGCTGCGAGGGTGTACGAAGCGTGGAGCAGGGCCAGGTCGAGGCCACGGCCATGAAGCATCTCCCGAGGATGGCTTCGGCCGGCATCGGAGCCGTGGTCGAGTTCTTGACGAAGGGCAGGAGGCCTGAGAAGACGCCCGGTATTGAGTTCCACGACACGGGGGTGAATCGCGGTCAGCGAGACTCCCGTTCCGGGGTTCGCCGTCCACCGGCGCTGACTTGAGGTCTTGCGAATGCCGGGGATGGCCGTCGACGTTGCCGGTGCCAGGCCATTGCCAGGGTGCCTTCCCGCTAGGGACCGCTGGTCTGGGAGCGACCCTGTACCCTTCACGCCTACTCTGCGTTAGATCGAAAGATCCTAACAACAGCGACGGGCGACCAGGCCGGGAGTAACCTGAGCGACCCAGTGCCACCGAGCACCTCCCTGGGACTTGTGCCCCGGCCCGGAGCCGCGATGGATGCCCAGTGGGGAGTTTGCGCCATCGAGCGCCAGTACAGGGACCGGCGGGCATCGCGGCGACGACCGACCTACGCCTGTCCAGTGACCTTCACACGGGAGGGAGAATGGTAGAACCCAAGGCTTGGTTCGCTGGCGTGGATTGGGCATCGGAAGCGCACCACGTCTGCTTGGTCGGCGGCGACGGCTCGAAGCGGGAGGAACGCATCTTCCGCCACGCAGGCGCGGGTCTGGCCGAGATGGCCGATTGGATCGCCGCCAAGTGCGGAGGATCCGCCCCGGACATTCCGGTGGCGATCGAAGTCCCGCACGGGCCGGTCGTCGAGAGCCTCATGGACCGGGGGTTCGCGGTCTACTCGATCAACCCGAAGCAGCTGGACCGGTTCCGCGACCGCTTCTCGCCGGCCGGGGCCAAGGACGACAGCCTCGACGCCCGCGTCCTTGCCGACGCGCTGAGGACCGATCTTCACCACTTCCGCAGGATCGACCCCGTCGACCCGGTCGTCATCGAACTCAGGGCATGGTCGCGGATCTCCGAGGAACTCGCCCGGGACCGCGTTCGCCTGTCGAACCGCGTGCGGGAGCAGTTGTGGCGCTACTACCCGCAGATCCTCGAAGCGGTCGGAAGCATAATCGAGCCCTGGTTCCTCGACCTCTGGGCGAAGGCTCCGACGCCCGCGAAAGCCCGGCGCGTTCAGCGCCGGACCCTCGAAAGCCTTCTCAAGCGCCACAGGATCCGGCGGATCACCGCAGACCAACTCTTCGAGATCCTCCGCGCCCCGGCCATTGCCGTTGCGCCCGGAACCACCGAGGCCGCGGTGGCCCACATCAAGAGCGCCTCCGAACGCCTCCGCCTCGTACAGCGCCAACTCGCCGACGCCAAGCGGGAGATCGCCCGCCTGATCGACGCCTTGGCCGACAGCGAGGACTCCGGCTCCGACCAACCCGGCGGGCAGCGCGACGTGACGGTCCTCTCCTCCCTGCCCGGAGTCGGCCAGACCGTCCTCGCCACGCTGCTCGCCGAAGCGCCCCAAGCGCTGGCGCGCCGGGACTACAAGGCCCTGCGGTGCCTCACGGGCGTCGCACCCGTCACACGGCAGTCCGGCAAGTACAAGCTCGTCATGCGCCGCGTGGCGGCCCACGCCCGTCTTCGCGATGCAGTCTACCACTGGTCGCGGGTCGCGGTCCAGCACGATCCCGTCAGCAAGGCCAAGTACGCCGCCCTTCGCGGGCGCGGTCACAGCCACGCGCGCGCCCTGCGCTCCGTAGCGGACCGCCTGCTCGCGGTCGCCTGCGCCATGCTGAGAACCCAGACCTGCTACCGGCCTCCACGCCCGGCGGAGAATCATGCGGCTTGATCTCCTCTCCCGGCGCGGGCCGGGCGGGCGGTCCACATCCGCGTCCGCGTTGCGCCCGGCCGCGGCGGCAGCGATCTCTGTGGGGGTCAGAGGGGGCACGGCCCCCCGCCAGCCTCGCTCGGGGACACGCGGAGTGTGGCCCCAGCGAGTATGCTGGCTCGGCTACGAAAACGCATCCGGAGACAGCTGCCGAAGGGCACCAACCGTGGCTTCGAGCACCTTCTCTCGCCCGCCTGTGCGAGGCGAAAGAACCACCAAGACGCTTGGCGAAGCACCGCCGCGTCGCTCCGCTTACCCGAGGCGGGGTTACAGCCCCGCCTTCAAAACCGTTGACAAAAGGTGGTATGTGGACGCCCCCATGTGGGCAAGCGCGGACTCAGAA
>VXQO01000094.1 GCA_009838975.1 Gemmatimonadota bacterium | reverse complement strand
GCCGCCGCACCCGCCGCCGCCACCCCCTCCTCGATCCGAACCTCCGCCGTGTACACCTGGTAGCTCCCCGACCGCGCGTCCGCCCACACCGGGTGAAAGTGCCCGTCGGCCGACGCCGTGAGCCCCATGTAGTCGCCGCCGTTCACCCAGCGCGACGCCGCCGACAGGAGCGCGACCCGCAGCTCTCCATCCGGTCCGCTGAAGGTCGCCGGGGTCGGCAGCAGGTTCCCCGAGCCCATGGGCCGCGACAGCGCGCTCGACACTCGCTCAGGCGCCGTAAAACTCGTCCCACCGTCGAACGAAGCCGCAAAATACTGATGGAACGCAAACTCCGACGGCGCATCGCGCGTGTCGTACCATGTCACCCCCAGAACCCCGTCCCCATTCACGGCCACGGCGGCCTGAAACTGCTGCGCACCCTCGACGCCGCTGGGCGCCACCTGCCGGGGCCCACTCCAGCTCGACCCCCGATCATCCGTCCACGCCAGCACAACCCGCGGCAGCCCCCCCGAGAAGTCCGGCCACACCGCATACACCCGGTCCCGAAACCGCTCGCTCCGATCCACGGCGTACATCACCCACGACCCGCCGCGAAACCGCTCCAGCCCCTCCCTCGCCCCCCGCAACTCGTCCCCGGTCATCTTCAGCGGACCGGGCTTCGGCTCGGAAAACGTCACCCCGCCATCACTCGACACCACCGTCCAGATCCGCGACCCATCCCACTCGGCCGTCTGCTCCGGCGTGAACGGAAAGTCGACGAACGGCACCATGATCGCCCCGTCGGCAAACACCAGCATCGGGTCCACGTTCAGCCCGCGCTCCCCCCCGCCGTCGATGAACTTCACCGGCCCGATCCAGCTCCGGCCGTCGTCCTCCGAGCGGAACACGCCCAGGCTGTACTCGAGTCCGCCGTACAGCACGCTCACGTACACCCGCCCCGCAAACGGACCCGTCGTCTGGTCGGCCACGAGCATCGGGTGGTCGTAGGACGCGCCCAGGTTGTACACGTCCGACCAGGTCGCGCCTTCATCCTCTGACCGGTAAGAGTGCAGAAACGCGCGCGTACGCCCGGTCTCGTCGGGTGCGGTTGTGAGGGTGAGGAAGAGCGCCGTCCCTGCTGCGGTGAACGTCACTTGCGGATCGGCTCCCCCCATTTCGCGCTGCTCCGGGAAGATGATGTCGTCCCAGACGATGCCGCCGTCCCGGCTCACATATGCCTTCGTCGCGGCTCCGCCGTCGCGCCGCGTGAACGTGATCGCGCCGGCAAGCAGGTTGCGCGCGTTGCGCGGATTCGCGGCCGCCATGATCTCGACGTGCGGCCGGTCCCCGTCCCTGCTCACCAGGTGGTCCGGGCTCACCACGATGCGGTGCTGCGCTTCGGCCTGCCGGGTTTGGGCCGCTCCACCGACTCCCGGCGCCACCAACGACCCGGCTGCGACCCAATTCAAAATGCGTAATTTGCGTATTTTACGTATTTCCATATTCAGCCTGCAGGTTGAGGGGGCGTCCACCGGGTCGCTGGCTGGTCCACGGGCCGCTAATGCCCGGCACTTGCCATCGCCTCGATCACCAGGTCCGCCAGCTTCGGCAGGTGGTCGCCCATCCGCGAGTCGTCCGAGTTGATCTGGATCGCCACCGCGACGCCGTGGTCAGCATAGTACGTGACCAGCGAATTGTACCCGGGGAAGAACCCGCCATGGCCGTAGGTCAAGCCGTGTTCGCCCTCGGCGACAGCCACCCCCAGCCCATACCCCAGATGCGGCTTCGTGTCGTCGGCCGGAAACCCGATCCGGAACAGGTCGGGCAGATCGTCCCCTTCGATCGCATCACCCTCGTACAGCAGCTTCGCCCAGCGCACCAGCGCCTGCGGGTTGTTCACGACGCCGCCCCCCGTCCACTCCTGCAGCGGGTGGACCACCAGCTGGCCGTCGACCACGATCTCGAGCGGCGTATCGAAGAGCCGGACGCTCGCGTGCGCGTAGCCCTGTGACAGCCCGGGGAGGTCGCGCCGGTCGGCCGGCAGGGTCAGTTCGAGATCGAACGGACCCAGGAACATCTCGTCGAGCAGGTCGTAGTAGTCGCGACCCGTCGCCGCCTCGATCGCCAGGCCCGCGAGGGTGTAGTGGACGTCGCTGTAGTGGTATCCCTCGCCTGCGGGAAAGAGCGGCTCCGCGTCGAGCACCGCCTCGGCGATGAACTGCTCCGGGGTCATGTAGGCGTCGGGGTCGCTGAAGAACTCGGCCAGCCGGGCCGCGAAATCGGGGTCCTCGAAGTACGGCTGGATCATCCCGGCGGTGTGGCTGAGTAGATGGCGCAGCGTCAGGTCCGCGTGATTGGGGACCCGCGAGAACCAGTCCTCGTCGCCGAGCCAGGTCGAGACCGGCGTGTCGAGGTCGATTTCCCCATTCATCGCCAGCTGCAGGGCGACCGCCGCGACGTACGTCTTCCCGATGCTGCCCGACGGCATCCGCAGGTCCGGCGTCATCGGAATGTCGTCGTCCACGTCGGACTCGCCGGTGGCGAAGCCTTGGACGCTCCCGTCCGGCAGAATGAACGCGGCGGTCGCGCCGGGGAAGTTCTCGTCGGTGTCCTGGGCCTGTGCCCACGCCACGTCGAGTTCGGACTGGAAGCGCTCGCCGAGCTCCGCGGCGGCTTGCGGGGACAGGGAGGGCTGAGGCTCGGCAGTCGCGTCCCCGTTCGAATCCGCCGCCGGGCCGCAGGCCGCGACGACGAGAATGCCCAGGCCCGCGAGGTGCAGCCCCGCCGGCCGGAGCGAGAAGTTACCTGGCTGAGTTTCAATCATCCTGTTGTCCTTTCCCGTGACAGTCGCTTGCGCAAGGCCGCGAAGGCTGGCCCGACGGCCACACGCTCGCCGCTTGATACGCCTGACCGACTTGGCCACTATGGCCAGATGAGAATTGAGCCCTGTCGCATTGACGGTCCCGGCGCAGACCGCGCCGCCGCCCAATTGCTGAGTCGCGGCGTTGCGGTCCCGCCTCGTGCATCTCTCGATGTCGAGCGCTTCCTGAGAGTACCGGCACCCCAGCTGACCGGAGGCGCAAGCGCCAGCGAGATCATCGTGGCCGAGCGGGCGGCGAGCCGTTGAAGTACTGGGATTCCTCGGCTCTGTAGCGACGATCGCCTCTCTCGCGCGGCGCACCGCGAGGGCTTCACCGTTCTTTAGGCCGTCGCGGGTCCTCAATTCAGCTCCAACAGTTGGCTCGCCCCCTCCGGTACGATCGGCAGCAGCACATGCGACGGGTACTCCGCCGAGTGGTGGACCGCGTTGCGCGCCACGACCCACTCCGTCTCGTCGTAGTTGTTGCCGCCCGTGTTCAGGTTGCGGTCGAAGCGCGGGAAGCTGGCCGACGCCACTTCGAGGCGGATCCGGTGGCCCGGCGGGAAGTAGTTGCTCGTGGCGTCGAGGACGACGGTGATCTCGTAGACCTCGCCCTCTTCCATGAACACCCTGCGGTCGAAGCCCTCCCGGTAGCGCGCGCGCAGGACCCCTTCCTGCAGGAAGAACGCGGTGCCGTCCGGGTGGACATCGACCAGTTTGGCGGTGAAGTCGGTGTCGCGAGCGTCCGATGAAACGTAGAGCGTGGCCGTGATGGGACCGGTCATCTCCACGCCGGCTTCGAGGGGTGGGGTGGTGTAGACGAGGACGTCATCCCGCTCTTCGACCGGACGCTGGTCATAGAACCCCTCCTCCATACCGTAGGAGCCGGACATGGAGCGGGTCGGCGCACCGGGATCGTAGGTGTATCGGTCGACCGCCCCGTTCTGCGGCGCTTCCGTGGTGAGCACCCCGTCGCCGTTCAGGCTGTTCGCCGCGCCGCCGCTCGTCAGGTAGTACCGGGTGAACTGCGTGCCCGCGACCGGCCACTCGTCGGCGGCCCGCCACTCGTTCCTGCCCATCAGGTAGTACTGCACCGGCGGCATGTCGGTGACCCCGTTGTCCTCGCCCTTGAGCCAGTGGTCGTACCAGCGGACGTAGAGCGTCCAGAAGTCGTAGCGGGCGTCGCCCAGTTCGCGTTCGCCGACCAGAGTGGGGGCGGTGATGCGTTCCGAGTCGCAGTGGGACACCGGCGAGATGACCACGAACTGGTTGTCGCGGGCGGTGCTCGATACGGCGTTCTCCTGGAAATGGTTGAACTGCCAGAGCGTCTCGTTCACGCCGAAGTCGTGCCAGGAATTGATGAAGAGGGAAGGGACGTCGATCTGCTCGTGGCCCTTGTAATAGGGGAACTGGTCCCACCAGGGGTCGGCGAGACCATGGGTCAGGATCGATTCCCAGTCGGTGTGCGGGCGGTTGGCCCTCTGCATCATGTCGATCAGCGGAAGCGAGTTGATGATGGCGTCCAGGTCGACTTCGGGGGCGTTGACCGGGCCCGGCGAGTACTGGTACGCGATCCGCTGGAATTCCTCGTCGGAAAGGTGGGACGGCGGCCGCAGGTAGACCTTGGACCCGGCGAAGACCATCCACCCGGCGGCAGCCGCCAGGTTGAACGCGCCGCCGTTGTACGTCCCGAAGTAGCGGTAGATGTTGTCCGCCGGGCCGTTGATGCTGCCCGAGGCCTGCGGAATCATCGCGGCCAGGCTCGGGGGCTGCGCGGGCGCCATCCACACCTGCGCATCGCCCAGGTCGGAGCAGCCGTAGGTCCCCACCTTGCCGTTCGACCACGACTGATCGGCCAGCCACTCGACCGCGTCGTAGCCGTCGACATCCTCCCTGACCGCCAGCGAATACACGCCTTCGGACTCGAAGCGCCCGCGCTTGTCCTGCACGGCTACGACGTACCCCTGCCCGACGAACATGCGGACCACCTGGCCGAGGTAGCCCGTGCGGAACGCGGATTTGTCGTACGGCGTCCGGATCAGGATCACGGGCAGCGGTTCGGGCGCGCCGTCCGGGAAGTGGAGATCCGTGGACAGGCGGACACCGTCGCGCATCGGCACGCGCGCGGCCTGCTCGACGCGCATGTCGTAGCGCGGCTCGAGCATAGGGTAGGGGGCGCCGTCGTCGGTCTGGGCAGGGGAGTCGGTACTGCCATCGGTGGAGGGCGGGGCGCAGCTCGCGAGCGCGAGGGACGCGATGCAGACGAGGAGGGTTGTGGTACGGATCATGGTGCAGCCTCCTGTGCCCGATGTAGTGTCCGGTACCTGATATCCATTAGGCAACGGTACCGCCGGGCGCGCCAGTCGGTCACGACGGAGCGGTGGGCGCCCGAGAGAACGAACGCCCCACGACGCACCAAGGAAGCCCGCCATGAGCCTGCCAGCCGCCATCAGATCCGGGCCCGCGTCCTTCGCCATCCTTGCACTCGGCCTCCTGGCTGCCGCTTGCGACGCCCCGGCCCCGAGCGCCGCCATGCCCAGGGACTCGATCGTCGCCCGCCTGGCCGATCTGCGAGCGATCCACACGCCGGAGGGGGTCGACGTCCTGGAGCCGATCGAGGTCAACGGCTCGACCCAGTGGCTCTCGATCCGTGGGCTGAACCGCGCCAACCCGATCCTCCTCGTGCTCCACGGCGGCCCCGGCAGCCCGGTCATGGGGATGGCGTGGGCATACCAGAAGCCGTGGGAAGACTTCTTCACGGTGGTGAACTGGGATCGCCGCGGCGTCGGCAAGAGCTTCGCCGCCGCGGACTCCGCCCGCCTCGCGCCCACGCTGACCCTCCAGCAGCACGTGGACGACGCCCTGGTGGTCGTCGAACACCTGCTGTCGCGGTTCGGACAGGAGAAGCTCGTGGTCCTCGGATACTCGTACGGCAGTTCGATCGGCCCCCACCTCGTCGAACAGCATCCGGAGCTCTTTCACGCCTACGTCGGCCTCGGCCAGTCGGGCGGGCCGGGCAGCGAGGCGCAACTCTATTCCACGCTCATGGAGCGCGTCCGCGAAGCCAGCGACACGACCGCGATCCGCGAACTGGAGGCCCTCCAGCCCTACCCGCCCCCGCCAGGCCCCGGCGCCGTCGCAAAGCTGCTCGCCGCTCGCAGATGGGCCCGCGAGTACGACGGTGGCTGGTACGGGAAGCCCACGTTCGACCTGTACTTCGCACTCCCGGAGTGGGGACCCGAGTACACCGAGGACGACGTGGCGAGCCTCCTCCCGGCGATGGCGTGGGCCGAGCGGCAACTGATCGACGGTGCGCCGGAACCCCGGCGGCGCGGGATGGTGGAACGCTTCGAAGTCCCCGTGGTCATGCTCCACGGCCGCTTCGACCTGCACACGCCGTATGGGAGCGCCCTCGCCTACTTCAACCGAATCGACGCACCCCACAAACGGTTCGTGACCTTCGAACGCAGCTCACACATGATCATGTTCGAAGAGCCGGGCCGAATGCTGATGACCCTGGTGAACGAAGTGCTGCCGCTGGCGGGAGGTTCCTAGGAACCCTCTTTGGTCTTCGTGAAGATCTGGATCACGCCGTTCCGGGCCTCGCTGCCGTAGAGTTCCTTCGCGGCGTCGCCCTTGAGCACTTCGACGCGGTCGATCTGATCGGGAGTGAGCAGCTGCATGGCTTCGTCCCGGTCACCTTCGACGCGGACGCCATCGATATAGATGATCGGTTCGCCACCCGACTCCAGGGGTTCCGACGAACGGATTCTGACCCTGGCTCCCTCACTGGTGACCGTGCCCCTGACCCTGATTCGTTGGGCTTCGACCCGCTCCGAGGCCTCGGAAAGCCGCTCCGACAGCCGCTCCGTCAGTTCCGCAACCGCCTGTTGCCTGGCATCGACCTGCTCGGGTGCTGCGGCCGGCCCGCGTGTGGCCACGACCGCGAACATGGTTGCCAGCACCCCTACGGCACCCGCCCCGGCGATGAGTGCGATGACCCCCAGGTCGTTCCTCTTTTTCCTCATCCGGGTGGCTCCTCTCATTGCGGCTCAAGTCAAATGCGGACTTCCAGCACTCTAAACCCAGGCGGCTCCCAACCGCAACTCCGACGCCCTCAGAACCGCTCCGGCGAAAACGCATCCAGCCCCACACCGGCCGTCCCCTCCAGCATCAGCCCGGCGAGCGCCCACCCGCTGCTCGGCGCCAGCGTCACGCCCAGCATCTGGTGGCCGGTGTTCACGTACACGTTGTCGCGCGACGGCAGTTTCCCCATCACGGGGAGGCTGTCCGGCACGATCGGGCGCATGCCTACCCAGGCACGGCCTCCGTCCCTGGCCTCCGGGATGTCCACCTGGCGGCCCACCTGCCGGCGGAGCGACTCGATCCGCGCCACGTCCAGCCGCCGGTTGATCCCCGACAACTCCATCGTCCCGGAGAAGCGCAGCGCGCCGCGGAAGGGGGTCAGCCCGATCTTGGCACCGCCCAGGTAGAGCGGTTGGCGCAGCTGGTTGACCGGCTCCTCGATGGTGATCGAATAGCCCTTCCCCGCGGTCAGCGGGATCGGCCACCCCGCCATGCGCGTGAGTGAGCCGGTGAGGGCTCCCGCCGCCAGCACCACTGCGTCGACCTCCAGGTCGCCCTGCGAGGTCACGAGCGCCCTGACGCGACGCCCCCGGGTGTGGAGCCCGGTCACCAGCGTGCCCTCGTGGATCTCGGCGCCGCCCTCGCGCAGCGCCGCCCCCAGCCCAGCCGTCAGCGATTCGGGCCGCACGTGGCGTTCGTCGCCCACGAGAAGTCCGAACCGGAACCCGGGACGCAGCATCGGCTCTCGCTCGTACAGCTCGGCCTCGCTCAGCTCGGTGCACGACGCCGCCCCCGCCGCGGCGATCAGCTTGACCTCCTTCTGCGCCGCCGCGGCCTTGTCGGAGTCGCGGAACACCATCAGGACGCCCGCCCTCGAGTACTCGAAGTTCACGCCCCCGTCCGCCAGTTCGTCGTACCGCTCCATCGTGAACCGGTTGAGCGCCGCCAGTACCGCTATTCCACGCTTCTGGTCGGCGTGGTTGCAGAACGAACGGAACCGGAGCAGCCACGGGGCCAGTTTGAGCAACGCAGTTGGTTTGATATAGAGCGGACTGTCCGCGCGCAGCATCCAGGACAGCGACTTGAGGGTGAGACCCGGCGCGGGGAGCGGGCTTGAGATCGACGGGCACACCCAGCCCGCGTTGCCTTGCGAACAGCCGCCGCCGAGCGTCCACGACTCCACGACGACCGGATCGGCGCCGAGCTTCTTGAGGTAGTACGCCGTGGAGAGGCCGATGACCCCGCCCCCGACGACCGCGACGCGCATCAGCCGGCGGGCCTGTACCCGGGACCGCGCACGATCCGCCCCGGCTTCGCGCCCGTGTGTTCCGCGCCCCGCAGCACCGCCACACCGTTCACGAACACCTCCTCGACTCCGACCGAGAGCTGGTGCGGATCCTCGAAGGTGGCCCGATCCCCGACGGTCGCCGGGTCGAAGACGACCACGTCCGCGTACATCCCCGCCCTGAGAAGGCCCCGGTCCCGGATCGACAGCCGGGTCGCCACCGCGGATGTCATCTTGCGGATGGCGTCCTCCAGGGTGATCACGCCCTCGTCCCGCACGTACTTGCCCAGGATGCGCGGATACGTTCCGTACGACCGAGGGTGGACCATCGCGGTCGCGCTGTCGGGGTCGAAGCCGGAAGCGTCGGTCCCGATCTTGATCCAGGGCTGCTGCAGCTGCAGCGCGACGTTGGCCTCGTCCATCATGAAGACGATCATGCCCGCCTGGCCGCCGGTCATGAGGATCACCTCGATCGCCGCGTCCACCCAGTCCACGCCCATCTGCTCCGCGACCTCGGCGACCCGCATGCCCACGAAGCCACCCGCGCCAGTGGGCTCCCCGTCCGGCCCCACCTCGGCCACCGCCGTGATCATGACGCCCTCCGGGGTGGACAGCACGCCCAGGTTCTCCCAGTCCGCCGTGTCCGCCAGGACCTCGTCGTGGATGCGCTGCCGGATCTCGGGGTCGCGCAGGTTGTCGAGGAGCGCGCCGTCCTCCGACGCCCAGGGCGGCAGCAACGCGGGGAGTCCGGTCCCGCCGGCCGTGTAGGGGTACATGTTGGCCTGCACGTCGAACCCCGCCGCCCGCGCCGAATCGATCTTGGCGATCGCCAGCGCGGCCTTGTGGTAGTTCCGCACGCCCGCCGCCTTCAGGTGGTAGATCTCCACCGGCACACCGCCCCGCTCCCCGATCTCGATCGCCTCGTCGATCGCTTCCAGGAAACGGTCCGCCTCGGAGCGCATGTGCGTGATGTACACGCCGCCGTAGGGCGCCGACGCCGCGACCACCTCGCCCAGCTCTTCCGCGCTCGCGAAGTTGCCGGGCGGATAGATCAGGGCAGTGGCCACCCCGAAAGCGCCGCCCTCCATCGCCCAGCGGGTCGCCTTGCGCATCGAGTCGAGCTGGGCCTCGCTCGCCGGCCCGCCCGCCTCGCCCATCGCGTAGACGCGAATCGTCGTCGCGCCGACGAACGAGCCGAAGTTGGGCGACGCACCGTTGGCCAGCATCGCGTTCAGCCAGGCGTCGAAGCCGCGCGGACCGGAAAAGTCGTGCCGCTCGCCCTGCGCCTCGGGGTCGACCAGCCCGGCGCCCGCGTCCGTATTCGCGTTGGCGGGCGCGTTCGTCCACCCCTCGCCCATGATCTCGGTCGTGATCCCCTGCGTAATCTTGCCCAGCAGCCGCCCGTCACCGTTCAGCAGCGGCCCACGCGCGTGCGACAGGATGTCGATGAAGCCGGGCGCGACCACCTTCCCGGAAGCGTCGACCCGGGTCCTCGCATCGACCTCCGCCAGACCGCCCGCGGGCGTCACCGCCGCGATCCGGTCGCCGCGAATGCCGACGTCGCCATGGAACCAGGCCGCACCCGTGCCGTCCACGACGCGGCCGCCCTCGATGACCACGTCCATCGGGCCGCCGGCGCCGCCCTCCCCGCAGGCGCACAGCAGGGCCGGCACGCCAAGCGCAAGCAAGCCTGCCCGTGCCCGAAACTTCGCTCTCAACAACAGCTTCATCTCCCGTCAGTTCTCCCGCTCGTAGACCAGCCTGCCTCCCACGTACACCTGCGTAGCCCAGGTCCGAATGCTCAGCGGATCGCCGTCGAAGACGACCACGTCCGCGTCCTTGCCCACCTCCAGGCTGCCCAGGCGGTCCGCCACCCCCAGCACCTCGGCGGGACTCAGCGTAACCGCCCGCAGCACGTCGGCCTCGCTCATGCCGTGGCCGCGCGCGATCGACGCGTCGATCAGCAGCCACTGACCCGCCACGCCGGGACCGAACCGTCCGAAGCCCCGCGAGAAGCTGGCCAGCGAGATGTGCACGCCGGCCTCGTTGAGCCACACCGCGTTGCGCTCGTCGACGCCTCCGTAGTCGCCCGGATCCGGAATCTCCTCGCCCGAGATGTACGGGTGCGAGATCGGGCCCAGGACGACCGGAATCCCGCGGTCCGCCAGCTCGTCGCGCATCTGGTGCGCGCCCGCGCCGGCATCGATCACCAACTCGAAGCCGAACTCCTCGGCCAGCTCGATCGCCACCCGGATGTCGCGCGTCGCGTTGGCCTGCACGCGCGCCGGGATCTCGCCCCGGAGCATCCGTGCCAGCGCCTCCATGCCGAGGTTGCGGGGGGCCGCAGCCGCTCCGCCTGCCGCACCCTCGTCCCCGGAGCCGCTCTCCGACCCAGCCAGCCATTCCTGCGCCCGCACCAGCAGATCCCGCAGCTGCGCCACGACCGCCATCCGCGTCGAGGGCGACCGCGACTGCTCGCGGTAGGTCGACGCCGGCCGGCCGCCCAGCGTGATGTCGATCGCTGCAGGCTCGCGCACGATCAGGTCGTCGAAGCGCGCGCCGGCCGTCTTCACCACCGCGCCCTGTCCGCCCACCACCGTCGCATCTCCCGGCCCGATGTACGTCGCCGTCACGCCCCCCGACAGCAGCTCGCGCACCCGGATCTCGCCGGCCTCGCCGGACCCGAACGTCCCGAACGGCGCAAACGCCTCGATGATCCGCAGCTCGGGCGTCAGCGGACTGGGCACCTCGTTCATGTCCTCGCCCGCGATCCCGTAGTAGCTCATCGCGTCGATAATTCCGGGCATCACCACGCTCCCGGTCACGTCCACGACCTCCGCGCCCGCGGGAATGTCGACGTCCACGCCAACAGCGGCGATCCGGCCATCCACGAACAGCACCGTCCCCCCTGCGACGGGTTCCGATGAGATGGGATAAACAAGCCCCCCGGTGAGGGCAACGGCCTGTGCCTGGACATCGGCCCGCCCGCCATCGAGCGCGGCCATGGCCAATACGGCCACCCCGACGGCCCCTATCCTGGCGCGCCTGCTCATGACCCCTCTCCTTCCCTGTCGTACGCGACCATTCCGTTGACGTACACCCGAGTAACCAGTGTGCTGACCTCGTACCACGTCCCGTTCAGCACCACGATGTCGGCATCCTTGCCCACCTCCAGGCTCCCCACGCGGTCCTCCACCCCCGCGATCGCGGCCGGGTTGATCGTCACCGCCTCGAGCGCGTCCTGTTCGGACATCCCGTAGCGCATTCCCAGCCCGGCGTTGCCCCGCTGCCACTTGGAGCCCACCACCGGGTCGTCGGTGTGGAAGGTGAAGCGGACGCCCTTCTCGTTCATCAGCGTGCCCGTGGCCATGACCTCGTCGGCCAGCGCGATGCGGGTGAAGAGCGGCATCCCGATCACGTCGATCGCGGCCTCGGCGATGTCGTCGGCAACCTTGTAGGCCTCGGTCGAGTGGTGGATCGCGAGGGAGAAGTCGAACTCCTGCGACAGGCGGATGATCGCGAGGATGTCGTGCGCCTGGTGGACGTGCGCGCGGATCCGGTCCTCGCCGGTCAGGACCCGGACCACGGCTTCCATGGCGAGGTCGCGCGGCGGGGCCGGGCCCTCCTGGCCGCCCTCCTCCCACGCGTCCCACCGGGCCTGATACTCCTGCGCCTCGATGAACTTGGCGCGCAGCATCGCGGTGACCGCCATGCTGGTGGTCGGCGACTGGTCCGGGCGCTTCCGCCCCATCGCGATCTTGAGCCCGCCGCGCTCCTTCACGACCCGTTCGTCTATTGACTCGCCCCACGTCTTGATCACGATCGCCTGCCCGCTCGAGACCTCGCCGCTGCCGGGTCCAGTGATGACCGTGGTCACCCCGCCCTTGACGGCTCCCTTCCAAAACTCGTCGTCGGGCGAGAGCACGTCGCGGATACGGTGCTGCGGCCCGAACCGGACGGGGAATTCGTTGAGGTCGCGGCTGTCGGCGCCGATGTGGGAGTGGTTGTCCAGCATGCCGGGCATGACGACCATGCCGCTCAGGTCCACCACATCAGCACCTACCGGCGGGGCGACGCCCGCGCCCAACGCCGTGATTACGCCGTCGGCGAAGACGATCGTGCCGTTCTCGATGGCGGGCCCGGCGGCCGTGTGGATGCGCGCGCCGACCAGCGCGACGGGGGTGGCCTGGGGGGCGGCGGGGGCGGGGGCGGCGCCAGATGCGGCCACCACGGCCCCGAATGTCAACCCCACATTACATATTGTAAATCGCACGTTACATTCTTCCTTTCGCAATCCCTCTTACAAGCAAGCCGCGGAGCGCGCGGAACCCCCGCTCAAACCTCCCAGATCTCACCCAGCACCCGCTGGAAGTTGCCGCCCAGGATCCCGCGAATGTGATCGTTGGTGTAGCCGCGCTCGATCAGCCCCTCGGTCAGGTCGAACACGCGCTTCGGGTGATCCACCCCCTCGATATCGATCTTCTCGCGGAAGGCGTACGAGCCCTTGTAGGCACTCTTGAGCCGCTCGTACTCGTCGGTGGGCAGGTCGTCGTAGCCGTGCAGGTCGATGTCGCTGCCGATCCCGAGGTGCTCCACGCCCACCAGATCGCGCACGTGGTCATAGTGGTCGAAGAAGTCCACGAGCGTGGTCGGCTCCCGGTCGAGCACGAACATGCGCACGCCGGTGATCCCCATGACCCCGCCGGTCGCAGCCATCGCCCGGATCGCTTCGTCGGTCTTGGTGCGCGGGTGTCCGCCCGACAGCTCTCGGCTGTTCGAGTGCGTCAGGAGGACGGGGCGTGACGAGACCCCGCAGGCGTCGAGCGTGGTCTGGTCACCGCAGTGCGAGACGTCGACCGCCATACCGACCTCGTTCATCCGCTCCACGATCGCGACGCCGAAGTCCGAGATGCCGCCGTCGATCCGTTCGGTGGCGCCGTTGCCGATCATGTTGCGCTCGTTGTAGGTGAGCTGCGAGACGCGCTGCCCGAGCCCGTGGAAGAGGTTGACGTCGTCGGGGCTGTGGAAGTGCGACGAGGTCTGGGTGCCGATCAGGATGCCCACGCGCCCGGAGCCGTGCACGCTGGCCAGATCCGCGGCCGAGTCGATGCGCACGAAGAGGTCGGGCCGGGCCGCGATCATTGCGTTGTAGCCCGCGACGAAGAGCAGGGTGTTGCGGTACTGGTCGGCGAAGTCGCGCCCCCCGATCCCCACGCCGATGTGGAAGACATCGATCTCCGAGTCGCGGAACTCCTGCACCTCCGCGGCGGTCATGCCGGACAGATCCGACCCCCACCGCTGCCGCACGGACGACGAAATGGCGAGCGGCGAGAGCATGTCGATCACGAGCGACCCGGTGACCAGGTCGATACAGCGCGTGGAGTACTCCTGGGGGGTTCCGGCCAGGCCGTCACGGCGGCGAGCCGCCAGCTTGACGCGGCCGAGGTTCAGGAACGGAGCGGCGATGGCCAGGCCTGCGGCTCCCGCAGCGCCCTTCAAGGCCGTTCGCCGCGGAACTTTGTTCTTGCTCGTCGGATCTACCACGGCTCGCCTCCTGATTGGGTTGGTGCAAACTCGGATTCAGGCGCCTACTATCGCCGAAAGTCTACCGCCCTTTCGATCTACGGGCACCTGGTAGCCGCGGCGATCGCCGAACTTCCAGGCCGACTCCTCCTGCCAAAGCACCTCTAGACCCGGCAGACGGACCCGCCTACGGCCGCCCTTCATCCCGCAACCGCTTCCAATCCAGATCGCCGAGGCTGACACCCTCACGGACGGCTCGCAGCTCTCGAATCGCCTCGGCTACACGAGGCCGCGACTCTCTCTCTCTCCGGTGGCCGGCCGGCCACTATGCTCCTTCTCTTCCCGCGCCCGCTTCTTCCAATCGCTCACGATGCCATCCCCCGATACCGGTCGAACCATCCCACGATGTACTTGATCTTCTGCATGAAGTGGCTCGGCCGCACCCGGATCCCGTGCGGCTCGCCCGGCACCTTCACCAGCACCGCCTCCACACCCTCGAGCTTGAGCGCCTGGAAGTACTGGTCCGACTCCGACATCGGCGTGCGGTAGTCCTCGACGCCCGTCATGACCATGGTCGGCGTCGTCACGTTGCCGACCAGCGAGATCGGCGAGCGCGACATGTAGTGCTCCGGATCCTCCCAGGGCATCGACGGGAACCAGTACTTCGACACCGTGATCGGAATGTCCGCGCTCACCGCGAAGCTGTACCAGTTGATCACCGGGTATAGCACGGCCGCCGCCTTGTAGCGGTCGGTCATCCCGATCGACCACGACGACAGTACTCCCCCGCCGCTGCCGCCAGTTATGTAAAGCTGCTCCGGGTCCACGTACCCGAGTTCGATCACCGCGTCCACGCCCGAGTCCAGGTCGTAGTAGTCGTTGCCGGGGTATGAGTGGTGGATGAGATTGCCGAACTCCTCGCCGTACGAAGTGCTCCCCCGCGGGTTGGTATAGAGCACGACGTAGCCTGCGGAAGCCATCGACTGCTTCTCTATGTCGAACCTGTCGCCGTAGTTCGCGAACGGCCCGCCGTGGATCTCCAGGATCAGCGGATAGCGCCGCGATGGATCGAATCCGGGCGGCTTGATGATCCACCCATGGATGTCGAGGCCATCGTGCGACGAGGGCCACCACAGCTCTTCGACGGCCCCGAGGGTCTTGTGCCCCAGCACGTCCTCGTTCACCGCCGTGACGATGCGTACATCGCCGCCGTCGCCCCCGACCGCCAGTTCGCTCATCACCGTCGGTGTCGATGTCGTGTAGGCGAACATGCCGTCCGGCCCCACCGAGAAGCTGCCGCCCCCGTACGCGGATCCGCTTCCGCCCATGTCCTCGGCCACGATGTGCACCTCGTCGCTGCCCGGCTCGACGTACGCGACCCTGGTATTGCCCATGTCCGCGTAGGAGAAATACAGCCGCCCCGAATCCGGCGACCAGGCGAGCCCGCCCACGGTCCGGTCCAGCTGAGCCGCCACCTGGTGCGCACCCGACCCGTCGCGGTTCGCCATGTACAGCCCCGTCACCTGGTAGCCCTGGTAGCGGTCGTCGAAACCGGTGTAGGCGATCCGGCGGCCATCGGGCGACACCGCCACGCCTCCGTCGGGCCCCTTGCGGTTCGTCAGGGCGCGGATCGTGCCGTCCAGCGAGACCTCGTAGATCTCGGTGTTGCGGTTCTCAAGCTCCCAGTCCGCATGCCGGTTCGCCGCGATCAGGACAGACTCGCCGTCCGCCGACCAGGCGGGCCTGCCGCTCCCCGAGCGGCCCACGTAGCCCCCGTGATGGAAGTCCCCGCTGGTGATCTGCCGCGGAGTCCCACCTTCCGAAGGGACGACGAACAGGTGGGTGAAGCCGTGCTCGAGGTTACCCGCCCCGTCGAAACGGTGGACGAGCTCGTGTATGACGCGAGCGGGGTCCGCCCATTCGGCCCCTTCCGGAGGCTCCGGCATCGAGATCAGCTGCATGCCGGCGTCCGGCACGAAAGACGAAAACGCGATCTGCGAGCCGTCCGGCGACCAGGCAGGGACCCGCGGCGCCTCGGCCAGGTTCGTGATCCGGTTCGTGGCCCCGGTGTCCATCCAGCGAATGTGCAGCTGCGCGGACCCGGTCATGTCCGACATGTAGAGGAGGCGGCTGCCGTCGGGCGCCCACCGCGGCCAGCTGTCCGACTGCTTGCCCGAAGTGAGGGGACGCTGTCCCGAGCCGTCGCCGTCCATGATCCACAGGTTCGAGTACCGCGTGTCGGTGTGCGGGTCCGACCATTGCCGGACGAAAACGATCTGCGAGCCGTCCGGCGAAACCTGCGGGTCGCTGACGAACTCGAGGTCGAAGACGTCTTCCGCGGTGAGCACATCCATGTTCTGCTGCGCCAGGGCGCTCGCGGGAAACGCGACGGAGGCGACGAAGACAACGATCAGCAACCGGTTCATGGGGGGTGTTCTCCTGCGTTCGGGTGCTAGCGGGAGACGACGTACCTGCCGTGCGTCTCCCCCGGAATGAATTCGCTTATTGCGTACGGCCCGCTCAGCAGGTGATTGAACGCCCGGCGGGTCGAATGCCTCCAGCCGAGCGCCTCGTCGAAGGAACGGGCTTCCACTTCTTCGATGTCGCGCGGGATCAGAACTTCGATCACGTCCGCGTCGGTCGAGGGCAGGGGTTCGTCGCTGCCCGGAGCCCACACGACCGGCGCCGATTCGGACTGCCCCTCCGACGCTCGCGAGGCGGCATCACCGAGCGCCTCCCCGCACGTGCTCGTCAGATCGACCTCGCCCGGCGCTCTCGCGCCCGCCAGGTCCCACTTGGCGATGAACCGGTCGGTTCCGAGCTGGTGGAGCTCGCTGTCCGATGTCCCGTACATGTTCTGCACGAACTCGTCTACCGTGGCCCCGAGCAGGTTCAGGTTCAGATGTGCGTTCCGGGCCACCAGCGGGTCGAAGGTCCAGTACATGGTCCTCACCCCGACGCCGCGGAGTTCCTCCTTCTGGGCGAGCTTGAGCCGCCGGCCGATTCCCTGGTTTCGTGCCTCGGGGCGCACGGCCAGCATGTGCGACCAGTGGGCGAGTTCCCCCCGGCGCAGCCCCGTCACCCCATAGACGAAGCCGTAAAGGGTTCCGTCGGGACCGAACGCCCCCGTCACCACCCCTTTCATCTTCGCGGTGATCTGCAGCATGCTGAGCGGCACGACGTCCGAGAAGCCGTGGCCCCAGGTTTCACGCTGAAGATCGACGCACGCGACGAAATCGTCGCGAGTCTCAGCCGGGCGAATCTGGACCTGAAACGAGCCGGAGGAGTCTGTGCCGGAGGCGGGGGCTTGCGAGGTCATCACGGCGCTCCCTTGAGAACGTCCATTCCCTGGCGTCACTTGGGATGGCAACCTAGCTTGCAGTTTCGCATACGGCAAGGTATACAATAATTCGAGCCCACGCGGAGTACATTTCTGCGCTATATTGTCAGGCTGGACATGAAACAACGGGGTCCCGCTGGAACAAACAGCGGAACCGGGAACAAGGGAATCTAGTAAGGAGGCGGATTCCGCCAAGATGCGCGGTCCGTCCGGACAGGGAGCCATGAGTCTAGTCAACACCACTGTCGATCTCGGGACGCAGGCCTACGAGCGCCTGCGCGAACTCATCGTCCACGGCCGCCTCGCCCCCGGCTCGCGTCTCATCGAGACCGAGATCGCCGACCGGCTCGGGCTTAGCCGCACTCCCATCCGGAGCGCGCTCCAGCGTCTGATGCAGGAAGGTTACATCGCCGATACCGGAAACGGTCGTCAGAGCCGCCCGTACGTTTCGCCGCTCACGAAGGACGACGCGCTGGAACTGATGTTCATCGTGGGCGAGATCGAGGGGCTGGCCGCCTACCGCGCAGCCCTTGTCGACACCCGCCCCGCCCTGGTCACCGAACTCAACGCGATCAACTCCGAGATGCTCGCAGAGGCGCGCCTCGGCAGACCCTCCCGCGAGCGGCTCTTCCAGCTCGACAACAGATTTCACCGGTCGTACGTGCAGGCGGGGGCCGGCCCCCGGCTCCTGGTACTCAACGACTCCATCAAGCCACAGGCCGAGCGCTACATACGCCTCTACGTCGACGCCCTGATCGATCAGATCGCCGTGTCCGTTGAGGAGCACGAGAAGATCGTGAACGCGATCGCGTCCGGCGACCCGGATCAGGCCCAGGCCACCGTACGGACCAACTGGCGCAACGCCGCCGAGCGACTCGGCGGTGTCATCGCTCGCGCCGGGGAACTGGGCAGCTGGTAGACGCGCGGCCACCCATACCCTTCAGGAGACCCCACCGATGAACCGCACCCGATTCCTTGCGCTCGCCTTCTTCGTCGTTTTCGCTCCGGCCGCGACCGCGCAGCAGGGGCTCGAGGGGCTGGGCGCCGAGATCGAGCAGATGATCGGCGACTGGGGGATCCCGGGAGCCGCCGTCGCCGTCATCCAGGACGACGAAATCACCTTCGCGCAGGGCTTCGGCGTCAGGGAGATCGGTGGCGGCGATCCGGTCGACGAGCACACGATCTTCGCGGTGGGGTCCACCTCCAAGGCCTTCACCGCCGCCTCGATCGCCATGCTCGTGGACGAAGGAAAAGTGTCATGGGACGATCCCATCGGCGACCACGTGCCCATCTTCCAGCTCAGCGACCCCTACATCACGCGCGACCTGCGCGTGCGCGACCTCATGGCCCACAACTCCGGCCTGATGCGCGGCGACCGCCTCTGGTACGCGAGCGGCCGCAGCCGCGAAGAGGTCCTCGAGCAGGTGAGGCACCAGCCCGTCACCTTCCCGCTGCGCTCGACCTTCCAGTACAACAATACGACCTGGATCGCGGCCGGCGAAGTCATCGAGAACGCCTCCGGCATGAGCTGGGACGACTTCGTGGCCTCGCGCATCTTCCGGCCCCTTGGCATGACCCGCAGCACGACCTCGGTCGAGGGCCTCAAACGGCTCGACAACGTTGCCACGCCCCACAATCCGTCGCTGGACGGCGAGGTAAAGGCCATCCCCTACCGCAACATCGACAACGCCGGGCCGGCGGGTTCGATCAACTCCAGCGCGCTGCAGATGGCCCAGTGGATCCGGCTGCAGCTCGGCCGCGGTGAATTCGAGGGCGAGCGGCTGATCTCCGACGAAGCCATAGGCGAGACGCACACCAGCCAGATGCTCATCCGCAAGGAGGGCACCTGGGCGCTCACCTGGCCCGAATCCGATTTCCTGACCTACGGGCTCGGCTGGTTCCTCAGCAGCTACCGCGACGTCACGATGATCTCCCACGGCGGCAACATCGACGGCATGACCGCCTACGTCGGATTCGTCCCCAGGCGCGGCTACGGAATGGTCATCCTGTCGAACCTGAGCAGCGCAAACGGCTTCAGCTCCGCTCTGGCGCACCGGATCATCGACCGCCTGGAGGAAGGCGAGGGCCTCCCCTGGCACGAGAACATGCTCAAGGTCTTCAACGAGTTCATGGACCAGCAGCGCGCCGCGGCCAGGGAGGTCGAAGAGAGCCGCGCGGAGGGCACGTCGACCACGCTGCCCGTCGCCGAGTACGCCGGCACCTACGCCAACGACATGTACGGCGAGATCGCGGTGACCGAGGACGGCGGGGTGCTGAGCGCCAGCTTCGGCGCCGGCTACCATGGCTCCCTGGAGCACTGGCACTACGACACCTTCCGGATCAGCTGGGGCGGCGGCGCCGAGCCCCGTGAGTTCCTGCGCTTCGAGATCGGGACCGACGGCAAGGTCGCGGTCCTGCATGCGGAGATCGAGGGAAGCATCGCGTTCAGGAGGCAGGAAGGGTAAGCGGGGACCCAGTGGCCCCCGTGTCATGAACCCGGTCCCGCGTCGCGACACCGGCGTCCGCGGGAGCACCCACACCGCCGACGTCGTCGTGATCGGCGCCGGGATCGTGGGGGCGTCCTGCGCGTATCAGCTCGCCGAACGCGGTCTGTCGGTCGCCGTCCTGGAACGGGAGGCCGCACCCGCGCTCGGCTCCACCGGGAGGAGCGCGGCGGGAGTGCGCGTGCAGTTCACGACGGCTCCCAACATCGCGCTGTCGATGTACTCGCTGCCCATCTACCGCACCTTCCGCGAGCGGCACGGCTTCGAGGTCGGTTACCGCGACATCGGGTACCTGCTGCTCGTGCCGCCGGAGCGCTGGGACGACCACCTGGCCTCGGTCGCGCTGCAGCGCAGCATGGGCGCCCCGGTCGAGGTGCTCGCACCGGAAGAGGCAGTGCGATACGTCCCCATGGCCACGGAGGGGCTCGCCGGAGTGACCTACGGTCCCTGGGACGGGGTCATCGATCCCCACATGGCGACGCACGCATGGGTGTCGATGGGCCGCCGGGCCGGAGTGCGGTACCATCTCCGCGAGGCCGTGACCGGTGTCCGCCCCGAGGGCGACGGATGGCTCGTCGAGACGGGAACTCGAACCTTCTCCTGCGAACACCTGGTCAACGCCGCGGGAACCTGGTCGGGACGGGTCGGCCGGCTCGCCGGGCTCGAAGTTCCCGTCAGGCCGAAGCGCATCCAGATCTTCCTGAGCGCGCCGATCGCCGACGAGCGCACCTACCCGCTCACGATCGACCTGGGCACCGGCGTATACCTGCGCAGCGAGGGCGACCGGATTCTGTTCGGCATGGACACCCACGCCGACGACGGTTTCACGGAGGGGGTCGACTGGCGCTGGCTGGAGGAGGTGCTGCTGGCCGGCGTCGACCGCTACCCCTGGTGGGTGGACCTCGGGGTGGACCGCCAGGGAAGCTGGTGGGGATATTACGGCGTGACACCCGACAACAACCCGGTGATCGGCTTCAATCCGGGGGCCAGCCGGTGGGTGGACGCTTGCGGGTTTTCGGGGCACGGGATCATGCATGCGCCGGCGACCGGGCTGGCGGTCTCCGAGCTCATCGCCGACGGACACGCGCACACCCTTGACGTGACCGCCTTCCGTCACGGAAGGTTCGAGGAGGCGGGGGTGGCGGTGGAGGCCAACATCTTCTGAGGAGACCGGACCGGGATGACGCTTAGATTCGCCGAAGAAATCATGCTGCTCCTGCTGGACGACGAAGAGGGGCGCTTCCTGCGGGTACCCGACTGGTCGATGCGGTATGCGCTCGGCGGCGCGGTGCTGATGGATCTCGCGCTCGAAGACCGGATCGACACCGACCTCGAGAAGCTGATCCTGGTCGATTCCACCCCGCTGGGCGAAGATCTGCTCGATCCCGTGCTCGCCGAAATCGCCGGCGAGGAGGGTACCCACAACGCGCGCTTCTGGGTGGAACGCGCCGCGGGTCATTCCGACGCAATCCGCGAAGCCGCCGTGACCCGCCTCGTCGAGCGTGGAATCCTTGAGCGCAGGGAGGACCGGTTCCTGTGGGTCTTCCGGTCGCGGCGCTACCCCGTCGTCGACGGGACCGCCGAGCAAGAGGTCAAGTTGCGGATCATGGAGCTCCTCTTCAGCGAGATGATCCCGACTCCGCGCGACGTCGTCATCATCTGCCTGGCGGACGCGTGCGGCATCTTCGCCGAGCTGCTCTCCAGGCGCGAACTGCAGCACGTCATGCCCCGCATTCAGTTCCTGCGCCGGATGGACCTGATCGGCCGCGCGGTGACGGATGCCGTGTGGGACATCGAGGTCTCGCTGGCGCAGGCGATCCGACCCCACTTCGGATAGGCCCCGGGGGCGCGGTGGGGGCACGTGTCTGACAAGTAGGCTTTACACTTTATAAGGTAAACCTTACATTGTCGGAGTTGTCGGACCACGCACCAGCACCAGGGAGACCCAGCATGACCGATGTCCAGCTAGACAACCGGGTAAGGCATTACCGCAAGGCGAACCGGATGTCGCAGCAGAAGCTCGCCGAAGCCCTCGGCGTGTCCCGTCAGGCGATCCACGCGATCGAGACGGGCTCGCAGGTTCCTTCCACGAGCCTCGGGCTGCGGATGGCACGGGTGTTCGGGTGTGCCGTGGAGGACCTGTTCAGCCTGGCGGCGGATCCCGCAATCCGCGCGCGTCTGGCGCCGGCCGGGCCGGACAACCAGGCGAGTTCGCGGGTCGTCCTCGGGCAGGTCGACGGCCGCTGGGCCGCGCACCGGCTTCCTTCGCTCGGTATCACCGCCGCGGACGGAATCATCGCCGGAGTGGACGGGGACGAAGCCGATGTCACACCGCTCGCGGATTCGGCGCACCTCGAGCGCAACGTTCTCGTCGCCGGGTGCGCGCCCCTGCTGGGGGCGGTGGCGCAGCGGGTCGGAGCCCGGTTCAGCGACGCGCGCGTAACCTGGCTGCGCACCGGGAACAGGAACTCGATGGGACTTCTCGCGGGGGGGCTGGTGCACATGGCGGGGCTCCACCTGTCGGGAGGCGGAGGTGCGGAGGGTACCGCGGCGGTCGCGCGCCGAGTGCTGCCCGGCCGCCGACTACTCGTCGTCAACCTCACGCGCTGGCGCCAGGGGCTGGTGGTGGCGGCGGGGAATCCGCGCGGCATCTCCGGCGGAGCCGATCTCGCCAACTCGGACCTGCGGGTTGTACGCCGCGAGGAGGGGTCCGGCGCCCAGGCGCTGGCCACCCGGCTCGTGGAGGCCGAGGCCGACTGTGCCCTTCCGGACTCGGGACCGATGGCGCGCGGCCACCTCGAGGTGGCCAACCTGGTGCGGTGCGGGGCGGCGGACGTGGGCATCGCCATCGAGGGCGCCGCGCTCGCCGAGGGACTCGACTTCATGCCGCTCACCGAGGAGCGCTTCGACCTGGTCGTCCCCGCGGACATCGCGGCCAAGACGCCGGTGTCCCGGGTCATCGACGCCCTGGACGACGCGGCCTTCCGCACCGAAGTGAGCCACCTGCCCGGTTACGACGGGTCGATGAGCGGACAGGTCACGACCGTGGACGCGGCGTGAGGACTCGCGGGGCGGCGGCCCTGAACGCGGCCGTCCTGAGCGCGACACTCCTCCTCCCGGGCTGCGGCTCCGCCGATCCGGAACGGCAGCCGCTGCGGGTGTTCGCCGCTTCGTCGCTGACCGACGCGTTCAGCGACATGGCGGGTGCATTCGAAGCTTCGCACCCCGAAACCGAGGTCGTGCTGGTGTTCGCCGGAAGCCAGGTGCTTCGCCTCCAGATCGAGCAGGGCGCTCCCGCCGACGTCTTCGCCTCCGCCGATCCCCGCCACATGGAGTCCCTGGTGGGCGAGGGGCTGGTCACCGGGCAGCGCGTCCTGGCCGAGAACGAGCTGGTGGTGATCGTGCCGCGGGGCAACCCGTCCCGCATCGAGGCCTTCGCCGACCTGGTGCGAGCCGAGCGCCTCGTGATCGGGACGCCGTACGTGCCGGTGGGGGCGTACACGCGAGAGGCGCTGAGGCGCGCGGGGGCCGACGGCGGTCTCCCCGGTTTCGAAGCGGAGGTGCTGGGCCGCGTAGTCTCCGAGGAGAGCAACGTGAGGCTCGTGCGCGCCAAGGTGGAGCTGGGCGAGGCCGACGCCGCGATCGTGTACCGCACGGACGCCGCGCCGGGGCGGGTGCGGACGGTGCGGGTGCCGCCCCGGGCGAACGTGCGCGCGCAGTATCTGATCGGGGTGGTGGCAGACGCGGAAAACGCGGCCGGGGCGGAGCGGTGGGCGGGGTTTGTGGCTTCGCCGGAGGGTCGCCGAATCCTGTCCCGCCACGGCTTTCTCACCGACGTCACGGCCGCGCAGTAACAGCCCCGGGTGAAGCACCGCCGTTCTCTCGCGGAACGCGCGCCGTTCCTGGCCGCGCTGCCCATGCTGGCCATCCTCGCGGTCCCGCTGGTCGCGCTGGCCGGGGCGTCCTCTCCCGGCGACATCGCCGCGGGTGCCCGCCACCCCCTCTTCGCCCCGGCGCTCTGGCTGAGCACGCGCACGACCCTGTTCTCCCTGGTGGTCATCGTCCTGGCGGGCACCCCCCTCGCATGGTGGATGGCGGCCCGCCCGGGACGCGCCCCGCGCCTCGTCGAGACGCTGGTGGACCTGCCCATCGTCGTCCCGCCCGCGGTCATGGGCATCGCACTGCTCGAAACACTCGGGCGCAACGGGCTCTTCGGCCCGGCGCTGTCCTCCCTCGGCCTCCGAATCCCCTTCACCACCACCGCCGTCGTGGTGGCCCAGGTGGTCGTCTCGGCACCCTTCTACGTCCAGGCCTCGGCCGCGGCCTTTCGGCGCATCGACGACGACCTCCTGACCGTCGCCCGCACCCTCGGTCACTCCCCGGCGAGCGCCTTCTTCCGCGTCGCGGTCCCGCTGGCACTACCCGGCATGGTTGCGGGCGCGGCCCTCGCCTGGGCCCGGGCGCTGGGAGAGTTCGGCGCCACGCTCCTCTTCGCCGGCAACCTCTCCGGCACCACCCAGACCATGCCGCTGGCGATCTACACCGCCCTCGAATCCGACGCGCGGGTCGCCGTCGCGCTGGCGCTCGTTCTCGTGGCCGCGAGCGCGCTCCTCCTCATTCCCCTGCGCGCCGTGCCCGCGCTGCTCGTGCGCCGGCTCGGGGTCGAGCACGGCGCCTGACCGGTGGATTGGAGCGTCCGCGTCGAGGCGCGCACCGGCGGCTTCCACCTCGATGCCGGCATCGAGGGCGATGCGGCCCCCGTGGCGGTCATCGGGCCGAACGGCTCCGGCAAGACCACCCTGCTCCGCGTCATCGCCGGTGCCTGCCGGGCCGACCGCGGGCGCATCCGCGTGGGCGACCGCGTCCTCTTCGACTCCCGCGCCGGTGTCTTCCTGGCCCCCGAGGACCGTCGCGTCGGCTACGTGCCGCAGGGGTACGGCCTCTTCCCTCACCTGACCGTCCTCGACAACGTCGCCTTCGGCCTCGCCGCCGGACCCGCGCGCGCACCCAGGGCGGACCGTCACCGCATCGCCGCCGACATCCTCGGCGAGATCGACTGCGGGCACCTCGCGCGGCGCTATCCCGCCATGCTGTCAGGCGGCGAGAAGCAGCGCGTCGCCCTCGCCCGCGCCCTCCTGCCGGCGCCCGAGATGCTCCTCCTCGACGAGCCCCTGGCCGCCATGGATGTCGCCGCCCGGCGGGGACTGCGCAGCTACCTGGCCAGCCATCTGGCCCGGCGGCGCCAGCCCGCGATCGTCGTCACCCACGATCCCCGCGACGTGCACGCGCTGAGCCCGCCCGCGGTCTACGCGCTGGAGCGGGGCAAGGTGGTGCAGAGCGGCCCGCCCTATCGTCTGGCCGCAGAACCCGCCACCGACTTCGTGGCCGAGTTCTTCGCCTGAGCCGGCGGGAGTCGACAGTGCGTGGACGACCCCCCCCCGGGGGGTATTGGGGGTCTGCCAGCTATTGCCGGAACATGTAGCGCACCGTGAACGACAACGCGCCGTTGTAGATCTCGCTCCCCTCCATGGAAGCCTCCATGGCGCGCACGCCGGCCTCGTAGCGCGCGCCGATCCCGAGACCGCGCCAGTCCACCTCGCCCCCCACCACCACGCCGAAATCGATCTTGCGATGGCCGATCGGCTCGATCTCGTCGCAGTCGTCGTCCTGCAACTCGCACCCGAGCAGTGCTCCGATGGACAGGCCGCCGAACAGGTGAGGGCGAAGTGCGCCTCCAGGCGCGGTCCGCAGCTGTGCCAGGATCGGCATCTGGACGTACGTCAGGCTGAAGACCTTGCTGGGACCGAGGCCATAGTCGCCCAACACGGTGTTCAGCCGGGCCCCCTTGGCGGAAACGTAGAGCTCGGGCCGCATGGAAAACGTTTCGCCGAAGGGAACGTCGCCCGTGACACCGATCAGGAGCTTCGTCCGCGCGCTGACCTCGATCGCGCCGCTGCCGGTGAATCCGGCGCGGCTGACACCGCCGATGACCCCCAGTCCCAGCTGGGCCGAGGCGTTGGAAGCGGAGGCCGCCATGAGCGCTGCCGCGATCAGCAAACGGCGGCCGACCGCCGCGCTGCCGCCGACCCGCCGACAGGAACCAGAATCGGCGCGAACGGCCCGGCGCCGGATCTGTGTGGACATTGCACCTCCAGATGGTATCACCAAATGTAGTCCCGATCGGCCCTTCCTGTTCCCCTGCTTGCGGCGCAAACGCCCGCCCGAGCATACTCCACGCATGCAATCCACCACTGCAACGGCCAACGCAACGCCCGCCGCGATCGGGGATCCGGCCCGGACGACCGCGCCCGATCTCCTGCGACAGACGCGGGTCGACCTTGCCGCCGTGCACCGGATCACCGTGCTGGAGGGACTTCACGAAGGCACCTGGAACCACTTCAGCGCCACGGTTCCCGGCCGTCCGGGATACCTTCTGCTCTCCCCCGGGCAGACGCACTTCTCGCGTGTGACGGCTTCCAGTCTGCTGATGACCGATCCGCATGGCAACGTGGTCGAGGGGTCCGGCATCCCCAACAAGAGCGCCTGGGCCATTCACGCGCCCCTGTACCGGGCCCGTCCGGACCTGGCCTGCGCCCTCCACGTCCACTCGCCACACGTCACCGCGCTCGCCTCGACCGATGGGTGGCGGCTCGACACCCGCGGCGGACAGCACGCCGGCGTGTTTCACGGCAACGTGGCCTACTTCGACTACGAGGGGATCGTGACAGAGGACGAAGAGGGCGAGCGCATGGCCGAGGCCCTCGGGGACAACAGCACGCTGATCATGGCCAACCACGGCGCGATGGTGGCGGCCGCCTCGATCGAGGTGGCCATGCTGCACCTCATCTCGCTTGAGCGGGCATGCATGACCGAGTGGATGGTGCGCGCCGCAGGCGGCCGGATGCGCCGGGTTCCCGTGGAGGTCGCCGAGGCCGTGGCCGCGATGGCGCCGGACGGGTTCGGCGAACGCGGGTATCTCGACGGCATGAAGGCGCTGCTGGACCACGAGGGCCAGGACTACGCGGACTGACGCTCAGCGGCGCAGCGTGTACCTGGCGGTGAGCGACGCCACCCCGTTGTAGATCTCGTTCCCGGGAACCGACGCGTCGACCGCACGAACGCCGACCTCGTAGCGCGCGCCGACCCCGATGCGCCCCATCGCGAGCTCGACGCCCACCACCACGCCGACGTCCACTCCGCTCTGGTCGATTCCCTCTACGTCGGCGCAGTCCAGGCTGCCCAGATTGCAGCCGAGCAGGACGCCGGCGGAAAGACCGCCGAAGAGCTGCGGGCGAACCGGGCCGTCCGAGGCGGAACGCAACTGGACGAGCACCGGCATCTGGATGTAGGACACCCCGAAGGTCTTGCTCGGCCCGTCGGCCGGATCGCCCGCCTCGGTGCGCACCTGGGACCCCTTGGCAGAGAAGTGGAGCTCCGGCCGCACCGAGAACCGCGGGCCGACGGGTATGTCTCCCACGAGGCCGATCATGGCGCCCGTCCGCGGGCTGACATCGACCGCGCCGCCCCCGGTGAAGTTGGCCCGGTTGAGCCCGGCGATGACTCCGAACGCGGGCTGCGCGGCCGCCGCGCACGGCGCCGCGACGACCATCGCGGCCGCGAGGACCAGCGCGCACCGGGCCCCCGGGCGCATCAGCGGCCCGGCCCCGGGACGACCGGCAGCTCCACGTACGACCCTCCGTCGCCGCCGCGGTGCACCGTGATCGTCGGCACGATGTTGTGCTCGGCGTCGGGCCGGTTCGCGGGCGACAGCTTCGGGTGCAGGTCGAAGACGGGCCAGTCCGCCGCCGCGATCGACAGGCGGATGCTGTGTCCGGCCCGGAAGAGCCACGACGTCGGGTGGAGCGAGGTCGTAACCCGCACCACCGCGCCGTCGGCGAAGACGCGGTCGGTGTAGTCCGCCTCGCGGAAGCCGGCCCAGGGCAGGTCGGGCTTCACGTCGATCCCGGTGTTGCCGGGGATCTGGAGGTCGTTGTCGACGAGGCGGTCGAAGCCCGCGCGGTGCTGGTGCTCGGTGACGAGTATGGCGTTGCCGTCCGGGTCCACGTCCTCGAGGTAGAAGTAGAGGTCGCCGTAGTCGGCGGTCGACGAGACCGAAACGCTGACGACGGGGTGGCCGGTCACCTCGGTGTCCGCATCGAGCGGGGTGCTGGTGTAGGTGAGGACCTGCCCGGCCTTGTCGGTGCGGTAGGGGAGGTCGTCGGGCACGCCGAACATTTGCTGGCGGGAATGGCCGAACGACGGCGCGTTGAAGGGCGGCCGCCCCTTCATGGCGTTCGCGACCGAGATCTGCGAGGCGTCGAGTCCGGGACCGAAGGCGGCGTCGTGGGTGAAGTCGGCGGCGTAGTCGTCGCTTCCGGGATCGCCGGGTTGCCGCGCGAGCGCCCCTGCGCCGTCCAGGTACAACCGCGTGGGGACCTCCCGCTCCAGCGGCCACGACCCTTCCGCCCGCCACCCCTCGTTCTGGACGAAGATGTGTACCGGGGGCTCGTATTCGATGCCATTCCTGACCCCTTTCAACCAACGGTCAAACCACCGCAGCGCCTCGCCCAGATAGGCGGGCGTGTAGACGTTCTCGCGCTCCGGGTCGGCTCCGATCGCCGTCGAGGCGGCGGGCGAGATCCCCTGGTGATACATCGGCCAGGCGGCGATGCGAGACGGGTTCGTCGGCTCGAGCGTGGCGAACACCTCGAACGAACTGCGTGTGAAGGCGTCCCACCAGCCGGCAAAGTGGTAGATCGCCACCCCGGATTCGATGATCGCGGGCGTCATCCCCCAGTTGAGACCCGGGGCGGTCAGGCCGTCGGACTCGCGCGTGGTGTCGTAGAAGCGAGTCGACCTGACGGTATTCACCGCGTCGTAGTTGCCCGGCGCTCCGCCCGCGTGCGCGATGTGCTCCATGGTGGCGTTGAAGTAGGCGTGCTCGGTACGCGCGCCGCCGTCGGGGTATTGCGGGGGGTTCGCGGGATCGACAGGCCACGGATAGTCGTCGGTGAACCAGGTGTCGCCGTCCGCGTCCACGGGAATCTCGTCGAGCAACTCGCCGTCCCCGTCCTCGTCGAGCACCGGGGTTACCGGGGGAATGGGGAAGGTCGGGAACGTGTTGTTGTGGTTGATGAAGTCGGTCATCGCCGTCCACATCTCGATGAAGGCGTAGCTGAAGATGCCGCCGGGCTTGCCCAGCATCCCGTCCCAGCCGGTGTGAACAGGAACGATGGCCTTGAGCGCCTCGGGCTGCGCCGCCGCCGCCGCAAACTGCGACCAGCCCTCGTAGGAGCCGCCGAACATGCCCACGTTGCCGTCGCTCCAGGGCTGCGCGGCGATCCAGTCGACGATGACGCCCGCGTCCTCGACCATCATGGGAGTCATCACGTCGTTCCAGCCGAAGGACGCACCGCTGCCGCGCATGTCTGCGGCCACGTAGGCGTACCCGCGCGCGAGAAAGAAATCGAATGGCGCGACCGGCACTTCACCCGTCTCGGGGTTGATCGACGTGCGGTGATAGGGTGTGTAGCGGAAGATCACCGGGAACGCCGTCGCGGCCCCACCCTCGCCGGTGTAGCCCCTGGGCAGCACCACGTCGACGGCCAGGCGCACGCCGTCCGACGCGGTCACGAAGTAAGACGACCGCTCGTGGCCCGTCCACTCCACCGGGCTGGTGCCCTCGAGCGACAGCGGCCTGGTCTCGACGTCGATCACGGGGGCGGCTTCGCCGCCGTCGCCACCAGTGCACGCGGCCAGTGTCGCAGCGAGCCACAATGTAAAGCCGACTGGTGATTATGCCCTTGACTCAAGCACGGAGGGACGTTACGATGCGGTATGAGCA